>NZ_JBQQCN010000065.1:0-519 GCF_052246795.1 Halobacillus sp. K22 | reverse complement strand
GCCGTATCGGAAGGTGCGGCTGGATCACCTCCTTTCTAAGGAAACCGGAAAGGCGGAAACGACCGATGGTCGTGGAAGCTGGACCGGACGGAAGACGTACCTGGTTGGTTGTTCAGTTTTGAGAGATTAAACTATTTAAAAATATTTAATCCCATAACAATTGGATGGGCCTGTAGCTCAGTTGGTCAGAGCGCACGCCTGATAAGCGTGAGGTCGGTGGTTCAAGTCCACTCAGGCCCACCATTCAATTCTGGGGCCTTAGCTCAGCTGGGAGAGCGCCTGCTTTGCACGCAGGAGGTCAGCGGTTCGATCCCGCTAGGCTCCACCATTTAAATGAATGACTTAAACACAAAGTATAATTTTGTGTTTTATATTCAACCCTAAATAATGGGTGTGAACCTTGAAAACTGGATAAGGAATCAATAGCGTTTAATACGCTAGTGATGACAAGACATTCAACAGAAACATCGAACGAAACAACGTCTTTTCACGACGATAGTTAAGTGAATAAGGGCGCAC
>NZ_JBQQCN010000064.1:0-569 GCF_052246795.1 Halobacillus sp. K22 | reverse complement strand
TACGGATCAGAAGGTTAGGGGTTCGACTCCTCTCGGGCGCGCCATTATACGGGAAGTAGCTCAGCTTGGTAGAGCACTTGGTTTGGGACCAAGGGGTCGCAGGTTCGAATCCTGTCTTCCCGACCATCGAGCAACTCTTACATTTAATAATAATTATATATTGCGGGTGTAGTTTAGTGGTAAAACCTCAGCCTTCCAAGCTGATGATGAGGGTTCGATTCCCTTCACCCGCTCCATTAATTCTTTAACATTGGGGCCTGTAGCTCAGTTGGTTAGAGCGCACGCCTGATAAGCGTGAGGTCGGTGGTTCAAGTCCACTCAGGCCCACCATGAACACTTTTGATCTTTGAAAACTGAACGAACCAACCAGTACGTCAAGATATTCTTTCATTATTGAAGGAATTCAAACAAGCACATTCGGTGTGCAAATGAGCAAGTCAAGCTACTTTTATGGAGAGTTTGATCCTGGCTCAGGACGAACGCTGGCGGCGTGCCTAATACATGCAAGTCGAGCGCGGGAAGCGAGCGGATCCCCTTCGGGGGTGAAGCTCGTGGAACGAGCGGCGGAC
>NZ_JBQQCN010000063.1:0-707 GCF_052246795.1 Halobacillus sp. K22 | reverse complement strand
TGTTTTGAAACCTTCGCCTTGAATAGCAGAGAAATGAACGAATACATCGTCTTGACCTTCTACTTCAATAAAACCGAAACCTTTTTCTGCGTTGAACCATTTAACATTACCTTGTAACATAATTGTTGCCTCCTGCGTGGAATTTCTCCACATTGTATTACTATTATTGCTCTGCATATTCATTCTAGACGAAAGTGACTTACTAGGTTACTTTTTCTTTCATTTATAAACGAACAAGAATAATTAATTCCTATCATAGCACCTGAATGAATTGTCGTCAACCTTGTACCAATTTTTTTTGTTAGAAGCACATATATTCAATTTCTTCCATTGTGTCGAAGTTCCAAATTATGTTGATCTTACACATTATCACCTGGTATTAACGAAAAAAATAATAGCGCCTCCACATAAGTATCCTGGATTAGCAGAAGGCCGCTTTCATATTTACCGGCACCTGAACACGAACAATCTGCACCTGGATCAAGAAACAAAAAAGACTCCCTTTTGAGAGGGAGTCTTTCATTTAACGTTTTATCTTTGAACGTTAGCTGCTTGCGGTCCACGGTTTCCTTCAACAACCTCGAAAGAAACTGTTTCGTTTTCTTCTAGTGTTTTGAAACCTTCGCCTTGAATAGCAGAGAAATGAACGAATACATCGTCTTGACCTTCTACTTCAATAAAACCGAAACCTTTTTCTGCGTTGAACC
>NZ_JBQQCN010000062.1:0-755 GCF_052246795.1 Halobacillus sp. K22 | reverse complement strand
AATTGAACAAAGATCCCCTGGCTTTCTTTTTCCAAATGGACGTGTTGCTGTACTGGATGTTCCATTCACTGATAAGTATCACAAGTCATGAATCTTTCTCTCCATTCTTTGGTTCCTTTCTGTCTTATTTATAATACGATTAAAATGCATAGACTGTTTCAGATTTTAATGGAATCCCTAGTTAAGCATCCAATTATGATAGGAATTTAATAGATTCCTATCACCATCGTTTTTACAAGGGGGGGTGTGGTCTGAATTCGATTAGGACTCTTCTTCAGCTTTTGTATGCATGCGATCACCGTATCGTTTACGAAATTCTTGGATGATTTTATCCGCATCCGTTTCAGTTACATTTTCCAAATAAATTTCTTTATCTTCTCCACTGTCCTTCCTAATGGTAAGCACGTTCCCAACCTGCTGCACCCGCTTCACTTCCTCATCGTCCGCCCGCCATCTTGGGCCGGTAATACCGCGACGGATATCGATGGCCTGTTCTTCGAAACGAATATAATCCCGCTCCGGCATTTTTAAGTAATGGATTATCTGCAAGACACTGATCACCGTAACCCCTCCAACTAGATACACCAGGAATTCCTCCACGCGGCCGTTCCGGAACAAAATGAAAAATAGAACGATTACTTGCGCTAACAAATTGAACAAAGATCCCCTGGCTTTCTTTTTCCAAATGGACGTGTTGCTGTACTGGATGTTCCATTCACTGATAAGTATCACAAGTCATGAATCTTTCTCTCCAT
>NZ_JBQQCN010000061.1:0-1112 GCF_052246795.1 Halobacillus sp. K22 | reverse complement strand
AGTAAGTAAGATCCCTCAGAGACGATGAGGTTGATAGGTCCGAGGTGGAAGCGTGGTGACACGTGGAGCTGACGGATACTAATGGATCGATGACTTATCTATCCTTTAAAAAAGAAGTCGGAAGAGAACGTTCGCTCGTCCGATGGTTGAATGATCCTTATCCAGTTTTGAGGGTTTACAAAAAAATTGTAATTTACCCTTGAATTTTTTCTCGCAGGACAATATAATATATCTTGTCCTTGAAAAAAGAATAAGGTTTGGTGGTGAAGGCGAAGAGGTCACACCTGTTCCCATGCCGAACACAGAAGTTAAGCTCTTCAGCGCCGATGGTAGTCGGGTCGATCCCCGTGAGAGTAGGACGCCGCCAAACTTTATATAATCCGGAGGATTAGCTCAGCTGGGAGAGCACTTGCCTTACAAGCAAGGGGTCGCAGGTTCGAGCCCTGCATCCTCCACCATTTATTTCTGTAGTTGCCGGCCTAGCTCAACTGGCAGAGCAACTGATTTGTAATCAGTAGGTTGGGGGTTCAAGTCCTCTGGCCGGCACCATGAGTTGTTTTAACTTATCTTAAGTTTTGAGCCATTAGCTCAGTTGGTAGAGCATCTGACTTTTAATCAGAGGGTCGAAGGTTCGAATCCTTCATGGCTCACCATTTGCCTGCGGGTGTGGTGGAATTGGCAGACACGCTAGATTTAGGATCTAGTGCTTCACGGCGTGGGGGTTCAAGTCCCTCCACCCGCACTTATTGCGGAAGTAGTTCAGTGGTAGAACACCACCTTGCCAAGGTGGGGGTCGCGGGTTCGAATCCCGTCTTCCGCTCCAATAGTTACTTTAATATACTTATAACTGAACAACATGATAGTCCATATGAAAAACATGTCAAGCCGGGGTGGCGGAATTGGCAGACGCACAGGACTTAAAATCCTGCGGTGGGTCACCCACCGTGCCGGTTCGAGTCCGGCCCTCGGCACCATAATCTCATATGCGCCCGTAGCTCAATTGGATAGAGCGTCTGACTACGGATCAGAAGGTTAGGGGTTCGACTCCTCTCGGGCGCGCCATTATACGGGAAGTAGCTCAGCTTGGTAGAGCACTTGGTTTGGGACCAAGG
>NZ_JBQQCN010000060.1:0-1143 GCF_052246795.1 Halobacillus sp. K22 | reverse complement strand
AAAATGCGATTATAAAGAAAAGTGAAGAAGTGGAAGGGAATTTTCATCTTCATGTGGAATTGCCGAGAAAGAAGCACAGGTGTATGGATTGCGGGGAATGGACCGATCGCATCCACGACTACAGAACACAGAAAATCCAACATCTTAAAATGTTTGAACGAACCACCTCCATCTTCTACCGAAAACGTCGTTACCGTTGTATGTGCGGGAAACGATTCTTTGAAAATAACGACCTGGTTGAGCGGTATCAGCGTCACTCAAAAGAGTGGAACCAGGCCTTAGGCCTTCGAGTCATTCAGGGAAAGAACTTCAAAGACACAGCTGACTTATTTCGTACTTCGCCAACCACAGTCATGCGCCGTTTTGATGAGTTGGCCATGCCTATGTTGGAGAAGGTGGAAACCCTTCCGCCTGTGATTGCGATTGATGAATACAAAGGGGATACGAGTGCAGGAAAGTACCAAGTCGTCATTGCCGACGGAGACACCGGTCAACTCTTGGATATTCTTCCGGATCGTTCCGTGGATACCGTGCGAGATTATCTTCGCGAGAAGGGATCGGAGGTCGAGATGGTGATTATGGATATGAGCCACGCCTTCAAATCGGCCGTCCAAAAAGCCTTGGGCAGCCCTATCATTGTGGCTGATCGTTTTCACTTCTGTCGCTACATCTACTGGGCTCTCGAACGAGTGAGAAGGCGTGTTCAGAAAGAATTTCATCATTACGATAGGAAGCAGTGTAAGCGAAAAAAGCACGTCTTCTATAAGCGTGAAGAGAACTTAACGGAAAGGCAGCGCTGGCATCTAGAACGCTATCTAGGTATGTCGGAAGACATGCGAATCTCTTATGAATTGAAGGAATCCTTTAGGGATTGGTTTGAAAGAGCGAAGACCATTGGAATTGAACAACCATCTCAGGTTAAGCAAGAGTTACATAACTTCTATAAGCAGGTAGAAAAAGCAGGTGTATGGGAGTTTATGCAGGGGATCAATACTTTGAAGAATTGGCAGAAAGAAATCTTGAATAGCTTTACATTCAATTATAGCAATGGATTCGTGGAGGGACTAAACAATCAGACGAAGGTTATTAAACGAAATGCCTTTGGTTTCAGAAGATATGACCGTCTCCGATTGAAGGTTCTTC
>NZ_JBQQCN010000059.1:0-1385 GCF_052246795.1 Halobacillus sp. K22 | reverse complement strand
ATCGAGATATTAGATCCTTTTTAAATCGAGTAGGAGGAGGTGACTAACCTCCGTCCTCTCACACCACCGTACGTACGGTTCCGTATACGGCGGTTTCATAAAATTCAACGTGCATTCAATGATTTCAAACCCATACGTTGCCAATAGTGATCATTGAGTGTGCGATGGAGAATTGGGCTACTGGCTATACGCCAGTAGCCTTTTCTTGTATTTCCCCATTCGAAGGCTTTCGCCTTTGTCACTCCCAATGCTATTAAATTCTTCACTTTTGTCTTGGGCAATTTCCATTCTTTCCATCGAATCATTCGGAGCCTTCTCCTCAACCATTCCATCATTCTTTTGAAAATCGATGGCGCTTCCGCCAGGCGAAAGTAGTTATACCATCCGGTAAGAAATTCATTAATTTTCTCAATACGGTATTTCATATCGGTACTCCACTTTCGACTTGTCAATTGGCGTAAACGTTGCTTAGCTTTGTGAACCGAATCCTTATGGACGCGCACTCTAGCTTTCCCTTTCACCGAAGGTGTAAAGCTGAACCCGAGAAACTTACGTTTCCACGGACGGCTTACCGCACTTTTCTCTCGGTTGACCTTGAGTTTTAGCGTCTTTTCGAGGAAGCTTGTCATATTCTTGAGGATACGTTCGGCGGCACGTTTGGAACCTGCATACATTTGCACGTCATCAGCGAACCGAACGAAGCGAATGCCTCTAGATTCCAATTCTTTATCCAGTTGATCGAGCACAATATTCGAAAGGAGAGGACTTAATGGACTCCCTTGGGGGGTTCCTTCCCGATTTGGAGTCGTGAGCCCGTCTTCCATAATGCCTGCTTGGAGATATTTTCGGATAAGACGAAGCACCCGGGGGTCTTTGATGCGGAAGCTTAGCGTTCGCATCAAGCGGTCGTGATTAACTCGATCAAAGAATTTCTCGAGATCGATGTCCACAACCCAAGTGTCCCCCTCATTGATATAGGTTTTCACCTGTCTCACCGCATCATGGGCTCTTTTTCCTGGTCGGAATCCATAACTTTGCGTGGAAAACGTTGGGTCATACATCGATTGAAGATAGAGGTTAAGTGCTTGTTGGATCATGCGATCCATCACCGTAGGGATACCTAACTTCCGTTTGCCTCCGTTCGGTTTCGGGATTTCGACTCGACGGACGGGAGACGGTTGATACGTACCCTTCAGAAGTTGATCGTGGATGGTATCCCATTCTTCCGAAATCTGAGCTTTCAGTTCGGAAGTGGAAACACCATCAACGCCATGACTTCCTTTATTCTTTGTCACCTTGAGATAGGCGACATTCATATTGTTTCGGTGTAGGATGTTTTCCAACATATTTCGCTTACCCTCCACGTGACCATTTCGTTCTATTGT
>NZ_JBQQCN010000058.1:0-1427 GCF_052246795.1 Halobacillus sp. K22 | reverse complement strand
CCCTAAAATTGGACACGTTCCTTAAACTTATCACGCCGATTCTTGAAACTGGGTTCGATAAGAAACGGGGCTCATTCTGAGCTTTGATTTGATACGTTTATGGTTATAGTAATGGATGTATTCCTCTAACTCTTGTTTGAAATGATCCAGACTTTCAAATTCATCTAAATAAAGAAACTCCGATTTCATGATACCGAAAAAGTTTTCCATAACGGCGTTATCATGACAATTCCCTTTTCTGGACATGCTTTGGGTTACTTCACGGTCTTTCAGTTTCTTTCGATAGGGAGCCATTTGGTAATGCCATCCCTGGTCGGAGTGCATATACAGTTCATCCGATGGATGAAGGTGTTCAAAGGCTTGATCTAACATGTCATCTACCAAGGAATAGGTGGGTTTATAACCAATGGTGTATGTTATGATTTCTCCGTTAAATAGATCTAAGACAGGGGAAACATAAAGCTTTTGGCCAAATAGCTTAAACTCCGTAATGTCTGTAGCCCATTTCTGATTCGGTTGATCTGCCTTGAAATTTCGATCTAAAATATTTGGAGCTGTTTCTCCGACTTTTCCTTTGTGAGAACTATATTTCTTCACTTTTACCGTAGACTGCAGCCCTAGTTCTCTCATAAGACGATAGACTTTTTTATGGTTCACTTCATGACCGCAATTACGAAGCTCATTTTCAATTCGCCGATAGCCATAACGGCCCTTATGTTCATGAAATATGGAGGTGATAAGCTCCTTCAATGGTTGTTCCGTTTCTGGTTCGTGTTGCTTTTCTTTCAAATGATAATAGGTGCTTCTGGGGATATCAGCTATTTCAGTCAGTTGTTTAACAGGAAATCGAAACCTTAGCTCGTCGATTATTTGCGCTTGTTCTTCTTTTGAGATGCTTTCTTTTTCTGAACTAAGGTCTTTAACTTTTTTAAGTATTCATTTTCCATCCGTAAGCGTTCATTCTCTTTCTTTAAGGCTTCAAACGAATCAGTAGAATCTTGTTTCCTCTTATGAGACGTCAATTGGGTTGGCCCCTTCCTCGTGGATTCAAGGGCTTCTTTTCCGCCTTCCATCCACTTCTTACGCCATCGGCGTACCATGGAGAAATGGGGGATATGGAACTTAGCTGAAGCATCTCGAATCGAATATTCTTCTTCCTCTATACATTGAATTACTTTCAGTTTAAAGGCAGCTGAATAGTTTGTATAGGGGAAGTCGAAGGCTTCTTCTCCATGATATTCAGTTAATTTCACCCAATAACGGATTGAAGAATTATCAACTCCCAATTGTTTTTCTAAGTCTCGAAAACTGACATTTTCCGTTAGATAGCGGTGTACGGCCAAGTGTTTTTCTTGGGAAGTAAGTTTGGACATATGGTGGATCCCTCCTAGGTTTCGTGAGGTGTCCAACATTTGGGGGTCATTACA
>NZ_JBQQCN010000057.1:0-1447 GCF_052246795.1 Halobacillus sp. K22 | reverse complement strand
AAAAACAAAAGATACATCTTAATTGTAAGCTAGCCCTAAAATGTCGAAAGGACTTTCATGCTTCTTCCTGTGCTCTTTTCTCCCGTGTCGCCTGGTATTTTCAAAGATCATCTCTAAAATGATAAGGACCGATTTTGGACCGGACTGTATTGAAGACGCGAGATGCGGCAGGGCCCTTTTCACCAGGTCCATGCACTTATATTCGCTAGCTTCTATCTGGTGCTTCCAATATAAATAATACCGACACTGAAAGGTCATCATGGAAGAGAGAAGAATCTCAATTAATGTCCCGTACAAATGACATTCCACCCGTTCTTGGTTCATTTTTCGAATGTCATCAACTTTAAATAAGGATTTCCAAGTCTTGAATAGAATCTCCACCTGCCATCTTATGGAATATAGTGGATAAAGGTCTTGAGCGCCCAATTCTTCCTGTGTTACATTGGTCACAAGAATTTGAATTTGATTTCTTTGGTTGGCAGAAAGGGTCTGGTGTCCTTTCTGCCTTTTTAAGTGTAAAGCTCTTTCTCGCCTTTGACGCTGTTGAAGCGTAAGCTTCTGAGCTACAATGCGGGCTACGAAGGAACTTCGTGAATCGCCTCCAACTTTTATAAATCCATAATCAATGGTTTCTCCCGAAACCTTATTTTTCAAGTCTTCTTCAGGCTTGATTTGTATCCATCCCTTTTCTCCACTCCAAGTCCAAAACTTGGTTTGACTCGGTACTCGACTAATAAAGTACGCTTCCTTCTTATTCATTTCCTTGATCAACCTTGCCGAATAGTAACCTAAATCTCGTAAAAGGAGATCTCCTGGTTCCAGAGAATCCAACTGTTCACGCGCGGCATCTTTATCACTTTTAGCTTCTGCCTGCACCTTATGATAGAGGACCTCACCCCTGAGCCATTCATACTCCAACTGCACTTTAACACCATATCCCTGAACACCAGGATAATCAGCATGGGGACTTGGAAGACGAAAAGATGTCGCATCCATAATCCGAATGCGTGAAAATAATGGGTGACGTTCTAAGACAGATGCCATCCCTTCCTGCCTAGCAGCTAGTTGACCATATATCTGTTTTAAAAAGGAAACAGCCTTACCATTGAAACGCTCATGGAGAGCTTGTTTGGAAATTGAGATCTGGAATTGATAGGATATAGCGCTACATAAATGTTGTAAGCTATTCTTCCCAACAGAATCTTTTAACAGCGTACAGAGACTCAAGAACGCTTCGGGCTTGCATTTACTGGATCTTTTCGAAAAGCCGGTTTTTTTCGCTGTTTGGCTGACAGCATCACGACCAAAAGTTTCCGTAATAGCTTGAGCCATAGACCGAAGGTGTTTTTTGATACCCATAAGATCATCCTTTCTTAGAAAATTCTTCAAAGAAGGATAACGTTTATAAAGGGTTATACGAAATTATGAGCTTAGCTTGACGGGTATG
>NZ_JBQQCN010000056.1:0-1457 GCF_052246795.1 Halobacillus sp. K22 | reverse complement strand
GATCTCACCTAGTTCCTTCTCCCATGGGAGTCTCGCCATTTCCCCACCAACCCAGCCACAGGAGAATAACGGGCCCTTCCAGAAGAGAGAATCCTCGCCTTCTTAACTGGCCTTAAATGCTTCTATGACAGGCTATTACAGATCTTTATAGCTTGACAAATCCTCATGCTCCCATGCTCATTTTGTGCATCAAGAAGATATCTTAAGTGGTTTCGGGTTACTGAATTGGCAAGGTCCGGAGGGGGACGATGTAGACTCCTGCGGGATGAACATGATCGGTGAGATCCCGCAGGGCTGTTAAGCCCGAGGAAGCTCAGCACAAGGGATGTTCGACTAAGATCGCCACGTCCTGTGGCAACGTCGAACGACCCTGCGTCGTGCAGGGCCGCGGAAAGTGAGTCGTTCCCTGGAGCCCCTTTCTCCACAAGATATCTCGAAACTGAGTCTTACAGTAACCGCCCCTTTAGTTGAATAAGTCATTTATGAATAATTAACAACGTTGATGACGGAGCTAGTTTGTTAAGCGGGAACTTCTTGCGCCGTGTTCCTACTCTTTGACAGATGATATACTAATGGTATCATTCGACAAGTTTCAAAGGGGGACATGGGAAGGTGAAGTTTTTAAAACGTAAACCGTCTAAAACATTTTATGAAGTTTTCATGGTCCTCCTTGCTGGACTATCGGTGGCAACCATATGGCAGGAGACGGGTTACAATAGCATAATCGTCTGGAGTACGTGGGGGATTTTTTTCGTAGACTTCCTTTACAGGCTCTATAAAAGCGAGAGTAAATGGGGGTTTGTAAAAAAGCATCCATTTATCGTAATTGCAGCTATTCCACTGGATGCCATTTTTCAATTCGCCAGAGTGGCACGCATTCTGCACTTGCTCCGGCTCAAATCTATTACAAAATACTACACGCTGCCCTTTATCCGTTTTTTAAAAAGACAGCATCTGCTTTTGGTCACAGGAATCACCTTTGTACTTATTTTTCTATTAATTATTCCTTTAAATATGATAGAGAATGAACTGGATTCCTATAGTGATGCATGGTTTACAGCACTTCTTTCTCTTACTTTTTTCGGAAGATCCGGTTTTGAACCCGAAACGGCCGGGGGCTATACGATCATTGTCATCTTTACTATTCTCGGGGTAATTATTCACGGACTCGTGATTAGTACAGCTTTCGATTACATCGTGCATTCCTCCCTTTTTAAAGCCATCAAAAATAAATTAGTCAATCACAAATAAACTCCTCCTCTTACTCTAAGGAACGGGGTTTATTTTTTTATTTCTGCAGGATTGAACTACCCCCACTTACTCGCTGACACTCCTTGAAGTTGGGGGATTCCTAAGAGCACGAACCTAACGGTTCGTTCAAATGATTAGGCTAGCCCCGTCGCACCGACGGTTGAAAGGAGTCGTTGAACTTCCTTTAGTATATTGAAACTCGCATT
>NZ_JBQQCN010000054.1:0-1975 GCF_052246795.1 Halobacillus sp. K22 | reverse complement strand
AACGACGAGACTCCCGGAGCGACCGAGCATAGGTCGTAACTTATAGCGGGTGGGATGCCCGTCGAGAAAGAACTAGCCATTCACTCGTAGCGAGTCTTTGTGGGCAGATGGTAACATCTGCCTTTAAGCGTAGACAGCTAGATAATGGGCCGTAAGCCAGAGGGTTGAAGGAAAAAAAAAAAAAAGCTCCGAAATTCGTCTAGTTTAGGAAGGCTGATGCGCTCGGGAGCGCAGAAAGCTACAGAGTTACAGATCGCAAAATGGCAAGAGAGTAACTCCTTCCTCGGAGTCGATGACCTCGGCACGTTAGACATCGATAAGTTACGGCAACTCGGGAGATCCTTTAGGTCTCGAAAAGAGTAATGACTGACAAGCGATAATAAAGTGAGGACTGTCAAATGCCTAAAGGAAGTCGGATAGCGGCGTAGTACCTGCGAAGTCGGGTAATTCTGACGGAGGAAAGGCCGCTACCCGTCATCAACCTTTGAAGAGAAACATTTACTACACACTGAGGTGGACTTTGAAATGGAAACGAAACTGACAAGGATAAGAGAATTAGCGCAGGCTCATCCAGACATGAAGTTCAATGCGCTCGTTCATTTACTTAATGAGGACAATCTCAAACAATGTCACACGGAACTGCCTAATGGGAAAGCCACCGGTTTGAACGGGGTAACCAAAGAGGCGTATGATGCCAAACTGGATGATAATATCCGAGATCTCGTAGCGCGCATGAAGAAGAAAGCCTATCGCCCGGTTCCGGTCCGACGGACCTATATAGATAAAACCGGTTCGAAGAAGAAGCGCCCCTTAGGCATCCCTGACCACGAGGACAAAATTGTTCAGCGGGGCATCACCAAGATTCTAAATGCGATTTATGAACAGGACTTCCTTGACTGTTCGTTTGGATTCCGTCCCCACCGGAACTGTCATGACGCATTAAAGATCCTGAACGTGTATCTGGAAAAGCGCCCCATCAACTACGTAGTGGACGCTGATATTAAGGGATTCTTTGATCATGTGGATCATGAATGGATGATGACGTTTCTCAAACACCGGATCAACGATCCGAATCTCCTGCGAATCATCGCTCGCTTTCTAAAGGGCGGCTACATGGAGGAAGGGAAGTATATTCATACAGACCAAGGAACCCCGCAAGGCGGGATTATTTCGCCCGTTCTCGCGAATGTCTACCTTCACTACGTCCTGGATTTATGGTTCGAAGTCTATCGCAAACGATGTAAAGGACACGCGTACATGGTGCGTTATGCCGATGACTTTGTGTGCTGTTTTCAGTACAAAAGGGAGGCCGAAGGATTCTATTCCGCCCTCGTCCAACGGTTGCGTAAATTCAACCTGGAAATCGCCGAAGATAAAACCAACATCTTACCCTTCGGACGGTATGCCGAGAAAGATAGCCAGCGAGAGGGTCGTAAGAAACCCTCGACCTTTGACTTTCTTGGCTTTACGCATTACTGCGGGAAAAGCCGGAAAGGGAGCTTTCGGGTGAAGCGCAAAAGCAGTCGTAAGAAAGTCAGTGCGAAAATGAAGAAGCAGAAAGACTGGCTGAAAGCGCACCGGACGACGGATATTAAAGTAATCATGGGTCGCCTCCGGCGATCGCTTCAAGGCTACTACAATTATTATTGTATCACCGACAATCTAAAGGCAGTCCATACCTTTCTTGACATTGTGAAACGCCTCCTCTTTAAGTGGATGAACCGTCGAAGTCAAAGGAAGTCGTTTCGCTGGGATCAATTCAACTTATTCCTCGAAAAGTATCCTTTACCTCAACCACGCATCAAAGTGAAGATCTATGATCTGAGAGAGCACATCAATTATATTCTCTGAATGGTGATGGGAAGAGCCGTGTGCGGTAGTACCGCTCGCACGGTTCTGTGAGGAGTGAGGAGCCCTTCTATATGAAAGGCTCCCGCTTACTCGACCGGGAGAAGGAGCTAGGCGAGACCCCACA
>NZ_JBQQCN010000053.1:0-3024 GCF_052246795.1 Halobacillus sp. K22 | reverse complement strand
GATAGATAAGTCATCGATCCATTAGTATCCGTCAGCTCCACGTGTCACCACGCTTCCACCTCGGACCTATCAACCTCATCGTCTCTGAGGGATCTTACTTACTTGGCGTAAGGGGAAATCTCATCTCAAGGGGGGCTTCATGCTTAGATGCTTTCAGCACTTATCCCGTCCACACGTAGCTACCCAGCGATGCTCCTGGCGGAACAACTGGTACACCAGCGGTGTGTCCATCCCGGTCCTCTCGTACTAAGGACAGCTCCTTTCAAATTTCCAACGCCCACGACGGATAGGGACCGAACTGTCTCACGACGTTCTGAACCCAGCTCGCGTACCGCTTTAATGGGCGAACAGCCCAACCCTTGGGACCGACTACAGCCCCAGGATGCGATGAGCCGACATCGAGGTGCCAAACCTCCCCGTCGATGTGGACTCTTGGGGGAGATAAGCCTGTTATCCCCGGGGTAGCTTTTATCCGTTGAGCGACGGCCCTTCCATGCGGTACCGCCGGATCACTAAGCCCGACTTTCGTCCCTGCTCGACTTGTAGGTCTCGCAGTCAAGCTCCCTTGTGCCTTTACACTCTGCGAATGATTTCCAACCATTCTGAGGGAACCTTTGGGCGCCTCCGTTACTCTTTGGGAGGCGACCGCCCCAGTCAAACTGCCCACCTGACACTGTCTCCGGACCGGATTACGGTCCTGGGTTAGAATGTCCGTACAGCCAGGGTAGTATCCCACCAGCGCCTCCACCGAAGCTAGCGCTCCGGCTTCTAAGGCTCCTACCTATCCTGTACAAGCTGTACCAACATTCAATATCAGGCTACAGTAAAGCTCCACGGGGTCTTTCCGTCCTGTCGCGGGTAATGCGCATCTTCACGCATCGTATAATTTCACCGGGTCTCTCGTTGAGACAGTGCCCAAGTCGTTGCACCTTTCGTGCGGGTCGGAACTTACCCGACAAGGAATTTCGCTACCTTAGGACCGTTATAGTTACGGCCGCCGTTTACTGGGGCTTCGGTTCAACGCTTCGCCTTACGGCTAACGCATCCCCTTAACCTTCCAGCACCGGGCAGGTGTCAGCCCCTATACTTCGCCTTACGGCTTTGCAGAGACCTGTGTTTTTGGTAAACAGTCGCTTGGGCCTTTTCACTGCGGCTCCTCGGCAGAGGAGCACCCCTTCTCCCGAAGTTACGGGGTCATTTTGCCGAGTTCCTTAACGAGAGTTCTCCCGCTCACCTTAGGATCCTCTCCTCGCCTACCTGTGTTGGTTTGCGGTACGGGCACCTCTTTCCTCACTAGAGGATTTTCTTGGCAGTGTGAACTCAGGAGCTTCGGTACTTTAGTTCCCTCCCCATCACAGCTTGACGTTGCCGGACGGATTTGCCTATCCGACCGTCTCACTGCTTGGACGCGCTCATCCAATGGCGCGCTCTCCTTATCCTCCTGCGTCCCCCCGTCGTTCAAACGGAAAGGAGGTGGTACAGGAATATCAACCTGTTGTCCATCGCCTACGCCTTTCGGCCTCGGCTTAGGTCCCGACTAACCCTGAGAGGACGAGCCTTCCTCAGGAACCCTTAGGCTTTCGGTGAAAGAGATTCTCACTCTTTTTTCGCTACTCATACCGGCATTCTCACTTCTAAGCGCTCCACCAGTCCTTACGGTCTGACTTCACGGCCCTTAGAACGCTCTCCTACCACTGATCGTAAGATCAATCCGCAGCTTCGGTGGTGTGTTTAGCCCCGGTATATTTTCGGCGCAGAGTCACTCGACCAGTGAGCTATTACGCACTCTTTCAATGATGGCTGCTTCTAAGCCAACATCCTGGTTGTCTAAGCAACTCCACATCCTTTTCCACTTAACACACACTTAGGGACCTTAGCTGGCGGTCTGGGCTGTTTCCCTTTCGACCGTGAACCTTATCACCCACGGTCTGACTCCCAGAACAAAGTCTATGGCATTCGGAGTTTGACTGAATTCGGTAACCCGATAGGGGCCCCTCGTCCAATCAGTGCTCTACCTCCATGACTTTCTATTCTGAGGCTAGCCCTAAAGCTATTTCGGAGAGAACCAGCTATCTCCGTGTTCGATTGGCATTTCACCCCTACCCACACCTCATCCCCGTAATTTTCAACTTACGTGGGTTCGGACCTCCAGTCAGTGTTACCTGACCTTCATCCTGGACATGGGTAGATCACACGGTTTCGGGTCTACGACCGCATACTCACGCGCCCTATTCAGACTCGCTTTCGCTGCGGCTCCGCTTCTTTTGCTTAACCTCGCATACGGTCGTAACTCGCCGGTTCATTCTACAAGAGGCACGCCGTCACCCATTAACGGGCTCCGACTACTTGTAGGCACACGGTTTCAGGTTCTCTTTCACTCCCCTTCCGGGGTGCTTTTCACCTTTCCCTCACGGTACTGGTTCACTATCGGTTACTAGGGAGTATTTAGCCTTGGGAGATGGTCCTCCCGGATTCCGACGGAATTCCTCGTGTTCCGCCGTACTCAGGATCCACTCCGGAGGAAGAAAGGTTTCGACTACAGGGCTGTTACCTGCTATGGCTGACCGTTCCAGGCCGATTCATCTACCTTCCTTCTTGATAACTCCAAAGGAGTGTCCTACAACCCCAGAAAGCAAGCTTTCTGGTTTGGGCTGTTTCCGTTTCGCTCGCCGCTACTTGGGAAATCGCATTTGCTTTCTCTTCCTCCGGGTACTGAGATGTTTCAGTTCCCCGGGTGTGCCGTCCGATACCTATGTATTCAGTATCGGATGCTGTCCCATTACGAACAGCGGGTTCCCCCATTCGGAAATCTCCGGGTCAAAGCCTACTTACGGCTCGCCGGAGCATATCGGTGTTAGTCCCGTCCTTCATCGGCTCCTAGTACCAAGGCATCCACCGTGCGCCCTTATTCACTTAACTATCGTCGTGAAAAGACGTTGTTTCGTTCGATGTTTCTGTTGAATGTCTTGTCATCACTAGCGTATTAAACGCTATTGATTCCTTATCCAGTTTTCAAGGTTCACA
>NZ_JBQQCN010000052.1:0-4867 GCF_052246795.1 Halobacillus sp. K22 | reverse complement strand
TTAAAGGCAGATGTTACCATCTGCCCACAAAGACTCGCTACGAGTGAATGGCTAGTTCTTTCTCGACGGGCATCCCACCCGCTATAAGTTACGACCTATGCTCGGTCGCTCCGGGAGTCTCGTCGTTTCCTTCGCCACCCAACAGGAACTGAGGAACGGACCCTTCTATAGGCGTTAGAGGGGTGCTTGCTCCGCATCACATGCTTCTATAGCGGGAATTTTCCACATGTACGTGCTCATTGAACTGGCGCGTTTCGAGCAAGATTTCGAGCTCCATGTATCGCAAAGTCCGAAGGGGGACGATGTAGACTCCTGCGGGATGAACATGATCGGTGAGACCCCGGAAGGCGAAGCCTGAGGAGGCTCAGCACATGCCCGCGGAAAGCGAAATCGTCCCCCGCAGGACCTTCCGCTCAACAAATATCTCGAAATAAAGTCTTCCAGAAAAGGGAGTTTATCTGTAACTAATAACACAGGACCTTTATAATAAATTTCTGTTGTGATTCGCAAATTTTTGAACGTGGGGCCTAATCTAAAAAGGTGCTGAATCTTTTAATGATCCAGCACCTAACATTAGATTATTCTTTTTACTTCCGCTCTTTCCAAACCTTATAGAGAAATGTCGGCAGTTTTACCTGACGCTTAAATCTCCAGGGTTCTGTAATTAAACGATACAGCCATTCAATGCCGAACTTCTGGAAGAATCTCGGCGCGCGTTTTACCCGGCCGGAAATGACGTCAAACGAACCGCCAACCCCCTGGAAAATCCGTACATCCAGATCCTTCATATGATCCACAATCCAATATTCCTGCTTTGGACTTCCTAACGCCACAAATAGAATATCCGGCTTCGCCTCGTTGATGGTCTGAATCACATGCTCCTGATCCTTCTCATATCCATCGAGCACACCCGCCACTTTAAGATTGGGATACTTTTTCAGCAGGCTGTCTTTCGCTTTTTCCGCTATACCAGGTTTCGCTCCGTAAAGGAAGACCGACTTCTCGTGCGTTGAAGCCTGCTCACATAAAGCAAGAAGCATATCAATGCCGGTCACACGGCTTGAAATGTTTCCCCTGTTAATCTTTGAAGCGAGCAGAACCCCAACCCCGTCCGGAATCTGGTACGTAGCTTTATTCAATAAGTTCTTCAAATCGGGATCCTTTTGAGCCTGTAGAATCTTCTCTGGGTTAATGGCTACAATAAAGGACTGCCTTTTCTGTTCGATATCAGCTATGGTGTTTTGCTTGAGTTCCTCGTAAGAATAACTGCTTACGTCGACTCCTAAGAACTGTTCCTTCATGATTTCACCTGGACCCCTATCCGTTTTTTGAATCTCCCAATCGTTTTGTGAGAAATCCTGCGTCTTTCCATTCGTCTAACGATAGTGCATTTTTTGTATCAAATACAAGTCTACTTCTCATTTTACCTTGTATGTGTTCAGGGTCAAGCTGTTTAAATTCATCGTGGTCTGTAAGAATTACGACAATATCTGCTCCTTGCAGAGCTTCATCCATGTTCTGCGTCTGATTGGAAGCAACATTTTCTTTAATATGCGGATCATAGGAGGAGAAGCTGATGCCCCTCTGGACTAGCTCCAGAATAACTTTCAGGGACGGGCTTTCCCGCTGGTCATCAATATTCGCTTTGAAAGAAAGTCCAAACAGCGCCACTTTTGGATCCTGGATGTGCTGCTCTTTTAAGAACGACTCGATTTCGTCTGCTGTGTACACGGGCATATTATCATTTGTATTGCGGGACAGCTGAATGATTTTCGAAAGTTCAGGCTGGATCTCGGCAAGGAACCAAGGATCCACGGCAATACAGTGGCCGCCTACTCCTGGGCCAGGTGTATGAATATTCACCCGCGGGTGGTAGTTGGCCAGTTTAATGGCTTCCCATGAATTCACGCCGATTTGATCGCTGATTAAGGCCAGCTCATTCGCAAAAGCGATATTAACATCGCGGTACGTGTTTTCAATGACTTTTGCCATTTCTGCGGTAGTAGCATCTGTTAAATGGATATTTCCTTTTACAAAGGAAAGGTACAAATCTTTTGTCATCTCGGAAGATTTGTCATTAATTCCTCCGACAATGCGGTCATTATCCACCAGCTCCTGGAATACCTTCCCTGGAATGACACGCTCCGGTGAATGGGACACGAATAATTCTTCTCCTATTTTAAGACCCGTTTCTTCCAATACAGGAAGCATAACGTCTTCTACCGTTCTTGGCGGAACTGTCGATTCTAAAATGACAAGGTTTCCTTCTTTTACAAACGGGACAATCGATTCGGTTGCTTTCTTCACATAATCAAGATTCGCCGTTTTATCTTCCCGAATAGGAGAAGGAACCGCGATCACGAATACGTCCGCTTCCGTTGGTTCTAAGGAGGCCGTGAATTTCCCGCTGTCTACCGCTTCTTCCAGGCGCTCCTGCAGACCATTTTCTTCTATATGAAGCTGTTTGGCATTCACCATTTCTACAGCTTTCCGATTTACATCCACACCATGAACCTGGTGGCCGTTAATCGCAAACATAACGGATGTAGGCAGGCCGATATAACCAAGCCCGACGACACAGAGTGACTTCTTCATAACCATACTCCCTTTCTCTATCTGAACCATTCCAATTAATATCGTCTTTAATACGGGCGATATTTATGGGTTGTTTTCTATTCATTTGATTTATACTTTATCTATTTATTCCATTTAAGGAATAAAGGTTGATTTAAACTTCAGGCTGCCTGCTGAATTAACTTATGTATGCCGGCTGGATCGTCATGAAAAAATCGCCGCAAGCGGGCACACTCTATATAGTTCGGAATCGTTCATCCATTTATGACGTTCGGGGAATGCTTTTCCTTTGGAGGATATTTTTAAACATGGTATTACCTGATGCAAGTGTTAGATAAAAGCAAGTTTCTCAACTTCTTATTGTACCCTATTTCAGCGCGGCAAGCTATTATGATCATTCTTTGACATGGAAATATTATACGGCTTTGTGACCAAGAGATTCAACTTCTATTACATTATTATCAATCTTGTAAACATCCATGTTGACGCATAGACAGTCGAATAGGAATGGTTTATACTTCAATATGTCATATCTTAGAATATTCCAACATTGAGGTGTTTACCTTTGACCAAAATTTTACATAAAGACTTTTACACGAAATTATTACTTCTTTTTATTGTGTTTCAACCTGTTTTGGACATCCTTACGTTCTTATCCATTCGCTGGATGGACTCCAGTTTAACCATCGGCATTGTTGTCCGTGTATTATTTATGGCCCTTTCCTTATGGTTTATTTTATTCGGTAACTCGAGCCGGTATAAAAAACCAATCATTCTTTATTTATCGGCTCTTGCCGCTGCCTTTGGATTTGGTCTCGTGTACAATTACTTCGCCAAACCTGTGTTTGATCCCTTTACCGAGCTGCAATTCGTAGCTAAGACCGCTTATTTCTCTATTATGCTTGGCTCCTATTTGCTGCTGTTCACAACTATTGAGAAGGTCTCCAAAGTTCGGCTTAGAATTCTCCAGGCCATCTCAACTGCTATGCTGATCGTTTCCATCTCTCTGTTTGCAGCGATATTAACAGGCACTTCAACGGAGACCTACGAATGGAATAAGTTCGGCTATAAAGGCTGGTTCTTTGCAGGAAATGAACTGGGATCCATCGTTTCGATCAGTTTCCCTCTCGTTTACCTTTACGCTTTGTATAAAATTGAAAGCTTAAAGAACTCTTACCTTTTCATACCGGTTCTATTGCTTTCGATTGTCTCGATCCTGATTGGAACGAAGGTTCCTTACTTTGCCGTTCTTATGGCAGCTGTCATTGTATTCTTCAGCTACCTTATTTACTGGCTCATTCAATGGAAAAAGAAACAAAAGGAATCCATACTCACACTGCGTCTGGTGATTTCCTTCTGTTTTCTACTTCTATTTGCGGCAGTTTCACCTTTTTCTCCCGCATTTTCTAACGTAGCTGGAGATATCGGTGCCATTGAAGAAAAAACAGCGGAACAGGAAGCGGAAAAGGATAAACCGTCTGATACCGGCGATCAGGACCCAGGTGATAAAGAAAGTGAAGGGTCTTCCGAGAGCGATCAAGCTAAACAGGAAGAAGAGCAGGCAAAGCTGATGGATTCACCGATTCTCGTGATTCTTTTAAGCGCACGTAATCTGTATTTCGCCGAACTCTATCAGGATTATACGAACGCGGACATCGTTCAGAAAACATTCGGAATGGGATATGCCGGGAACTATACAGATATGGAGGACAGGAAGTTAATCGAGATGGATTTCTTTGATTTATTCTTCTCTTATGGAATCTTAGGGTTCACCTTAATCCTCCTGCCGTTCTTATTTATTATCGGTCTGTTTCTTAAGCTATTATTCCAGGTGCCAGGCAGACTGCTCCATCCGGAAAACATGCTGATTCTCTTATCAATCGGCTTTGGTACCGGTATTGCCTTTATTGCCGGTCACGTGCTGTATGCACCGGCTGTAAGCATTTACCTGGCTGTGGCCATGTCACTTCTCATCATCAACATGCTGAAAATGCAAAACGATCACAGGGAAGCGAAGAAACTCGCCTCCTCATCCAAATAAAGCCACACTCTGCCGGACATCCTCCTGCTCAACAGCAAGAGGGTGTCCGATTTTTAGATTAGACTAAGTTAAAGTTTACTGTTATTACACAATAGGGCCGGTTAGTTAAAGACTCATTTTCGAGATATCTTGGGTCCGTTGCCAAAAATAGATAAGGGTGGCTACAGAAACAACTCGCTTTCCTGCGGCCCTACACGAAGTGGGGTCGATCGACGTTGCCACAGGACGTGGCGATCTTAGTCGATCCTCCTT
>NZ_JBQQCN010000051.1:0-6322 GCF_052246795.1 Halobacillus sp. K22 | reverse complement strand
ACCCCACAAGGAGTGGTAACGACTGAGGAGGCTTGCCAGTTCCCCCGCAGGAAAGCGAGTTGTTCCCGTAGTCAGCCACTCTCTTTATTAGCAACGGACCTGGAATATCTCGAAATCGAGTCTTCAACTAACCGGCCCTTTAGTTTAATAAGTTGCTGAGGTGAAATCACACACAGTTAAATAGAGCATTGATTAGATAAAACTGCTGATTTTAGATACTTCAATATCGGCTTCTTTCAAGGCTTTAGTAATATACTTTGCAAAATCTACCGCTGATTCTCCATCTCCGTGGATGCAGATAGTTTGTGGTTCGATGTCGATATCAACGTTCTGCAGACTGGTAACTTTATTTTCCTTAATCATACGGATGACCTGCTTCACGGCCTCTTGATGATCAGTAATTAAAGCATTCGGATCCCTTCTTGAGGTAAGGCTGCCGTCCTGTTGATACGTGCGGTCTGAAAAGACTTCACTTGCCGTTCGCAGTCCAGCATTGCGGCCGGCTTGGACGAGCTCGCTTCCAGCAAGTCCGAACAATATGAGCTCAGGATCCACATCATAGACGGCTTGAGCAACAGCGTCAGCCAGTGCTCTGTCTTGAGCGGCCATATTAAATAAAGCACCGTGAGGTTTAACATGCTGCAAATACTGTCCTTCTGCTTTAACGAATCCGTTCAGGGCTCCCACTTGATAGACCACAAGATCATAAGCTTCCTCAGGAGTAACATCCATTTTACGGCGCCCAAAGCCAGCTAAATCAGGAAAACCAGGATGGGCCCCGATCCCTGTGTTATTTTCCGCAGCAAGCCTGACAGTTTTCCTCATGATAGATGGATCTCCAGCGTGGAAACCACAGGCGATATTAGCGGACGTTACATACTTCAGAATCTCTTCATCCTTGCCTTTGGTATAAGTACCAAAACTCTCACCCATATCACAGTTAATATCTACAATAGGCATCAGTGTTCCTCCTAACGGTTTTTAAATTTAATTCCCTGTTCCAGTTGTTGAATTTGTTTTTCGCGTTCAAGTAATAGATACTGAGCTTGCTTATGGCTGATCTGTTCGAAACTTACTTGTTCACCGGGTTTTAACTGGGCGGCACGCGGGAGGTCAACAGTTGCTACTTGACCAATTTTAGGATACCCGCCTGTGGTTTGGCGGTCAGCAAGCAGGATAATGGGATTTCCTTCTGCTGGAACTTGTATGGTCCCAAATGTTACGGCCTCTGAAATCATATCTTTTTGGTTCTCAAGCTCTAATTTATCACCCTGAAGACGGTAGCCCATCCGATCAGATTGAGAGTCAATTTGAAAAGCTTTTTCAAAGAACAGAGATTGGCTTTCTTCGGTAAACAGGTGGAACTCCCGGCCTTCCATTACTTTAATCTTGCTCTCTCCATGAATGGGTGCGCTGAATTCAGTTGCTACGAACCAATCCATCGCCTGGTGTGATTCACTGCCTGCAATCTCTTTGAGTTCGTTAAAGGTCTGCTGGGAATCTTCTGATAGTTCCCCCCAACCGATGGTATCTCCCTTATCAATAGCACGGCCTTGATAACCTCCGATTTCAGCTCTCAAATAAGTAGAAGCACTTCCCATTACGGTTGTTACATCCAAGCCTCCTGCGATAGCTAGATAAGCTCTGAACCCTTTCTTAGGATTTCCGAATCTAAGTTCACTTCCTTTTTTTATATATACCGGACGCCAAAGCCCCACGGTCTCTCCATCAATCATAGGGGAAAGGTTTCCACCGCAGACAGCTATCAGCGCATCCTCCTGGAACTCAAGGACAGGACCTTTCAGCGTCATTTCAATGGTAGGAGCATGTTGTTCGTTTCCTACAAGCAAATTAGCAATTCGATGGGCCTCTGGATCCATGGCTCCACTAGTAATTACTCCGTATTTTTGGTATCCGTACCGGCCAAGATCCTGAATGGTGGACAGTAGACCGGATTTTAGAACTTTCAGCATTATTTCCCCTCCTTAATTGCGAGGTATTCTTTCTCTGAGATTGATGTAAATTTAATTTTATCCCCAGCTTGCAAAAGGGATGGGGGGTCTTCCTCAGGTTGAAACAATTGTAGGGGAGTTTGACCAATTAATTGCCAGCCTCCAGGCGTGGTAATCGGATAAACTCCTGTCTGACTTCCGGCAATTCCTACAGATCCTGCAGGGATTTCGAGTCTTGGATCATCTCTTCTAGGAGTGGAAATGGTTTCGTCCATTCCACCTATATAAGGAAACCCGGGAGCAAACCCTATCATGTAAACCAGGTAATCTCCGTTCAAATGTCTTTTTATGACTTCCTCTTCTTTTAGATTTGTATGTTCAGCCACATGGGGTAAATCTGGACCATACTCCCCTCCATAACACACAGGTATTTCAATTGTACGTGGTTCTGGTACCTTAGTACGCTTGTTCTGGGCGATCATCTTTCTTAGTTGTTCACACACCCAGTCGTATGGGAGAGCGTCTGTTTGTTTGGTTTGCTGATGGATAAAAAGAGGGCTGTAAAGGATGGTTACATTTGTAAAGGCTGGTATGTATTCGATCATCCATTCTGGCTGATGTTCTTCAAGTAAGTTTGATAGTGTCTGTACTTCTTCATGAACCGTGTGTGAAATTTCATTCCCTAAATCAATGACCACAGCCTGGTCTCCGAGTGGTTGAAATTGGTAGTCCATTGGTAAGCCTCCTTAGTTAACACATTTTCATAAACTATTTCATTTACCTAACCTATTAAACTATTCCCTTTGAATGGACAATTATTCTTCAAAATTATAGGAGATTAAAAGGTTTTTTTGTTTACGGAAAAGCGGTATGCGGTAAATACAATTATACCATTTGTTAAAAAGGAGGCCGTAACATGCCTTGGGACATGAATGATTATCCAAGTTCTTTGAAAAATTTAGACACACCAGTCAAAAAGAAGGCAATTGATATTGCTAATGCTATGCTCGATGAAGGATATGATGAGGGAAGAGCTATTCCCATTGCAACTGAACAGGCTAAGGAATGGTATGAGAATGCAACTGAAGATGAGATTAATGAAGCGAAGCAAATGGGCGATGAGGAGTTAGAAAGCAGAGACCCCGAGGATAAGCAATATGACAACCGCCCGGAACTTTTGGATAAAGGAGAACATGTGATACCTCATGAAGATGGATGGGCTGTTCAGGCAGAAGATGCGAAGAAACCATCGAATGTCTATGAGGATAAGGATGAAGCTGTTTCTCGTGCAAAAGAAATAGCTGAGAATAAAGGAACTCAAGTCATTATTCATAAGAAGGACGGAAGTATCCAGGAAAAAACCGAGTATTAAGTAGCGTTTAACGAAAGGGATTAAAGGATATATACCAATTAATACAAAAAATAGGAGGTATTGGAATGGCTGACAATAATAATCGTTCAGAACATGTAGTAGCTCATGAAGACGGTTGGGCTGTAAAGGCAGAAGGAGCAGACCAGCCAACCAAGGTTTTCGAAAATAAACAGGATGCGATTAACCGTGCAAAAGAAATAGCTCAAAATAAAGGTACGAGTGCCATCATCCATAAACAGGATGGTACGATCCAGAATCAACATTCATACTCTAAATAGTTATGAGAGAGTCATGCAAGAGCACCCTGAACTGGGTGCTCTTTTTATATGGAAATGTGATATGATAGGTAGACGATAATAGAGGGAGGATGAACCATGAACGGACAGAAGCGCAGTGATATTAAACCTGGTTTAGAGGTGGATATCGTATTAAAGAAAGACCAGCGAAGCGGGAATCTTACAAGAGGGGTCGTAAAGGATTTATTAACTAAATCACCATCCCATCCTCATGGTATTAAAGTACGTTTGGAAGACGGACAGGTAGGCCGTGTGAAAAACATCCACGCTTAATTATCATGTCTCAGTTAAACTTCAGAGTTTATTTTTATATGAATCGAAGAGACTGTAAGTCTGTCCTTTAATCAGATCTTGATAAAAATCAACGGATAGATATTAACAAAAAAACCGGTCCGCTTTAGAAGATTTGGCTTACTAAAGTGGACCGGTTTTTTGATTAGATTAAGATCTGGTTTCTTCCATATAGCTGCGGAAAGGCATTTCAATTGTGAAGAAGTTGCCATCTGCATCACTAGTAGCCTCAAGAACCGTATAAGAGGTCCCAAAAATTCGCTCCATAGCATAGTCACCATTATCGAAGGGCTCGCGATCAATGGATAACCCAGAGGATAGAATTTTGTGACGATCTTCTTCAGTAAGGTTGCTCGTTTCTTCAAGTTTAACCATAGGGCGAATGAGAGTGACGCCGCCAGGCTCCTCAATTTCATCATAATCAATCTCAACATTAACGAGATTGTTCGCCTCGCCCAATATTTCCGTTACAATGTCTTTGAACTCAGAGAAATCCATCAAAACTCGGACTTCTTCTGGTTCTATTCGATTTGTGTATTCAGCCATTTCCGTACCTCCTTCTCTTTCTATATGAGTTATATTACCATAGGACTTCTATCATAAACTTTTTTAAATTGGAAAAAGCGGATCAGACCGTCGTCTAACCCGCTTTTGTGTTACATCGGAAAAAATAAAGTTTTCTTAAACTTGTTTTTTAAAATATTACAAGCGTTGGTTGTTGAATCCCAACCTTTGCCGCGGTTGATTAGTTCTACATGGTAGTTTTATCAACTTAAACGACGCAATCCCTACCTCTATTGCATCCTTACAGCTCCGAAGCTGATCCAGTGTGATTAAGTCGTATCAAAACGTAGCAGAATGCCAGTCTCATACATATCACTCTTTCATTTTCCGAGTTGCCTTTTTCAAGGCACTAATTAAATATTATAGTATTTAAGGATACGTTTGTCAATCCGGTGCGTTTTGAGTGCAACTACCTATTCTTCATCTTGTAATTTAATAATGGTACGGCCTCGTGTTTCACCTTTAAGAATCTGTTGTAATTTTTCCTCGACCTCATCCAAAGAAATGACTACTTTCATACGGTTAAACACTTCTTTGGTTTTTAAATCATTTGCCATTCGATGCCATACTTTTTTCCGAGTTTCCATAGGGCAATATACAGAATCAATGCCAAGGAGACTAATACCCCGCAGGATAAATGGATAAACTTGTGTAGGTACATCAACACCCGCGGTTAAACCACTAACTGCAGCTGCTCCATTGTACTGGAGTTTACTTAAAATAGAAGCCAGAGGTTCACCACCGACAGGGTCGACGGCAGCAGCCCACTGCTGCTTCGCTAATGCTTTAATTTTGCCATTATACACATCTTCTCGGGAGAGTACTTTGTCAGCACCCAGGTCTTTTAAGTATTCGGTATGTTCTTCGCTGCCAGTACTCGCATGCACCGCGTATCCGCGTTTAGCAAGCATCGCTACGGCCATACTTCCTACTCCGCCGGTCGCGCCTGTAACAAGTACCGGGCCCTGGTCTGGAGTAAGACCATTCTGTTCCAGACGGTAGACAGATAGTGCAGCAGTAAATCCAGCTGTACCATAAATCATGGACTCTTCTAATGTCAGACCTTCAGGAAGCGGGACAATCCAATCAGCGGGGACGCTTGCATACTGACTGAACCCGCCATCATGCGATACTCCAATTTCATAACTGGTAGCAATGACTTGGTCGCCTTCTTTAAAACGATCATCTCTTGAGCGGACCACTTCTCCGGCCATGTCAATTCCGGGGATGATCGGATAGTCTTTCACAAGGGCATTATCTGGCTGAGAAACCATGCCATCTTTGAAATTTACACTGGAATAGTGAACTTTGATGAACACATCACTGGATGGAAGATCTTTAGCTGAAAGATCTTCCATCCTTCCTTTTACCGTCTCTCCGTCTTTATCAATTTTATAAGCCTGAAAAGTTGTCATTTTTACACCTCATTTAATCTTTTTTATCTTTATTGCGAAAATCTTCATTGTATTGCTCTTCTGTCAGAGAGTCATTTTTGGACTTTTCGCCTTTTTCCTGCTCTTGCTCTTCTTTTTTTATTTCTTCATTAGGCATACCATCAATTAATTTTTCTTTTTCTAGTTTTTCTTCAAAACTTTGGTCTCTTTCTTGCTTACGCTTATCTTGTTCAGCCATAAGGCCACCTCCATTAAATAGGCTACATCCGCCATATTCCTTTTTTAGCCATTTATTAAACTCATGGATCCCAGCTATAAAATACTTATTTTATCATTCATCGGCAGAAGACTCCCTCTTCAAGCGCCGTGTCGAAGACCGGTGGTAAGGGGGAGATGAATGCCGTCGCCGTAAGGCGAATGCCTTTGAATATTCTCCCTTCCGTGATATCCTAA
>NZ_JBQQCN010000050.1:0-7271 GCF_052246795.1 Halobacillus sp. K22 | reverse complement strand
TAGAAAATCTCCAAATTTCCAATATGCTCAAAAACCGAAAACTATCCAAATCGATTAGTGATGTGAGCTGGTCGATGTTCACGTCTATGCTCGAATACAAAGCAAAGTGGTACGGGAAGCAGTTGGTACCCGTATCTAAAGTTTTTGCGAGTTCACAGCTGTGTTCCAAGTGCGGATACCAAAACAGTGAGGTAAAGAATCTCGCTGTTCGAACGTGGAACTGCCCGAATTGCGGCTCGCGCCACGACCGCGATCTAAATGCGAGTTTCAATATACTAAAGGAAGTTCAACGACTCCTTTCAACCGTCGGTGCGACGGGGCTAGCCTAATCATTTGAACGAACCGTTAGGTTCGTGCTCTTAGGAATCCCCCAACTTCAAGGAGCGTCAGCGAGTAAGTGGGGGTAGTTCAAACCAAATATTAATGATTTAAAATAAGGTTTCGGGGATTAAAGCGGCCAGCCGAGCAGGTATAATAATTTTGAAGAAGAAAACATTAAATAGATACGAATTGTTAGGCTTAGGTACAGATATGTGAATGGTGATAAAATATTTATGAATACGTATATCAAAAAAGGAGATGCGTTGATGACACAGCGAAAAGAAAAAGTAGAAACTGGATGGAACTTCGACCATAGCTATGCGCGACTGCCAGAGCTTTTTTTTCAGAGTTCTGACCCGGAACCTGCGCATGCCTCTCGTTTAATAATTGCTAATGATAGACTTGCTGACTATCTGGGGTTAAACACGGAGTGGCTTCATAGTGAGGAAGGTAAAGAGGTGCTAGCTGGTAATATAGTGCCCGATAGTGCTTTTCCTTTAGCTCAGGCCTATGCGGGTCACCAGTTCGGGCATTTCACCATGCTGGGCGACGGAAGGGCTTTACTGCTAGGTGAGCAGATTACACCTCAGGAAGAACGGGCAGATATTCAACTTAAAGGCTCAGGCCGCACCCCTTATTCTCGCGGAGGTGATGGACGGGCACCGCTTGGGCCAATGCTGCGCGAATATATAATAAGTGAGGCTATGCATGGACTTGGTGTTCCTACGAACCGCAGTCTTGCGGTCGTTGCAACGGGTGAGTCCGTGATTCGAGAAACCAAACAGCCGGGTGCTGTCCTTACTAGAGTAGCCAGCAGTCATCTGCGAGTTGGAACGTTCCAATTTGCGGCAAGGTGGGGGACTTTAGAGGATCTCCGGACTCTGGCTGATTACACAGTGCATAGACATTTTCCATCTATTGAAGGCGATGAAAATCGCTATCTTTCCCTGCTTCAGCAAGTAATTCTGCGGCAGGCGAAGCTGATTGCTGAGTGGCAGCTGATCGGTTTTATTCATGGAGTAATGAACACAGACAATATGGCGATTAGTGGAGAAACCATTGATTACGGGCCTTGCGCTTTTATGGATACCTATGATCCCGCAACCGTATTCAGTTCTATTGATATTCAAGGACGGTATGCTTATGGCAACCAGCCGGACATTGCGGGCTGGAATCTCGTACGATTTGCTGAAACCCTGATCCCCTTGATCCACGAGAATCAAGATGAAGCGATAAAAATAGCTGAACGCGAACTTTCAAATTTCACCAGTCTCCACGAAGCCAACTGGCTGGAAGGCATGAGAAAAAAGCTCGGTATTTTTAATCAAGAAACAGAAGACAAAGAACTAGCAGAAGACTTGCTCCGTATGATGAAGGAATATAAAGCAGACTTCACAAATACGTTCCGAGCGCTGACATTAGACAAATTGGAAGGTACCTCATTATTTGAAGCTCCTGAGTTTAAAAAGTGGCAGGAACAATGGCTGGCAAGGTTGGACAGACAGGAAGAGACAAAAGAAACATCTTACCAGTTGATGAAAAATAATAACCCTGCGGTCATTCCGCGGAACCACCGGGTAGAAGAAGCGATTGAAGCAGCGGTGAAAGAAGAGGACTATAGCGTGATGGAGCGGTTGATTGGAGTTCTTTCTAACCCTTATGCACATTCTTGTGAACAGGAATCCTACACGTCACCTCCAGAACCAACTTCCCGGCCTTACCGTACGTTTTGCGGAACGTAAACAATATTAAATAAATAGAGAGGTCCTTCTCCATATTAGGGGGAGGATTTTTTTGTGCTTAACGATTGAAGGATAATATTATGAGAAAGAATAAAGTTTTTATTTTGCAGTATAGCTGAAAGTAACTCAGATTCAAAAGGTTGGAAATAATTCAGCTATTAGTTTCAGGGTCGATACGTTATTTCAAATATTGGCTCTTGAGATAAAAGCTTTTCAGTCTCATGTTAAAAAATTTTGCAGGTTTGTGTGATTAAAGAGCGTAAGTGTTAAAATATAAAGTCAAGAAAAAATCAATGCAACTAGAAGGGCGAGTATATATGAGGCCTCGGGTTTATGTTTTTTTCATAATTATCATTATTATTCTCAGCATTTATGGAGCAAGAGGGTGGATATTCTCAAGTGAGCAGGGAGACTGGGTGGGGGCCTGGAGTACAAGTATGATTGCTCCTTATACAGAAGGGATTTCCCAAGAGGGATTTGAGAATCAAACCATCCGAACGATTATTCAGCCGCATATTGATGGGAAGAAGATGCGCATACGGTTGTCGAATGAATTTGGGTCTTCGTCTATCACCATTGAGGAGGTCCGGGTAGCTGCTTCCAAAAATGAAGCAGAAACGATTCCTGGCACAGACCGGAAAGTCACATTTGGCGGGGAAAAAAAGATAAGTATCCCTCCTGGTGAAAAAATGGTGAGTGATCCTGTTCCGCTGAAGGTGAATCACATGGAGGAATTAGCGGTCAGTATTTATATTCGAGAACCTACCGGACCTGCTACGTGGCACCCCCTCTCCATCCAGGAGACGTATATTTCAGAATCCGGCAACCACGTTTCTGATTCTAGTGCAGCCGCACTTGAGAGAAACGAAGAAGCCTGGTTCTGGCTGGACGGAGTCGATGTTATCGCAGAACCTCCAGTAAAAGGATCTATCGTAGTAATGGGCAGTTCCATTGCAAATGGAAATTATTCGACAGTTAATGCTGACCATCGTTGGCCTGACTATTTAGCGCATCGAATGAATCGGGAAACGTCAGGGAGTAGAATGTCCGTATTAAACGCCGGAGTTTCGGGTAATCATTTGATTAATAGCGGAGTAGAAAGAGGAGAAAATGCGTTAGCAAGGTTAGAGCGCGACGTGTTTAACGAAACAGCGGTTAAATCAATAATTTTTCATCAGGGACTAAACGATATTAGGCATCATCCTGAATATGATGCGGAGGAAATAATCCAACGGATAAAAGAAATTATCCAGGCGTCTCACGATGAAGGACTTAAAATTTATGGCGGTACATTAACTCCTTTTAAAGGTTCAAGCATGTACACGAAAGAAGGAGAAGAGACCAGGCAGGCGGTTAATGAGTGGATCAGGACCAGTGGAGCGTTTGATGGTATGATTGACTTTGACAAAGCAATGCGGGATCCTGATCATCCTAAGCGTTATCTTCCTAAATATGATTCTGGGGACCATTTGCACCCTAACGATTTAGGCTATAAGAAAATGGCTGAATCGATAGATCTCTCTATGTTTAAATAAATGACTTATCCAGGACAGGCATTTTTCTCAGTGATTCGGGAAAATATTAAGTTAATTTCCCGGGGAATATTAATTTCACCATAATCCGAGTGAATTCTGTGTACAACTTCCTTGCAAGTCCATTTTGGCTTTTCACATAATATTAGAAGAAGTGCAATCCTATAGTAATAATGTCTAACCATTAGGGGTGATAGATATGAGTGAAGCTTCCATATTAGTTGTAGAGGATGAAGAGAAAATTGCCAGAGTCTTAGAGCTCGAGCTTGAGTACGAAGGGTATAAAGTAGTGAAGGCCAAAGATGGTTTAGAGGGTTTGCAGCAAATTCGTGAACATATAAGATCGATGGCCAGACTGGAGAAGTTATTGAAGCAGAGAAAGGTCGGATGACGATTAATTTAACTTAATAAGGCTGCCATGGAGGCGGCCTTTTTCCTTTTTTCTAAATATAGCGTATTATAATAAGAAGGAAAAGCATTCTTTAAGATTTCCATATTGTATACGGAAAGGAGAACAATTCGTATGTATAAAGGTATTCACCACGTTTCTCTGCTGGTTACAGATATTGAACGAGCCAGGTATTTTTACGGTGAAGTGTTGGGGTTTGAAGAAAGCAGCAAACGTCCTGACTTTGGTTTTCCTGGCGCCTGGTATCAGGTGGGAGAAACTCAGATTCATTTAATTGTACATAGTGAGGGTAAAACTCTACGTGAAACCACAGAGATTGACTCAAGAGACGGTCATTTTGCTGTGAGGGTAAGGGATATAGAGGCATTCCTTGATAGAATGGAAGCCTATGATGTAGAGATGTTAAATAAACCTCATAACAAAACAGAATGGCATCAAGTATATATTTGTGATCCTGACGGAAATGTTATTGAATTTAACAAGTAACAAGCAGAGTAAGGGCCATCGTTAATTTGACGGTGTGTGCATAATGGGGTCAGTATTTGTTTTTATGAAAGGCTCTGTTAAACTTCCGTGTTAATTTTATGGTTAAGCTCTCGATACTGGAAGACTCAGTTTCGAGACTTTTGTGAGAATTAGTTCCTGCGGGGGACGATTTCGCTTTCCGTGGGCATGTGGTAAGCTTCCTCGGGCTTAACAGCCCTGCGGGATCTTACCGATCATGTCCATCCCACAGGAGTCTACATCGTCCCCCTGCGGACCTAGCCTAAACAGCAACTCGAAACCACTTAACACACCGTTTGCTTGGGGAAAAAGCATAGGATAAAGCGTTTATTTTCATGCTAGCACGATGTGGAAAAGCTTGTCATAGAAGCATTTAGGTCCTATTTAGAAGGAGAGCATTCACTTTCTTGGAAGGGTTCGTTAATCTCCCGTCGCTGGGATGGTGGGGAAATGGCGAGACTCCCATGGGAGAAGGGACTAGATGAGATCCCGCAGGGAGTGAACGAGCGAGGAAGCTCATGGTAAAAGGAGCATCGACTAAGGTCGCCACGTCCTGTGGCAACGTCGATCGACCCTACGTCTTGTAGGGCCTAGGAAAGCGAGTTATTTCCCCACCAGCCCGCTCCTCATCTCGTAACGGACCGAATATATCTCGAAATCGAGTCTTCAACTATACGCCCCTATTGTGTAATAAGCCTCTTATGAAGAATCAACAATAGAATTTAACAGAGCTTTATGAAAAAGAACAAATCATACGTGTTTTAAAGAGAGATTCCGCGATGTTGGGAATCTCTCTTTTTGGTTCATCTCCCTTCTCCTGCATAACCAGGTTATGCCTGTACATATAGTGAATAAGAACATTAAATTCTCACACTTCCATTAAAGCCAAGGAGGCTGGCTATGGATTCAAATGTTATGGTAATGATTGGTTCGGCTTTAGTTACGGGACTGGGAGCTATTCCTGTGTTATTTATTCGCGGCATTTCCCACAAAAGGATGGATGCTATATTAGCTTATACGGCAGGGGTGATGATGGCGGCCTCAACCTATGGTTTAATCCCTGCTTCACTAAAACTAACGAACTTATATATTCTTGTGCTTGGTGTGCTCGCTGGAGCTCTTGTATTAAATATGCTTGAATATTTTATTCCCCATACAGACGTGGATCATGAGAGGAATGATATTATTCTTTCTTCTCAATCCTGGATGTTGGTTGTAGCAATGACCTTACATAATATTCCGGAAGGGTTATCCGTTGGGGCGAGTCTAGCCAGTGAAATAGAAAACCTTGGTCTGGTAGTTGCACTGTCCATGGCTCTTCAAAATGCGCCGGAAGGGTTTCTGGTGGCCATATTTTTAGTGAATCAACGAGTGTCAAAACTTACAGCAATAACGTTTGCAATGGCCACAGGGATTATGGAGTGTCTGGCCGGATTTGCAGGGCTGTATTTAGTCCATATCGCACTATTTCTTGTCCCTTATGGACTGGCATTTGCGGCGGGAGCGATGTTGTTCATTGTTTATAAAGAACTTATTCCTGAAAGCCATGGCCATGGATATGAGCGACTGGCGACATTTTCTTTCCTTCTTGGTTTACTCAGTATGATTGGAGTAGTTGAGTGGTTCAGATAGGCAGGGGATTCGTTGACTGTAAAAAAGTAATAATTCTTTTCGATAGGGAAGGATAGTCGCCCTTTTTGTCGAAATAAATTCAGATGAAAAGTTTCAATTTTGATTAATGAAAGGGGAGAATCTTTTGTTTAAGAAGCTAGCCAGTGATGCTTTAGGATTAAGTGATATTGGTAAAATTATAAAAAAAGAAGACTTTGATAAAACACAGTCGGATGATTTTGTACTGACAGAGGATGGGGAGAAAATCTTCTTCCTCATTAAATCAAAATCGGACGAATATTGCTTTACAAACAGAGCGCTGATCCATTTGGATGGAGAAAAGGCGTCCAGCAGTAAACGCAATATTTTCCGGTATGATTATTATCAGCATCATATCAGTAACCCCTCGATCGAAACAGCAGGTACAATTGATCTGGATTTAGAAATTAAATTCACCATGGGAAATAAAGTATTCAATATTGATATTGCTAAGGATGAGGGCGAAGCGATTGCTGATTTGTATAAGTCACTGGTAGCGATTTCCCACATTCAGGAGGAAAATCGCCTATATTCGGATTTTGCCAGAGATAGTCTTGGCACAGCAAGTTCGCTGATCAAAGATAACCGCTTCCATGATAATGATATCTCAAAGGAATTCGAGCAGGCAGCTAACTTTGCTTATAGCTGGTATGAGCAAAAGCATCGCGAAAATACACAGAAGGATTTTAAAGAGGTGTTTGAAAAGTATATTCATAATTAAACGCAGAGGAGAGCCTTTCTAAATGCTCTCCTCTTTTTGTTAGCAAGTTTATGGGAGGTATGGACCTGGATGTTTTTTATCATTCATCGACAGAAGACTCCCTCTTCAAGCGCCGTGTCGAAGACCGGTGGTAAGGGGGAGATGAATGCCGTTGCCGTAAGGCGAATGCCTTTGAATATTCTCCCTTCCGTGATATCCTAAAGTAAGAACATACGTTCCTAATTAGGAGGTGAAAAGGTTGAGGCATAAAGCGTATAACTTTCGTATCTATCCAAATAAAACCCAAGAATCGCTCATCGCTAAGACAATAGGTTGCGCTCGTTTTGTCTTCAATCATTTCCTCTCTGAATGGAGCAGTGCCTACAAAGAAACCGGAAAAGGCTTGAGTTACT
>NZ_JBQQCN010000049.1:0-7422 GCF_052246795.1 Halobacillus sp. K22 | reverse complement strand
CAGAGACGATGAGGTTGATAGGTCCGAGGTGGAAGCGTGGTGACACGTGGAGCTGACGGATACTAATGGATCGATGACTTATCTATCCTTTAAAAAAGAAGTCGGAAGAGACGTTCGCTCGTCCGATGGTTGAATGGTCCTTATCCAGTTTTGAGGGTTTACAAAAAAACTTGTAATTTACCCTTGATTTTTTGCTCGAAAAACAATACAATATATCTTGTCCTTGAAAAAAGGAAATAAGATCTGGTGGTGAAGGCGAAGAGGTCACACCTGTTCCCATGCCGAACACAGAAGTTAAGCTCTTCAGCGCCGATGGTAGTCGGGTCGATCCCCGTGAGAGTAGGACACCGCCAGGTTTTACATTATTCCAACGTAGCTCAGTGGTAGAGCAATCGGCTGTTAACCGATCGGTCGTAGGTTCGAATCCTACCGTTGGAGCCATATTTTGGAGAGCTGTCCGAGCTGGCCGAAGGAGCACGATTGGAATTCGTGTAAACCGTTACCACGGTTTCGAGGGTTCGAATCCCTCGCTCTCCGCCATAAGTTCATTTTTCCACAATGGCCCGTTGGTCAAGTGGTTAAGACACCGCCCTTTCACGGCGGTAACACGGGTTCGAATCCCGTACGGGTCACCACTTCATATGGAGGATTAGCTCAGCTGGGAGAGCACTTGCCTTACAAGCAAGGGGTCGCAGGTTCGAGCCCTGCATCCTCCACCATTACCGCAAGGTAACTTCATACTTTATGGGAATTAGAAAACCCACATTATCGCGGGGTAGAGCAGTCTGGTAGCTCGTCGGGCTCATAACCCGGAGGTCGCAGGTTCAAATCCTGCCCCCGCAACCAATTAATATTGATGTACCACGTCGAACTTACTTCTTCGTTCATCAATAATGGTAGTACTGAAAAGTGCAACCAAATTAACTTAATGGACTACATTGAATTCAATTCTTTGTTCATTAACGTTTCAATTATATGGTCCGGTAGTTCAGTTGGTTAGAATGCCTGCCTGTCACGCAGGAGGTCGCGGGTTCGAGTCCCGTCCGGACCGCCATTTTCATACTTAGGCTATACATAAGATTCGGCTCGGTAGCTCAGTCGGTAGAGCAACGGACTGAAAATCCGTGTGTCGGCGGTTCGATTCCGTCCCGAGCCACCATTTTTTAGCCGGCCTAGCTCAACTGGCAGAGCAACTGATTTGTAATCAGTAGGTTGGGGGTTCAAGTCCTCTGGCCGGCACCATTTGATGCTAGTAGGCATATACAACATGGAGGGATAGCGAAGTTGGCCAAACGCGGCGGACTGTAAATCCGCTCCCATCGGGTTCGTAGGTTCGAGTCCTACTCCCTCCACCATTTTAATTTAATCATTCAAATAGGGGTATAGTTTAATGGTAAAACTACGGTCTCCAAAACCGTCAATGTGGGTTCGATTCCTACTACCCCTGCTTTTTTCTATGGCGGTTGTGGCGAAGTGGTTAACGCACCGGATTGTGGTTCCGGCATTCGTGGGTTCGATTCCCATCAGCCGCCCCATTTAATTTCACTTTGGGCCATAGCCAAGCGGTAAGGCAACGGTTTTTGGTACCGTCATGCGCTGGTTCGAATCCAGCTGGCCCAGCCATTTTCCACTGCGGGAGTAGTTCAGTGGTAGAACACCACCTTGCCAAGGTGGGGGTCGCGGGTTCGAATCCCGTCTCCCGCTCCATAATATTTCAATCATAATTGAACACATGTTAGAATAAACTAAAATACTACTGATCTTGTAATGGCGGCATAGCCAAGCGGTAAGGCAGAGGACTGCAACTCCTTTATCACCGGTTCGATTCCGGTTGCCGCCTCCAATGAGATTATGCCGGTGTGGCGGAATTGGCAGACGCGCACGACTCAAAATCGTGTTCCTTACGGAGTGCCGGTTCGACCCCGGCCACCGGTATTAAATATTAATCTAATGACGGCGTTATCCTTAAAGGATAACGCCGTTTTTCGTTTGACTAAAAAAGTGTTTTTTTAGCAGTGTCATAATGATCTCAAGAGGGTTTTCTCATGCATCTTATAGGGAAAGAGATAGGTAACTGTTTAATCTAGGAGGAACAAACATGCCAAACGAATCTAAGATCATCCATCACATTACAGACTACAATGAATTTAAAAATACTTGCTTAGATAACGGTGGAATGGCTTTTCCTGAACTTGAAAAGATCATGTATGACTATATATTAAGTCAGCCTTCTGAAACGATGAAATTTCAGGAGTGTGTGATTAAAGAAGAGCCAGGTGAAAATGAAGAATTGAGAAAGGTGCATCTTACTTTCCGCGACTATAACATGAATAATTATATTCGCTTATGGGGTTTTAAAAGTAATGCAGATGGCCGCGTTGTGGACATGAAGGTGGATGCTTTAGATCCAGAAACCAATGAAGTAGTGTATGAACGCCAATTGTCATAGAAGGGATGGGGGGCTGAGTTTTACTTGGTCCCCTTTCTTAACTGAATATTATTAAACCAATGTCTAATAAGGGCATTGGTTTTTTGTGCTGAATGAAGAGATGATCGGTCAGATTGAAGAATTTGAAGAGCAGGAGGTATTCACTCCTCAGAGTTTCCTGTAAAAAGTCAGTATGGTATTCGGGTACTCTGGAATTCATGATAGAATTTATGGTGATAAAGGAGGGTGTCCATTGCTCTATCTCATTCTATACATCGTTCAATTTGGAATCATTATGTACATTTACCGCAAGTGGGGGAGAGAAGAGCCTTACTTGTTCCTGAAGCTTCTAGGATACTCGTTTCTAGGCGCTTTTGCGTTCTCAATTAATCAGTGGTCTCTTCCGTTAGGGTTTATCATTTTTCTAATGTTTTTTCGGGAGCCTGCTTGGAATCGGTTAGCGAAACGGTATGCAGCTTACTTAGGTCTGTTCCTCTTCCTTACATCTTTAATCATTCCGCCTGTTCAAAATTATGTGTACGAGCGTCCACGTCACATAGATACTGCTCAAAGCCTCTCTGCGTCTGAAGAATTTGATTTTACCGAGCACTGGAACATGGTTAAGAATACATTTAATGATATTCACAACCCACGACTGCAGCGACTTGAAATGGAATTCACGGATAAAGGAGCCGTGCAGTCACTGTTCTATAATTTTAAGGTAGTCGCACAAGGGAACAGAGAAAGTAATTATTCTGTAGAGTTGAAACTGGATGAAAAAGAGTATGAAATTAAACGGAATCGTTATCAGAAGCAGAATCATCAAGTTCATCACTTAAGGCAGGACATGCACGGGCGGATCTCTCCGAAAGAATTTTTTAAGGTGATTAATGAAACGGGACTAGAGGCGTTCATGCAAAATAAGGATACCCAATATTATTCGCTTAACGCAGAAGGAGCGGTTCGCTCTTTGTCTGGAAATCCAGAGAACACGTTTATGGTCACCACTTCCGGTACAAGACCGGTGATCGAAGGGCAGCTTCCAATAGACGCGGTACGGATGACAGTTCGAGAGTTTGAAAACAGTGAGGAAGATCGTATTCAATCGAACGCGACCTATTACGTTGAGCCTCGCGTAGTATATAGTGTTAATTAAAAAGGCTGGAAACCAGACGTTCGATCTGGTTTCCAGCTTTCTATAAGGATACCTCAATATGCTGAAACGTTTCTACATCAAATAAGCCCATGTCCGTTAATTTCAGGGAAGGGATCACCGGCAGCGTTAAGAAGGATAATGTAAGGAATGGATTGAAATCCTTCGTAAATCCTAAATTAGGCAGCGTTACTCCGAGCTGTTCGAGCCGCTCCTTAACAAATGGAAACGACTGATCAGACATCAATCCGGCGATCGGAAGGGGAAGGAACGATAAGACAGCTCCATTCTTAACGATCACAAGACCGCCATTGATTTCTTTTAACGTATTAATGGCTTTCAGGAGGTCTGGATCATTGGCACCCAGGGCTACAATGTTGTGGGAGTCATGAGCAATAGTCGTGGCGATTGCTCCATCTTTTAAACCGAAGCCTTTCACTATCCCTATGCCAAGATGGCCGGTGTTTTTATGGCGCTCCACTACCGCTAATTTCAATTGATCTTTATCTGGCGATGGAACAAAGACGCCGTTTTCTGTCTTCACTTCTTCCACCAATTTATTCGTAAGAAGCTGGTTTGGATTTATTTTAATAATGTGGGCCTGCTGTGCTTCGCCTATAGGCAGTTTAAGCTGTTCCTCCGTAAGGGCCGGAAAATGAACCGTATCGGTAATAGGAGCAGCGTGTTTCTCTTTTCCAGCGTCGTCAGGAGGCATGTAGCTACCATTATGGCTGATCCGCCGGCCCTGTTTGTACACGTCACTAATTTTCACTTTTTCCAGGTCTTCCAGTAGTAAAAAATCGGCATCATAACCGGGAGCGATCGCCCCTTTATTCGTCAGACCATAGCATTCGGCTGCGTTTAAAGAAGCCATTTGTAAGGCGATTTGAGGCGATACTCCGTGTTGAATGGAAAGGCGGACATTATGGTCGATGCTTCCTTCCTCGATCAGTTCGTCGAGGTGTTTATCGTCGGTACAGAATAGACAGCGCCGTGCGTTATGGGCGGTGACTACTGGGATTAATGCGTTTAAATCTTTCGCGGCTGAGCCTTCACGGATCATTAGATACATGCCGCGTCTCAGGCGTTCCAGCGCTTCTTCTTCTTTCGTACATTCGTGGTCCGTGGTTATTCCTGCCGTACGAAAGAGATTAACGGCATTGGTCTCCAGTCCAGCCAGGTGGCCGTCAAGCTTCCCACCGTGCTGATGAGTCATCGTGATTTTATCGAGAAGATTATCTTTTGTATGCAGGAGAGAGGGGTAGTCCATAACTTCCGCTAAGCCGAGCACGCTGGGGTGGGCTAAGTATTTTTCAAGGTCAGCGGCTGTCAGCTGAGCTCCTGAATGTTCGAATGGAGTAGCAGGGACACAAGAGGGAAGCATAAAGAAAACCTCTAAAGGCAGGTTATCAGCGTTCTGGAGCATGAATTGCAGACCTTCTTCCCCGGCAACGTTGGCTATTTCATGGGGGTCTGTGACCACCGCGGTAACTCCATGAGGGACAACGACTTTAGCATACTCATCCGGGGTGACCATGGAAGATTCAATGTGAACGTGTCCATCAATAAAGGAGGGACAGACATAGCGGTTTTTGGCGTCAATGATCATGGCTGCTTCATTATAGTGGCCGATTCCGACGAATTTACCATCAGAAATAGCCACATCTGCCTCGATCCATTCGAGATTGAAGACATCCAGAATCTTACCATTCTTAATGATCGTATCTGCTGGGATTTTCTTGCTTGCGATGTTCAGATCTTTCGTTAACTGTGCTTTACCTGAGTTCATATATGATTTCTCCTTCCGTTTAATACCTGATCCATTTAAAGCAGGAGGCAGGATAGAATACGATATCCACACTCTATCTCCATCGCGCGGTAAGCAGATACGTTGAACAATATTTCCAAATTTATATGGGCATGTGAATTCGTTTCATGAGATAATAATTAATAGAGATTCTATAGGGCAGGGGGCGCTTTGTCAACGTGAAGGTAGGGAGGCCAGACTTGCTCGCGTAGAAAACATGGGAAACCCATTCTCATTTTATACATTCTGGTTTAGTATTAGTAGAGATGAAACAATATAGTCCACTGGTAAAGGAAGGTATGTATGGCGATGACGGAAGATAACATCACGAGACTTCATATAAATGATACAGAGTACATACTGATTGGTACTGCGCACGTTTCTAAACAAAGTGCAGAACAAGTCAAGCAGGTTATTGATGAAGAACAGCCTGATTCTGTATGTGTGGAATTAGATGAGCAGCGCTATCAATCGATTGTAAACGGTGATGCGTGGAAAGATACGGACATTTTTGCTGTGATTAAACAGAAGAAAGCCTCACTATTGTTAATGAACCTGGCTATTTCATCCTTTCAAAAGCGTATGGCTAAGCAATTTGGTATTCAGGCAGGTCAGGAAATGATTCAAGGGATTGAATCTGCGAAAGAGCATGACGCAGAGCTTGTATTAGCTGACCGGAATATACAGGTAACCTTTGCACGAATCTGGGGGAATATCGGGTTCGGAGGCAAAGCTAAACTGTTAATGTCCATCGTCTACAGCATCTTTAGTAACGACACCATCTCCGAAGCGGAGCTTGAAAAGATGAAGACCCAGGATATGCTCGATGGCATGCTGAAGGATCTGACCGAGAACTTTCCGAAGTTGAAAAAGCCGCTGATTGATGAGCGTGACCAGTATTTAGCTCAGAAAATTAAAGATGCGCCCGGGAAGAAAGTGGTAGCGGTCCTTGGAGCTGCTCACGTGCCTGGTATTAAAGAAGCGATTTATAAAGAGCATGATTTGACTCAATTGAATAAGCGTCCTCCTAAGTCTCCCTGGCCGAAGATTATAGGCTGGAGCATTCCCGTTTTGATTATATCTATCATTGTTTATACGTTTATGGCGAATCCGGAGGCAGGTACCCAGCAGACCATCAGCTGGGTATTGTGGAATGGTACGTTTTCTGCGATCGGAACAGCGGCTGCCATGGCTCATCCATTAGCCGTGTTAGCAGCCTTCGTAGCCGCACCGATCACATCGCTTAACCCGCTGATCGCAGCCGGATGGTTTGCCGGCATTGTCCAGGCGTATTTCCGCAGACCCAAGGTAGCAGAATTTGAAACCTTATCTGAAGATGTCGCGAGCCTGAAGGGATTCTGGCGTAACCGCGTAACTCGTATCCTGCTTGTGGTTCTGCTAGCCAACGTAGGCAGCTCTCTAGGTACATTTATAGGTGGAGCTGACGTTCTTCGACTGTTTTTTGAAAATCTATAAAAAAATGCGTGACCTTTTTCATAGGTTACGCTTTTTTTAATAGGAAAAAGTGTACATTATATTCCTATGGTGGTACACTCTTTATGTAATTCTGGAAATAAATCCATTAATTGGATTTTGGTTGGATGAAAACGAACCTGTCAGAGGAGGTTAAACCATTCAATAACTTTTGCATTTCAAGTACAGTGGTTATGTTTCTCATATTTCTAATTCCTATCGCCGGTGCCCATTTTATGGATCATGTAGAAAAGAAGTACTTAATGAAAGTTCCGAAGAAATGGCTCGTTTCTTCTATTACTACGCTTACACTACTATTTGAATTATCTCTGACTTTACTTGTTTCCACCCGAACAGAATTATCCTTCATTGAATCTCATTTTACGGTCAGTTTTTTACTGTTTATTATGGTATGGTTCATGCAGTTTAACGAGTTTATCATTCATCGGCAGAAGACTCCCTCTTCAAGCGCCGTGTCGAAGACCGGTGGTAAGGGGGAGATGAATGCCGTCGCCGTAAGGCGAATGCCTTTGAATATTCTCCCTTCCGTGATATCCTAAA
>NZ_JBQQCN010000048.1:0-7633 GCF_052246795.1 Halobacillus sp. K22 | reverse complement strand
GTCTCCGGCTTCCTTCAGATTCCAGGTCTCCCTGGACACCCTTGCCTTTGACTAACGGCTACAACGACCTTCGCCGCTCGGGACTTGAACCCTAGAGTTTATACCCCTGCCGGGCACACATAGATAAAGACGGAAGCCAGCGCTCTGATTTCCGTCTTTTTCATCCTATACTGCATGCGTGAACCTCTATTTAATTCGGTCGTCTTTTTGATTATTCGTTTTGTTTATCGTGATTCTTTCTTCTCCCGTACTCGGCTGGACAGCATCTCTTCCTTTTTGAATGTTGCGTTTCGACTTGGATTTTTTGCTCATATTTACTCACTCCTGTTTTCAATAATCGTGCAGGCTTAGGGTGACCAGATATGGATCTTTTATGTGGAATTCAACCTAACCTTTAGATAGTTCGATCACATTTTTACGGATATTAAAAATCTTATCTATTTAAAATCGATAAAATCTACTTTCAATTCAGTAAATTTGTTAAAATAAGAGTTAAGAGAATCTCTACTCCCCCATGATAAACTTCAGTTTATTATTGTTCTGCTGCGCTCGACCCTCGTTTTTTTGTCTAATTGAAAATAATCTATTCGGAATCTATGCATCTCGCTTTCAATTTAGCTAGTAATTTATTATAATTATAATATAAGATAGATTATAATTAGTTTTTCCAACATAAGAAGGGAGAATTTATACATGGATAAAAATGAAATGAATAACAATCAGCCCGATAAGTGTCCGGTTATGCATGGAAAAACGGAGGAAGAGAACGCCGTTACAACAACTAAAGTTGGTACGACCAATAAAGATTGGTGGCCCAACCAGCTGAATCTGCACATATTAAACCAGCATGATAAGAAGACCAACCCTATGGGTGAGGACTTTGATTACGCGGAAGAATTCAAAAAGCTCGATTATGATGCCTTGAAACAAGATCTTGAAGAACTTATGACAACCAGCCAGGACTGGTGGCCTGCTGACTATGGACATTACGGTCCGCTTTTCATCCGTATGTCATGGCACGCAGCCGGTACGTATCGTACAGGCGATGGACGCGGCGGTGGAGCCACAGGATCACAGCGTTTTGCACCGCTTAACAGCTGGCCGGATAATGCGAACTTAGATAAAGCACGTCGTCTTCTATGGCCAATCAAACAGAAATACGGCAACAAGATTTCATGGGCCGACTTACTCGTTCTTACCGGTAATGTGGCGCTTGAATCCATGGGCTTAAAAACCTTTGGCTTCGGCGGAGGCCGTGAAGATGTATGGCATCCAGAAGAAGATATCTACTGGGGTAATGAAAAAGAATGGCTTGAGGACAACCGTTACTCCGGCGACCGCGAACTTGAAAATCCGCTTGCAGCCGTTCAAATGGGGCTTATCTATGTAAACCCTGAAGGACCGAATGGCAATCCAGATCCGCAAGCAAGTGCCCGCGATATCCGCGAAACCTTTGCTCGTATGGGAATGAATGATGAGGAGACTGTTGCTCTCATCGCCGGCGGTCATACCTTTGGTAAAGCACACGGAGCTGGCGATGCGGAAGCCAATGTAGGCGCAGCACCAGAAGCCGCTGATATTGAAGCGCAAGGGTTAGGCTGGCAAAGCAGTCATGGCAGCGGGAAAGGCCGTGACACGATCACGAGTGGTGTAGATGGTGCCTGGACCCCTAATCCGACTGTATGGGACAACGGCTACTATGATCTATTATTCGGCTACGAGTGGGAACTTACGAAGAGTCGAGCAGGTGCCAATCAATGGGCTCCCGTTAACCCTAAAGAAGAGGACCTTGCTCCAGACGCAGAGGATTCCTCTGAACGCGTGCCTACTTTTATGACAACAGCGGATATGGCGCTGCGCGAAGATCCAACTTATGAAAAAATTTCACGCCGTTTCCACGAAAATCCTGATGAATTTGCCGATAAATTCGCTCGCGCCTGGTTCAAACTGCTTCACCGCGACATGGGACCTAAAGCGAGATATCTCGGCCCTGAAGTTCCAGATGAAGATTTAGTCTGGCAGGATCCAGTTCCAGACGTGAATTACACCTTAACAGACGCTGAAATCGCTGATCTGAAGGAGAAAATTCTTAGTTCCGGACTGACTGTAAGTGAGCTCGTGAAAACAGCCTGGGCTTCTGCCAGCACGTTCCGTAAATCCGATATGCGCGGCGGCGCGAATGGCGCCCGCATCCGTCTAGCCCCACAGAAAGACTGGGACGTGAACGAACCGGAACAGCTGGCCAACGTCATTTCTGTTTATGAAGACATTCAAAATGATCTTGATAAGAATGTAAGTCTCGCTGACCTCATTGTACTTGGCGGTAGTGCAGCCATCGAAAAAGCAGCCAAGGATGCCGGAGTTGACGTAACCGTTCCATTTGCACCTGGACGCGGCGATGCCACTCAGGAGCAGACAGACGTGGAAAGCTTCGAAGTACTTGAGCCGATGGCCGATGGGTTCCGTAATTATGAGAAGAAGAAATATGCGTGGAGTCCAGAGGAACTATTAGTGGATAAAGCTCATCTATTAGACCTTTCTGCACCGGAAATGACTGTTCTAGTCGGCGGTATGCGCGTACTTGGCGCAAACTACAGCGACACGGAACATGGTGTATTTACAGACCGCGTCGGCACACTTACGAACGACTTCTTCGTAAACCTGCTGGACATGGGAATCGAATGGCATCCAACCGAATTCAACACCTATGAAGGACGCGACCGCCAAACAGGAGAGCTCGTGCGCACAGCCACACGTGTCGATCTTGTCTTCGGTTCAAACTCTATCCTTCGTTCCTACGGGGAAGTCTATGCACAGGATGATAACCAAGATAAATTTGTGCGTGACTTTGTAGATGCCTGGGTGAAGGTTATGAATGCTGACCGTTTTGATCTGAAAGCAAATAAAGATTCTTTGGCATATCATAACGCATAACTTAAATAAGCCCCACACCGAGTTGCCGTAGTGGCATTCGGTGTGGGGCTTTTTACATTCTCCTATTAGTTTTAAACTTTATGAGTTTTTTAGTAGAGTAAAGGAGTACCTGCCTCCAATGAAGTATCTTCTCACTATCGGACTTCAATTAGAGGACTAGTAATTTTAGGAGTGCCTTCCGACTTTCCATTATACGTTCCATATACTTTTACAAAATCACCTTCTTCGTACTGAGCATTTGAATCCATGTTTTGGACAGTGTACATCCCGTGCCCGCCATCTTCTTGAGTTGCAACCACCAGTTCACTTCCCACTTCTATTGGACTAGCCATCGTAACTTCACCCTGAATAAGTACTTTAGTGCCTTCTTCCACTCTCCCAGCTCTTACCCTAGTAAATTTTACTTCTCTTGCTGCATCTTTTAATTCACTATCCAATTTTTCTTGAGTGGGTTCTTCATTTTTAGCATCTTCACCTTCATTATTGCTGGAATCTGAATCATTGGAACAACCGATTAAAACGGCTATTCCTATTAATAATATATGTTTTTTCATAAGTTCCCCCCTCACTAGTTTAATTACTGTTATTACAATTATTGGATATTCAGAAGTTTATTACAAGGGAACAATTAGCTTGAAAATTTTATTTGAATCCCTGACCACTCCCCGAAAAATAGAAGAACAATGCCAAAACACAGTGTACTTTTGCATTTATTTTGTTAGAAAATTCCCAAAAATATATTGAATGCATTTTCAATAAATGGTAATATTTCTATAAATACCGATAGGAATCTGCATTTTGTACTGGCAGTTTGTCTTTTAAAGGACAGGCTTTCCTTACAAAAGATGCCAGAGAATCGGAGGCATATCAAAATGTATTCAGAGCACACATGTTATGTCGTGGGTGAATCCAAAGCACCCGGGAACAATGCGATCACGAAAAAATACGACTCTTTCTTTGCAGGATTCGTCGTCGACATGAAAAGCCATGAAATTGTTGATGTCGAATGTACAGCAATGATGGACATTACGGTCTATTTCGTGCGCAGCTTATTTATTGGGAAGAAAATAACGGAAGAGGCGTCGATCGAGCAAGCAATTCGAGAACGCTATTTCGGTTCATCTCAAAAAGCACTAATTGTTGCTTTTAAACAGGCACAGTTGAAGTACTGCGACATAATGAATATATAATGTAGATTGCTTTATCTCACTAATACGTGGATAAAACCCAGTCGACAAGAAGAGACTTCTTGACGGCTGGGTTTTTTGTTTTTATAAATTTACATATCTCAAGGAGGAAATGCATTATGATCGAAAGCGGGTTTCTGTATTTAGGAGTGATTGTCGGCCTGGCTGGCCTAGTCGCTTTCCTAGAGTCATCAAAAAGTAAGTTTTTTAAGTTTGTTCCAGGTATCGTACTCATTTATTTTGGAGGCGCCATCCTTAAGACTACCGGCATCATTGGATCCACTGAAACGATTGACAACACTTACGGAAGTGTTCGTGATGTGCTGCTTCCCATGCTCATTTTTTTGATGCTTCTTAATTGCGATTTAAGAAAGCTGGTAAAACTTGGACCGAAAATGCTTATCGGATATTTTGCAGCTGCTTTCAGTATCATGGCTGGTTTCGTCATCACTTTTCTTTTATTTCAAGGTTTCTATGCACCGAACACTTCGGAGGCTTTCGGTGCTCTGGCAGGAAGCTGGACGGGTGGCTCTGCCAACATGGTGATCATCCAGGGAATTTTGGAAGTGCCGGAGAACATCTTTGGCTATGCGCTGATTATGGACACGATCAACTACTCGACCTGGGTGATGATCATGTTTTGGCTGGTGCCTTTCGCTGCCGTTTTCAACAAATGGGCGAAATCCAACACGGAGCACCTTGATGAAGTAACGGCTGAGCTGATGGAAGAAGACGAGGAAAAAGAAGGAAAAACAATCTCTTTTGTTCACATGTTAGGACTGCTTGCTTTGGCTATCTTCGTCTCCGCCATTGCTGCAGAAATCGGGGGGCTCCTGCCATCATTCGGAACCGTGGTGAACGCCACAACGTGGACGATCCTTATTGTTTCCATTCTGGGGGTACTTTTGGCTATGACAAAACTTACCAAAGTCCCAGGTTCAATGGATATGGCTAATGTCTTTCTTTATATTGTCATTGCCCTAATCGCTTCGAGAGCGGACTTTTCCCAGTTGGGACAAGCACCGGTTTACATCATTTCCGGATTCGTCATCCTGGCTGTTCATGCGATCATCATGATGATTGTAGCGAAGGTATTCAAGCTGGATCTTTTCACGCTTGGTGTTTCCAGTCTGGCAAATATCGGGGGGATGGCATCCGCGCCACTTTTAGCTGGTGCTTTTCACAGATCTCTAATACCAATTGGGGTGCTTATGGCTCTCGGGGGCTCGTTCCTAGGAACATACGGAGGTCTGGCTGTTGCTGAAATTCTGTCTAATTTGTAAGGGGGAAGGAAAATGAAAATTACCGATATTGTATGCGGGAAGAGAACCGTCTCCCTCAAAAGACCTTTCAAAACCGCCGTTCGCACGGTAGAAACAATCGACGTAATGGATGTTCGCTTGAAAACAGAGGATGGGACAGTAGGGTACGGATCTTCAACGGCGTCCCTTCAGGTCACAGGAGATTCCCTAGATGGGATGAGAGCAGCTGTAGAAGGACCAATCACAGCTGCTCTGCTATACAAAGACATCAATAAACGAAACGATCTTCTATTGAAACTGGAAAAGAGCTGTGTGAATAATTCAAGTGCAAAAGCAGCTGTGGATATAGCGCTTCATGATGCTTTTGGAAAACAGTGCAACCTCCCTCTCTACCGACTGCTTGGTGGAGATTTAGAACCATTGGAAACAGACATGACCGTTAGTATCAATGAACCCAACACTATGCAGGAGGAAGCTATGGCAAGGGTTGAAGAAGGCTTCGATGTACTAAAATTAAAAGTCGGTCATGAGGAAGAAGAGGATTTTCGTCGTCTGCTGAAAGTGAAAGAAGCAGTGGGAGATAAAGTTCGCCTGCGTCTGGATGCCAATCAAGGATGGAACAGAAAACAAGCCGTACATTTCATTAATAGACTTAGAGAGAAGGACATTAATGTGGAATTCATTGAGCAGCCCGTGCCCGCCCATGACCTGAAAGCATTGAAGTATGTTCGCGACCACGTTCATTTGCCAATTATGGCGGATGAGAGCGTATTCTCACCGCAAGAGGTCCTTCGCCTGGTAGAGATGGAATGTGTCGATCTTGTCAATATCAAGCTGATGAAAGCCGGAGGACTGAGAAGAGCAGGACAAATCGCCGATATCTGTGAAAGTGCAGGGATCCCATGCATGATCGGAAGTATGATGGAATCGATCGTTTCCGGTACCGCTGCAGCCCACCTGGCAATGGCTCATCCGAATATTAAGATATATGATCTTGACGCTCCTTTATGGATGAAAGATGAAGGATTGAAAGGGGGCATGAGTTACGAAGGAAAAGTAGTAACTGTCAGTGATGGACCTGGCCTTGGTTTCTATTAAACTCTAATGGAGGGCTACAATGAAAAAGTATTGGATGATTGTAATCGTTGTGTTGTTGAGTCTTGTCTTCGGTTCTTCTGCCCAGGCAGAGGATAAAGAAATGTATGTAGATGTTTCCGTTGCTACATTATGGAGTGAACCTGATCAAGCAAGAGAATTAGATGCTCCCTCTTTAAGCAATCCCGTCGATATGTGGGAATGGACCGAAAGCATGACCACTGATGAAAAGATATGGCTTGTTGGTGAATTGCAGACCCAGGTTCTTTACGGACAGAAAGTGACTATTCTGGAAGAGGAAGGAGACTGGGTAAAAGTTGCTGTTGAAGGTCAGCCGACACCAAAAAATGAACTTGGCTACCCTGCCTGGATGCCAAAGAATCAACTCGCTGATGAAAGACGCTACAGTGTAATGAAAAAGAACAAACCTTTCGCTCTTGTGACAAAACCCACCGTATTTCTATATGATGATAGGAAAAAGAGCCAGGAATTCAAGGAAATCAGTTTCAATACACGCCTCCCTGTTGTAGCTCAGGTGGGAGACATGGTGCTTGTTGCTACGCCAAGCGATGGAATGAAATGGATGAACAGCACCGACGTATCCGTTTATAACCATGAGAAAAACATACCTGATGCTGACGGCGAAGACCTCGTAGAAACAGGAAAACAATTTTTGGATCTGCCTTATCTATGGGCCGGGACTTCCGGTTTTGGTTTTGACTGTTCCGGATTTACCCATACCATTCACAAAGCTCACGGCATAACGATTCCAAGAGATTCCTCTGTACAAGCAGAGCATGGAACCCCTGTAGAGAAAGAGAATTTGCAGAAAGGTGACCTGTTGTTCTTCGCGTACGATGAAGGAGAAGGCTATGTCCACCATGTTGGTATGTATATTGGAGAAGGGCAGATGATCCACGCCCCTAATTCCAGAAGCACAGTGGAGATTATTAACGTATTCGAATCCGATTATTATTCCAACGAGTTTGCTGGTGCAAGACGTTATATTGATTGATGTAGCAATAAGTATCGAGTAGGAGGAGGTGACTAACCTCCGTCCTCTCACACCACCGTACGTACGGTTCCGTATACGGCGGTTTCATAAAATTCAACGTGCATTCAATGATTTCAAACCCATACGTTGCCAATAGTGAT
>NZ_JBQQCN010000047.1:0-8333 GCF_052246795.1 Halobacillus sp. K22 | reverse complement strand
ATTTGTCTCCGGCTTCCTTCAGATTCCAGGTCTCCCTGGACACCCTTGCCTTTGACTAACGGCTACAACGACCTTCGCCGCTCGGGACTTGAACCCTAGAGTTTATACCCCTGCCGGGCACACAAAAGAGCGTCCAAAAGCTCCACATTGGTCGCTCTTTTTGTTTATTTCTATTGTTATGGTAATAAGTTGACGAAAGATAACTGTGCTTTTGAAAAGAAGTTGTCTACATCAGCAAACCTAGAGAAAAACATCAAACCAAGAATAACCCGCCAAGGTTTTCCTCACCTGCTCATTCCTCTCCTCTAACCAGGACCCATCGAAAGGTTCTTTTTCTTCCAGCACTCGGATCGTCTCATCAATAGCCGCACGAACTTTTTTATAATCTACTTTTTCCCATAGCTGCAAATAAGGGATAAAATCTTTGTTGCCGGATGCTTTTATTTTTTCAAGCATTAACAGAATCATTACCCTGTTTCTATCCTTCAAATAGGTCATGTCCGGATCCTTCTTGCCGCTGCTAAGCCACTCTTCCCATTGGTGGATAAATTCCTCTGCACGTTGATCAGACTCAATCAGCCACCCTCTTTCTGTGAAGACAATCAATGGAAGCTTGCCAAAGTTCTCTAACTCGAGGTAATCATAACGAATCATCCAGTTAATCTTTTTTTTAACTTCTTCAAGTTTTTCCTTCTTAAAATATCCATAAGCAGGACAAGTATCTAATTTATATTCCAGTACTTTCTTTTCTTTGGAACCTTTCAAAATCTTTGCGAGAAGTGTCCTGCCTCCTTCAGCAATGATTGGATCTGCAGCCCTTAATATGACTTTGATTTCTTCATGACTAAGCCGGCTTTGAGGCATAAGCACTCATCTCCTTGTTTTTTTAATCCTATTATTACATGCTCGGTTGCTCAGTCAATGGGTTTTGTCAGATATTCTTTTATAACTTCTTTTAATGTAACGTCTCGCATCTCTTATCCACTCCCCTAAATAAGAAGAAGACTAATCACTAAAAAAAGAACATCACGCAATAAGCGTGATGCTCTTTCTTATCTAATACTATTCTTGAACTTCTCTATCGCGGCGTTCTTTAATGCTGTAGTTTGTATGAGCAACGACAGTTTTTTCGAATTCCAAATTCCGCTCATGGAAGTCATCCATAATAGTCATGTCGCAAACTACGGAGTTTTGTAATCTAGAAGAAGTTACGACCGCTTCAATCTGCTGCCCGTCTTTTTCGAAAGTAATGATATCGCCTTCGGTTGCTTTGTCTTCTTCTTTTACTTTCTGTTCTTCTGAGCTGTTCTTTTTAAACGCAGCATTAACTAAAGTTTTTCTTAAATTTTCATCAGCCATAAAAAAGTTCCCTCCTAGTTGAATGTAAATGTTCATTTGTATCGTGATTCAGACAATGAGTTCCTTAATCTATACCCTTAATTAAGGGCTCTCATTCTTCCTATAGTATTACGTTAACACGATTCTTTTATAGAATCATGAGGGTATCACTTCCAACTGATGGAGTAATTTTCAAATTCAGATAACTAAAAAAAGCAGGAGGATGCCCCTACTTTTTCTTATTCATCCAATTCCACTACTCTTACTACCTTACTTCCACAGTTTTTGCATTTCCCCTCCAGCATCACACCCATAGGATGATCTATGATGATAAAGTCTGTGATGGTGACTGCATCCTTACAGGAGCGGCAAAAAACGTTTGCTATGAGTTGCTTTCTTTCATTTTCAGGTATGGCTAACCACTTTTTGTTTGCTTCCATTCTAGCACCCCCTCTAAGAATATCTATTAAGTCTTACTTATCTTTTTTCAAGCCAAGTCACACACTCCACGTGACTCGTCTGCGGGAACATATCCACCGGCTGAACCTCCTGCGTCGCATATCCCCCATCCTCAAGCACACGCAAATCACGCGCGAGCGTTGAAGGATTGCACGATACATAGACAATCCGCTCCGGTTCCATATCAAGCATGGCTTTAAGCAGTTCTTCATCACAGCCCTTACGCGGTGGATCGACGACGATTACATCTGGGCGGAGCCCCTGGTTGCGCCACCATGGCATCAGCTCTTCGGCTTGGCCGACGTAAAATTCGGCGTTGTCCATTTTATTCAGACGGGCGTTTTTCTTGGCGTCGGTAACGGCTTCGGGAACGACTTCGACGCCGTACACTTTCTTCGCTTGCTGGGCAAGGAAAAGAGAGATCGTGCCGATGCCACAATAGGCGTCAATAACGGTTTCGCCACCGCGAAGGTCAGCGTATTCGAGCGCTTTGTCATATAGGTTCTTCGTCTGGGTCGGGTTGACCTGATAGAACGATTTCGGTGAGATCATGAATTTAATATCGCCGATCATATCGTAGATGTATTCGTCGCCCCAGATAACCTTGGTTTCTTTGCCGAGAATCACATTGGTCTTCTGGTTGTTCACGTTATGCACGATCGACTTTACGCTTGGAAAGGCGTCACGGATTTCATCAATCAGCTTGTCCTGTTCAGGCAGGTTCTTCGTTTTCGTTACGAGCACAATCATAATATCTTTTGTCGTCTGACCGGTACGGACCATAATATGACGCAGCGTGCCGCGGTGAGTGTTTTCATCATAAGCTGAGATCCCTAGTTCCGTGGCAATACGCCTTACGGTTTCCACCATCCGGTCGTTCAGTTCATCTTGAATGATACACGTGTCCATATCGATAATGTTGTGGCTTCGCTTCTGGTAAAAGCCGGTCTTCAGCTGGCCGTCTTCTTTTTGTCCGACTGGAATTTGAATTTTATTACGGTAGCGCCACGGATCAGCCATTCCGATCGTTTCGTGGACAGGAACGTGCTCGAGGTGTCCGATTTTCTTCATCGCGTTTTTCACCTGATTGTGCTTCATCTCAAGCTGCATTTGATAGCTCATGTGCTGCAGCTGGCAGCCGCCGCACTGGTAATACACATCACATGGCGGCTCGACACGGTCTTCGCTTTCTTCTTTTACATTCAAGAGCTTCCCGAAGCCAAAGTTCTTTTTCACTTTGACGACTTTTACTTCGGCTTCTTCCCCGGGAAGACCATACGGTACGAAGAGCGGATAGCCATCCACTTTCCCTACCCCATTACCTTCATGGGTTAAATCTTCAAACGTCAGGTGTATGGTCTGGTTTTTCTGTACGGGCGGCTTTGGTTTCGCCATCATTTATCCGTCCTTTTCTACTTAGACTCTGTGTTCGTAGTTTATCACAAATCCTAGTGTTTCATGAAACATTAGAAAACGCCGCTGCCCCGGATTAGGGACAGCAGCGCTTCAAGATTCTTCTAGTTCACCTGGAAATTTATCCTTCGGTAAGAAGAACTCCAGGTGGCGGTATAGATTCACAAATTCTCCCGGCATCATGCCGCCGAACTCACCATCAATGTTCAGCTGCATTTTCTCATCCGTCTTCACTTTCACACGGCTTGCGGTGGTGTGAATGAACTTCGGATGGTTCAAATGGTTGCCTTGAATCGCGAGTGTAGCGAGACGGACGAATTCAGCAATGTTCATTTTTTCAATAATCATTAAGTCGAACAATCCATCATCCATGCGGGCCGATGGAGCCAGTTTCTCCAGGCCGCCAACGGAGTTGGTATTTGAAACGAGAAATAACATGATCTCTCCCTCATACCATTTACCGTCATACTCCATTTCGACACGTGTCGGCCGGATCGATGGCAGCATTTCAATTCCTTTTAAATAATAGGCCAGCTGTCCGATCATAGTTTTCAGCTTGCTCGGGACTTCATAGGAAATCTCGGTGATCTTTCCTCCCCCGGCAATGTTCATGAAATAATGACCGTTCACGCGACCGATATCAAGTGGCTGGGTGTGTTCTTTCAGAATGATATCGACAGCCTTATGAATGTTCCTTGGTATATTTAACGCACGTGCAAAATCGTTAGTTGTCCCGACTGGAATAATGCCGAGCTTCGGCTTGTGGTCCTGTTCGGCAATACCATTAATCACTTCATTAATGGTTCCATCCCCGCCGGCAGCGACGACTACATCAAACTCCCGATCTACAGCGTATTTTGCAGCTTCGATCGCATCTCCGGCACAGGTGGTTGCATGTGTCGATGTTTCGTAGCCGGTTTGTTCAAATCGCTGCAGAATATCAGGGAGGACTTTACGAATGACTTCTCTCCCAGAGGTCGGGTTATAAATTATTCGAGCACGTTTCATGGTATGACCCCCTCATCCAGGCTTGTTCCATAGAACATCATAGCTCTTTTTCCTGAATTTGAAAACACTTTTTATAGTATATGATGGGTTTTCCTCATCCATACGAAAGCACGCACCAATCGCCGTGCGTGCTTTCGGTTTAACCTATGACAGGCTTTAACGCTTCTCCATTTCAGCCAAAATAATTTTATTTACCATCGGAGGGTTTGCCTGTCCTTTGGTTTCTTTCATCACTTGACCGACGAGGAATCCGAGCGCTTTATCTTTACCGTTCTTATAATCCTCAATGGACTGCGGATTGTTATCCAGAATCGTCGTTACGATTTCGGTCAGCTGACCTTCATCGGAAATTTGGACGAGTCCTTTATCTTTAACGATCTTCTCAGGATCGCCGCCTTTTTCAACCAGTTCGCTGAAGACTTTCTTCGCAATCTTGGACGAAATTGTGCCGTCTTCGATCAGCTTGATCATTTTCGCGAGTGAAGCTGGTGTAAGGGCAAGCTCATGAAGCTCTTTATAGTTCTTGTTCATATAAGCGGAAACTTCACCCATCAGCCAGTTGGATGCCTGTTTAATATCTGCACCCTCAGCAATGGTCTCTTCAAAGAAGTCGGATAGTTCTTTGTTATTGGTAAGTACCATCGCATCGTATTCTGGAAGATCAAGTTCTTCGATATAACGCTTCTTACGGGCAGCCGGAAGCTCAGGAATCTGATCGAAAATACGCTGCTTCCAGGCTTCATCAATATGAAGTGGAACAAGGTCCGGTTCCGGGAAGTAACGGTAGTCGTCAGAACCCTCTTTTACACGCATAAGAACCGTTTCTTTTGTCTGCTCATCATAGCGGCGTGTTTCCTGAAGAATCTCTCCGCCGGAAAGAAGTTCCTTCTGCTGGCGCACTTCTTCAAACTCAAGCCCTTTCTGTACGAAAGAGAAGGAGTTCAAGTTCTTAAGTTCCGTCTTCACACCAAACTCTTCCTGACCGATCGGGCGGATGGACAGGTTGGCGTCACAACGAAGTGAACCTTCTTCCATTTTACAGTCAGAAACACCCGTGTACTGGATGATATTTTTCAAAGCTTCCAAGTACGCATAGGCTTCCTTCGGTGAACGAATGTCCGGCTCAGATACGATTTCGACAAGCGGTGTGCCTTGACGGTTGTAGTCCACAAGGGAATAACCATCATCACTGTGGGTCAGCTTCCCGGCATCTTCCTCCATGTGAAGACGCGTAATGCCGATCCGTTTTTTCTCGCCGTCCACTTCAATATCAATATAGCCGTTTTCCCCGATTGGCTGATCAAATTGGGAAATCTGATACGCTTTCGGGTTGTCCGGATAGAAATAGTTTTTACGATCGAACTTCGTGTCGGTAGCGATATCACAATTCAGAGCCATCGCTGCTTTCATCGCATAATTGACGGCTTCTTCGTTCAATACAGGCAATACGCCCGGATAACCGAGATCAATCGGGTTTACGTTCGTATTCGGCTCATCTCCGAACATATTCGGGGACGGGCTGAAGATTTTAGATGCCGTTTTTAATTCAACGTGGACCTCTAGGCCTATAATCGTTTCAAAATTCATGAGCGCGCACCTCCAAGGGACGGGCGTTGTTTATGGAATTCAGTAGCCTGTTCGAAGGCATGAGCAGTACGATACACACTGCTTTCATCAAAGTGGTTTCCAATGATTTGCAGACCGATCGGAAGACCATTGGATGAGAAGCCGCATGGAATCGAAATACCAGGCACGCCTGCCAGGTTCACAGGGATGGTCAGGATATCGTTCGCATACATGGTCATTGGATCATCAACTTTATCACCTATTTTAAAGGCAGGTGTCGGGGTCGTCGGCCCGATGATTACATCGTAATCCGCGAATACTTTTTCAAAATCGTTCTTGATCAGCGTACGTACCTGCTGGGCTTTTTTATAATAAGCGTCGTAGTACCCGGAGCTTAGTGCGAACGTTCCAAGCATAATCCGGCGCTTCACTTCGTCACCGAAGCCTTCAGCACGGGAACGCTTGAACATGTCGAGCATCGTCTCGGCATCTTCCGCGCGCTTGCCGTAACGAACTCCGTCGAAACGGGCCAGGTTGGCAGAAGCTTCGGATGATGCGATCAAGTAGTACGTGGATAGAGCGTATTTGGAGTGCGGAAGAGAAACTTCTTCCCATGTCGCTCCAAGCTCTTCATATTTCTTAAGTGCAGCTTGAACGGCTTCCTTCACTTCAGAAGAAACACCTTCACTGAGGTATTCTTTTGGTACAGCGATTTTAAGTCCTTTAACGTCGCCTGTCAGAGCTTCACTGTAGTTTGGAACCTCAACGTTCGCTGATGTTGAATCCATCTTGTCGTGTCCGGCAATGGTCTCTAGCAAGAACGCGTTGTCTTCCACATTGCGTGTGATTGGACCGATTTGATCCAAAGAGGAAGCAAAAGCGACTAAACCGAAACGGGAGACACGGCCGTACGTTGGTTTCAAGCCGACAACCCCGCAGTAAGCAGCTGGCTGACGGATCGACCCGCCGGTATCGGAACCGAGTGAATAAGGAACTTCTCCAGCAGCTACAGCTGCTGCTGAGCCACCGCTTGAACCGCCTGGAACGTAATCCGTATTCCAAGGGTTTCGGACCGCATCGTAGCTTGAGTTTTCATTAGAAGAACCCATAGCAAACTCGTCCATGTTGAGTTTACCAATGGTAATGGACTTCGCGTCATTTAACTTATTTACGACCGTAGCATCGTACAACGGGTCATTAAAATTACTTAGAATCTGGCTTCCGGCTGTGGTGCGGAGACCTTTGGTTACAATGTTGTCCTTCACACCAATTGGCAGACCGAACAGTTTAGCGGCGCTATCGCCTCGCTGCTGATCGAGTTCTGCAGCCTGGGCGCGGGCGGCTTCTTCGTTTAGCGTTAAGAAAGCCTTCACTTGCCCGTCTACCTCTTCAATTCGTTTATACGACTCGTCTACAAGATCCGTTACTCGGATTTCCTGATTATGTAGCTTCTCTTGAAGCTCACGTAATGTATAGTCAAATAAAGACATGATCGATCCTCCTTATTCCAGTACCGATGGCACTTTGAATTGTCCATCCTTGTGCTCGGGTGCGTTTTTAAGTACATCTTCTTTCTTCAGCCACTCTTTAGGTTCGTCTTTACGCAAGACATTCTTCAGATCCAGTACGTGGGTGGTAGGAGCTACTCCCTCTGTGTCGAGTTCATTCAGCTGCTCGGCGTACGTAATAATATCGTCGAGCTGTTTTGTGAATGTATCGGCTTCGTCTTCTGTGATAGCAAGGCGTGCCAGGTTGGCTACGTGCTTCACTTCGTCTTTACTAATTCTTGACATAATGCGACCTCCATTTCGATCTCACATAATATATGATCATACCAAATATACGGCTAATGAATCAACGTGCGCTAATTTTACCCTTCTTATCTTAACATAAATGCTCTCCGGCTGTCTTAGCGTGCACCGCTCTTCCTCAAATTAAACCTTTTCTTAGCCCAGCTTGTCTAACGAACTTTTTTGAGCTCCGCTCGTTAAGATTTCGGAAAAAATACTTGTAACCACTTATGATTTAAAAATTAAAAGCTCTGTCAGTGTTCCGTCTTGATATTTAAGTAATGCTCCTGTTTCTGGAAGACTTGATTTCGAGATAGTTAGGTCCGTTACGTAAGATGGATAAGGGGCGGTGGGGAAATAACTCGCTTTCCTATGGCCCTACACGATGTAGGGTCGATCGACGTTGCCACACGAAGTGGCGATTTTAGTCGATCCTCCTTTTTACCAGGAGCTTCCTCGCTCGTTTCACTCCCTGCGTGATCTCACCTAGTTCCTTCTCCCATGGGAGTCTCGCCATTTCCCCATACCCGTCAAGCTAATAGAAGATTAATACCAAGCAAATAATAATTACGATTATAAGTTCCATATATTTACAGTAGTGAGTCTAACTACTCCTTTAGGAGTCAATGAGTAAAAACAAAAGATACATCTTAATTGTAAGCTAGCCCTAAAATGTCGAAAGGACTTTCATGCTTCTTCCTGTGCTCTTTTCTCCCGTGTCGCCTGGTATTTTCAAAGATCATCTCTAAAATGATAAGG
>NZ_JBQQCN010000046.1:0-12653 GCF_052246795.1 Halobacillus sp. K22 | reverse complement strand
TATTAAAGTAGCTAGACTTCACGAGAAGATAGCGAACGCCCGCAAAGATTATCTGCATAAGATTTCTACCGAAATCATCAAAAACCACGATGTGATCGGTGTAGAAAATCTCCAAATTTCCAATATGATCAAAAACCGAAAACTATCCAAATCGATTAGTGATGTGAGCTGGTCGATGTTCACGTCTATGCTCGAATACAAAGCAAAGTGGTACGGGAAGCAGTTGGTAACCGTATCGAAAGTTTTTGCGAGTTCACAGCTGTGTTCCAAGTGCGGATACCAAAACAGGGAAGTAAAGAATCTCGCTGTTCGAACGTGGGATTGCCCAGACTGCGGCTGCCAGCACGACCGCGACCTAAATGCGAGCTTCAATATACTAAAGGAAGTTCAACGACTCCTTTCAACCGTCGGTGCGACGGGGCTAGCCTAATCATTTGAACGAACCGTTAGGTTCGTGCTCTTAGGAATCCCCCAACTTCAAGGAGTTTCAGCGAGTAAGTGGGGGTAGTTCAAATGTACCAAAAAATAATAGTAAAACTAACATAATGACTGTACCAATGATTATTATTTTCTTTTTCATGAGTCATAATTTCTCCTTGTGTGTTTAAACGCTCCTTAATTTTACAATAAATTCAGTAAATCCTCATCTATGATGGTTGTTCATAAAGTAGTAAAGAAAATTCCCTGATTATAGCTATTTGATAAAATTACTTATATCAAACAGGAGGTGGCTCTAAATGAAGCCCAGAGTTTCTGTAATAACGATCGGCGTAGATAACCTTGAAGAATCATTACATTTTTACCGTGATGGCTTAGGCTTCCCAACTGATGGCATAGTTGGTAAAGAATTTGAGTATGGTGCTGTAGCGTTCTTTGATTTACAACCTGGTCTAACACTTGCTATTTGGAAACGTCAAAGCATCGCACATGAAACTAAAGTGCAAGTAGGCAGCCCAAGTCCTACCGAATTCACTCTCGGTCACAATGTAAATAGTAAAGCTGAGGTAGACGATGTTATGGCAAAGGCGAAAAAAGCAGGTGCCTATATCACTGACCCAGCACATGATACATTCTGGGGTGGATACTCCGGCCATTTCCAAGATCCGGATGGTCACTTGTGGGAAGTAGTATGGAACCCAGAATGGGAAGAAGTTGAGTAGCCACCCATCAGGCTGGTATGTACCTGCCTGATTCACAGCACGTTTACCTCTTGCCTTCATAAAGCCCCAGTTTTTTGGAGTATTCATTCGAATATCCACGCTTTAAGCTATACAGTGAAATATTCTATCCCATTCACTTAATCGCCTTGCTTACTCGCCAATAGTAAAATAACGAAGAAACAAAAAAATAACCGAATTCGACGACGAGGATGGTTTGCAAGACTACCAGCCTAAAGCTAGCATCCCAAATTTCTCCACGAAGGATAACATCCATATCCGAAGTGACGAACCATAGATATAGAATCGTCAACGGCAAGAAAATACCTCCCTGCCAAAGAGTAACTCGTCTGGCATGCTTTAACTTATGATACGGGTCACTGTACAACTGTGGTTTTTCCTCTTCACTAGTGTAGGTTTTCACCCACAACGTCCAGGACATAAAGAAAGAAGAATGGTACAGTTGACGCCAACCGCGGTCGCTATGCAAATAATAATAGTCCGATTCGATCGATTTTTGAAAATCAGCCGCATAGCTTACCATTCTTGGTTCTCCTTCACTGAAGGAAAACCGAAGCCCCCATCTGCTGACTTTTTCTAAGTGATATCCTTTTAGTTCCATCGTCTCCAACCATTTTTCTAAACGGTCAGGAGCATACTGCCAGGCCAGCCGCCACTTCGTAATTGCAATAGGGCTTGAATGCTGTTCAGAGGAAGGTGAAGGCTCTACCTTCATTTTTTTCAATCCTTTATGTAACGTCAGTGTCGAATAAGGAACGAGCGTCCAAAGCGTCAATCCTACAGTAATGGTAATTGCCCAATAAGGACTGGGAACGAACGTACCCGATCCACCACCTAAAAAAATAGTGAGAGTCACCGTCCCCATAATGCCAGCTACTGTAAGCATATAAATGAAAATCGCCATGAATATATAGTAATGAACTTTGTTCCGTGACACTATGCTATCCCTTAACGGCTCCTTGTTCGCAACACCCTCATGACGGATCAGTCTCCAGCGTCCTTCTTTCGTGATCGATTCCCAGCCTGAATCTACTAAAGACTGGGGAAAGTGGTCGACCTTCTCATATTGAAGTCTATATGTACAGGTTTCAGGATTGTTTTTTGTGAAATGGAATTTCCTTGACCACCGATTGAAACCAGTCAGAATAAGCCCTTCACTCGCTTTATTTTCCAGCCATTTTTCCGTTTTGACCGGGTCGTAACTCCAAAATGGTCGAAAAATCGATGTGTTCATAAAAATTCCTCCCTATATTGGACCGCATTATGGTAAAGTTCATTCAGCCTTTCCATCTCCATCCGCATAATTCTTTTACCGTCTTCTGTCACTTCATATACTTTTTTCCTCTCACTATCCGCGTACTTGACGATCAAACCATCGCGCTGCATCTTCGTCAATGTGCCATAAACGGTTCCAGAGCCTAAACTTATCCTACCTTTTGTCAAGTTCTCGACATGTTTAATGATGCCGTAACCGTGGCGGGGTTCAGTTAATGCAAGCAAGATGTAGAAAGCAGTTTCAGTCATAGGTATGTAGGTTTTCTCTGGCTTTTTCACTGATCGAGCCCCCTTTTTCCATTTTCAAGTATGTCACACTATGACTATATCACACCGTGACATAGTGTGCGCGATTTTTTGAACGTCGGTTTTAAATTTTTCTAACCTTTAAGATTCGGGAGATCCGTCTCTTGTGCGTAGGGCGGAACTGGTTGTTTTACCCTTCCCCTGCCTGTTTGGTATGTAGTAAGGGCTCAATATTGAATTACGTCTATAATAGCGTTATAAACACTGAAGTAATTGGACTCTGTTAAGGTTTATTATTGATATTACTAACAAAAAGAGGAACTCCCAACTTTATGGAAGTTCCTCTTATTACGGGCATATTACACTAATCCCCCATTACCGAAAAAATTTATTTCAAGTTATAGTGGAGCAAGTTCTCAATTAATATGTCTTTTAGTGAAAATGACATTAACTCTCGCTAACCTTCTTCTCAGGAGGATACTTTTCATCGAATTCTTTTATTGCTCTTTTTCTTGTGCGCATTAATAATACGATAGCTCCAAGGATACATCCAGGTATACTAGCTCCAGATTTGCGAATGATATGCCCATTGGCTTTAAAGATTGTTCACAGTTTTTTCTCTAGATCCTCAATCCTCTTTTCAAGATCTTTTACAGTTTTACTATTACTCATTGCTGTGGTAAAAGCAGTAATACCGAAAGTGAATGCCGAAATTCCAAACACAAAGCTGATTATTATGAAAGTATCCATATTATCCCCCCACTAAAACTTTACAATTACACTTCAATTGACCCCAAAACTCACGAAAGTTAAAACATGATATTCCCAATGCTGATATAGTATAGAGGGTACTAATTAAGAATAAATAAAGCCCCCATTAGCGAAAGACTTGAATTTAAGGTATATTTTTCATAAAGAATTTCCTGTTCTATGGAAGTAACTCTTAATCCTTTAAAGAGAGAACCAGATAGTTAGTACTACTACTATAACAGAAGTAAAGATGCCTGATTTATAATCTTTTCTTCTGTACATCATTAAATTTAGTATAGAGACAGTAATCAAACCGATGATAACAAGAATGAAAGTGATATTATAACTTTTAAAAACATACAAGTTAATGATGAAAGTTAATACTATTAAAGGAATTACTACATATGAGGCTATTTTATCGAACTTTCCAGCCATTTCTACCCTCCTATAAAAATCATATTTTCCATTTTGATACATTTTTTCTGATTTTCTATTACATATCTTCGTAAATGGTTTCTGGCTCTAAAAAATATCCAAATGACAATCGCCTGCGGTTCTGGAAAGATTGAATTCAAAGTGCTTTTACCCATCAAGACTAGTCCTTCCGCTCTAACAAAGCTTAAGTGAGGAGTAGAATAGCAATGATAATAAATGCCGCCGAAATCGTTCCCATAAAAATAGTCCCCCATATCTTTCTTCCATATTGATAGTAATACCTGTATCCAATCGTAAATTGAGTGATAAGGACTAGCGTTCCCCAGTAAATCAATAGATCTTGAGGAATGAATAAATCGATTACGAATAGGATGATGGACACTATAATAGCAATATTACCAAGTACGCTCATAAATCTTTTCATAACAGTGCCCCTTTAAAACGAGAATATTATAGGTAGTACAAACACAGTTAAGTGGGTAAATAAGCAAGAAATGTTTATTAATTTATCTCTTCTGCTTTGCACAACGAAAACTCGCTATGATTGGAACTAAAGTTAGTGCAAGCCTCGTATTCCCGTAGGAAAGAAAATCGCTGCGGCAAAACCAGCAATTAAAATTAAAGCAGTTCCTTTCTATAAATTACGAACACTCATTTTTAAAGTTTCAAAAAATTATCCATTCATACCTAATACCTCGAGAATAAGTCTTCAACTAACCTGCTCGTTTAGCAAAAAAGCGATTGCTCATATTGAACAATCGCCTCCTGATGTGAAACACTTGAATTAGAGATATCTTCCGGTAGGTTTGCAAATAATACATTCAATAGTTGAAAACTTGAAGTGAAGATAATAGGTTTACTTTCTGTATCCTAATGTAGAGTACTCAAATGCTCATGAACTACTTTCCATCCCTGACCATCCTTTTTAAATACATTTGTCCCTTTTCCTTGACCTTCCTTTAGTGTACCATCTATCTTTCCTGCCCAGTGAAATTTGTATATGCATACGGCAACGGTATCACTTGTACTTATCCAATTTACACCATATATTTGATATTTTTCATCACGGATATGATCCCACGTTTTTTCAAAGTAACTTTTAAGATTTTCATGTCCATAGACATTTTCATCAGAAAAGTAATATACAGCTTCTTCACTTATTAACTCAGACACATTTTTGAAATCATGAGTGTTTGTTGCTTCTTCTAACAACTTCAATGCTTGTTGAGGAGTTGATGCAAACATCGAAAGCCCTCCCAATTTTAAATTATTCTTTTATACTCTCGAATCTCATCCCTTAATTCTCTCTTTTATTAATAAGGTATAAATATTGATAAACTCAACATATCATAAGTCCTTAATCATGAGAACGTTGACCATTGTTAAAGCACACCGTCAAGAGTATTTGTGCTGGTGAACTCATACATTAAAGTGATAAATTCGTTTAGTTGTTTATAAGCAATAAAGCCTAACAAAATCGAGATTAACCAAATAATCACACCTAATATTGAAAATAAATAAGGTGAATTTGATACCCACAATAGGGTATCAAAAAAATAAAAAACCAATAAAATTAAAGCTAATCCCTTCATACCATCTCTCTTCTTTCCTCTATAAACATAACCACTACAGACTAACTTGCATCATAAATAAATTAGCGTTTTTTATTGAGTTATTCCGCTCGTTAGCAAAAACGATTGCTCTTATTGAACAATAGCCGCCATTACCACCCCCCCTCTCTATTAGCTAATTTGTACTAAAACTGGAAACCCTGCTAATCTAAATGAGTTTATAATTATAAAAGGCACCAGCCAATTTAATGACTAGTGCCTTTGTTAGTATGAATTACTTTTCAATCCATTCGTCCATGTTATCTCTACCATGAATATCACGTACAATAGATATAAGTAAGTTTAAGTCAATTTCCCCATTTAAGTCTTTGTTGTCCCTGATATCCACCTAAGATACTATCATTCCCATAATAAGGTATCTTCTATGCTCTTCTTTATACAGGCTGTAATCTAAACCTATCGATAAACCCGTACTTCAAACGGCTGAAGCCGCCCAACTTCCCTCATACCTTGATCATAGTTGCTCAAGCAGACCTCCTCTCTACTTCCTGCCACAGACTCCTCATCGATAACAGCAGAATCTTTCGTCAAATTTGCCATAATGAGAAATGTCTCTTCCTCAAATCTTCTCGAATATGCAAAGATTTGATTGTGATCCGGAAGTTCAAGCTGATAGCTTCCATATACGAGCGCAGGATATTCCTTTCGCAGCTGTATTAAACTCTTATAAAAGTTGAATATGGAATCCGGCCTCGCCATTGATTCTTCGACGTTAAGTCCAACATAGTTCGGGTTGACTTTCATCCACGGGGTGCCTGTTGTAAAACCGGCATTATGTTCTGAAGTCCACTGCATCGGTGTCCGTGAATTATCGCGTCCGGTATGCCAAATCGATTCCATCACTTCTTCGTGCGTTTTTCCGTTCACTCTTTCATGGGCATAGAAGTTTTTGGCCGCGACGTCATCATAGTCATCGATTGAAAGAAATTTCACATTGGTCATCCCTATTTCCTGTCCTTGATATATAAACGGGGTGCCTTGCATAAGAAAATAAAAGGCAGCTAAACATTTGCTTGATGGTTCATGGTATTTATCATCATCCCCCCAGACGGACACCGAGCGGGGAAGGTCGTGGTTTTCTAAAAAAAGTGCGTTCCACCCCGATCCCTCAAGCGCCGTCTGCCATTTTGTGAAAATGCGTTTTAAGGCGTGGATATCTAGGCTTTTTCCAACTTCTTTTCCCCACAAGTCGGTATGTTCAAATTGAAAAATCATATTGAATTTGCCGTCCTTCTCCCCGACCCATTCGCTGGCTTCATCAACACTGACACCATTCGCTTCGCCTACGGTCATAATATCGTAGTGGGAGAAGGTCTGCTGATTCAGTTCCTTTAGATAAGTTTGTATCCCATCTTGATTCCGATGACCGTCAAAGGAACAAACATAGTCCTTCTGCTCAGGATTGGGAAGGTCAGGAAACCCGGATGCTTTTTTTATGTGCGAGATGGCATCAATTCGAAAGCCGTCAATTCCTTTATCAAGCCACCAGTTGACCATCTCGTACAACGCCTTTCGCACATCCTCGTTTTCCCAATTTAAATCAGGCTGCTTCCGGGAAAAAATGTGCATATAATACTCTGCCGTCTCATTATCATACTCCCAGGCGGATCCTTCAAAGATGGATGCCCAATTGTTCGGTTCTTGTCCGTCTTTTCCCGGATGCCAAATGTAAAAATCGCGGTACGGGTTGTCTTTTGACGACTTCGATTCAATAAACCATGGGTGTTCATCGGACGTGTGGTTGATGACTAAATCCATAATCAGCCGCATGTCTCGTTTATGAACTTCTTCCAGCAGTTGATCAAAATCTTCCATCGTCCCGAATTCAGTCATAATCCCCTGGTAGTTACTAATGTCATATCCGTTATCATCATTTGGCGACGGGTACACCGGACAAATCCATATCACATCAATGCCCAACTCCTCCAAATAATCAAGTTTCGAGGTGATGCCTTGAAGATCGCCGATTCCGTCACCATTTGAATCCATAAAGCTGCGCGGGTAAATCTGGTACGCTACCGCTTCTTTCCACCATTGTCTTTCCATTTCCTTACCTCCTGATTCACTGTATTCATCACTTCACGGCTCCTTCAGAGACCCCGGCAATGATTTGTTTCTGGGCAAAAAAGTATCCGATGATTACCGGTATAATCGCAATCGTTAACCCAGCTAATGCCAGGTGCCATTGCTTCGTATACTGACCGAAAAAGAAAAACATCTTCAACGGAATCGTTGCATTTGCTTCACTTAACACAAGAGATGGAAGCAAGTAATCATTCCAAATCCAAATCACATTTAAAATTCCGACCGTGACGGATATAGGTTTTAATAAAGGAAAAATGATCCGCCAGAACAATTGAAATCGATTCGCTCCATCGATAATCGCTGCTTCATCCATCGACTTCGACACGCCCGTCATCGCCCCGTGATATAAGAAGATCGATAAACTGCATCCAAACCCTAAGTACATGAAGATTAATCCTCCAGCGTTCAGCATATTCGCCTGTCCAAATAATGCGACCAGCGGAATCATAACGGACTGAAAAGGAATCAGCATCGCCGCTACAAATACAAAGAACATGACAGCGCTCAACTTGCTCTTATTTCGTGCAAGCGCATAGCCGGCCATCGAAGAAAAAATAATAATCACGGCCACACTTAACCCCGTAATCAATATCGAATTAAACAACGACTTAAGAAACTCAAGCTCAATAAATGCCTCAATATAGTTCCCAATAGTCCACTCTTTCGGGAAGCCGAGTACACCTGTGAAAATATCTCGCTTCGTTTTAAAGGCATTGACAATCATTAAGTAAAAAGGAGCAATCCATATGAGACCGAGCAATAAACCGAATACTTCTAGCGAGATTAAATTTCGCTTCTCGTTATTTTTCTTCATTACATTTCCACCTCTCGTTTTTTGTTGTAATACACCTGGGTCAACGCAACAACTGAAACGATAAGGAAGAAGATGACGGCTTTCGCCTGAGCGTAAGCCATGTCGTTATCGGAGAATGCCGTATTGACGATGTCCATGGCTACCATCTGCGTTTGATCCGCAGGACCGCCATTCGTTAACGACAAGTTCTGATCATAAATTTTAAAAGACATCGACAGCGTCAGAAACATGCTAATCGTAAAAGCGGGAGCCACCAGCGGAAACGTGATATTTTTAAAGCGCTGAATGGGACTTGCTCCGTCTATTTTCGCCGCTTCAATCAAGTCTTTCGGAATATTTTCAAGGTAAGCGATATAAATGATCATAATGTAGCCGGCCATCTGCCAGCAGGTAAGAATAACAATGCCCCAGAACCCTGTGTTCGCCGTAGAGAGCCAGCCGTTAAAGCCTTCAATTCCAGTAAGGTTGCCGATATCTCCAAATACGCTGATAAAAATAAACTGCCAGATAAACCCAAGAATCAGCCCGCCGATTAAATTCGGCATAAAGAAAACGGTACGCAGCAAATTGTTCGACTTAAGGTTGCGGGTTACGATCAAAGCAAGCCCAAGACCAAACAAATTCAATAAAAGAACGACGACAAAGGCAAACTTCGTTGTAAACCAAACCGCCTGCAAAAACTCTTCTTCCTGAAACAACCTTATGTAATTCTGCCAGCCGATAAAAGTTTCCGCCCGTAGCCCATTCCAATCGGTAAACGAATACACCAGACCATAGAGAAATGGAATGACGACTACAATGACTAATCCTAATAAAACAGGAGTAAGAAACAACCAAAATGAAAGCGTCCGATTACTCATAATATCCTCCTCGTGTTTTTAATTGAGGAGAGCTAACAACCTAAGCTGTTAGCTCCCCTTCATTTATTTATGATTATTTGCGATAGTTTTCCCAGCGGCTGATGGCCTCTTCTTCTACCTCGTCCCAGCTCTTATCTCCACTTATATACTCTTGAATATAACCGCCGATGTCCTCGCCCCACGTGCCAGGGTAGCCAAGCAAAACCCAGCCGATCGTCTCCCCTTCAGACGCGTATTGATAAATTTCTTTTGACAGCGGATCTGCGATATTTTCAGTGTCGAATCCTTCATATGCTGGAATAAATTTAAAGTCTTGAAGCACTGCTTCTTTGCCGACTTCAGATGTGTACATATAGTCAATGAAATCCTTCGAAGCTTGAATTTCTTCTTCTCCACTGTTTTTGTTCACAGCCCAGTAGTTGGGAATTCCAACAGGCATCTTACCTTCGAATCCTTCAACTGGTATAGGAATAATGCCCATGTTCTCTTCAGCAAATTCAGGGGCCATCTGCTCAACAGATGGGTAAATCCAATTCCCCTGCTGAATAATCGCGACTTCTTCTAAAGAAAAATACTGCTCAACCTGCTGAGAGTAATCCAAAGTCAAGGTTGGCTGAATCGAATAATCATTCTGTAAATCAATCATTCTTTGAAACTCGCTGCCTTTTTCGAACGCTACACTGTCCGCCTCATATGCATTCAAAACTTGTTGATCAAATTCCGGCGCAATAAACACATTCGATAGATGGCTTCCAGGAACCCATTTCTCTTTAGCAGGGAAAGCGAATACGGATTTTAATCCTAACTCTTCTTTTTGACTGTCCAATTCTTCCACGGCACTCTCAAGCTCTTCATAAGATTGAATCTCTTCCGCGTTTATATCTGCTTCTTCAAAAATTCGCTTATTATAGATCAGACCATACCCTTCCTGGTTAAAAGGAAGACCGTGCACTTCTCCATCTTTTGTTACAGGGTCCAGGCTGCCTTCAAGTGCCGCTTCTGCTGAAGCCGTATCCGATAAATCGGCTAAATAATCCTCAAACATCTCCATTTCGGTAGGGCCGGCGGCACTGAAGATTTCCGGTTCATCTCCAGAAGCGAACCTCGTTTTCAAGGAACCAGCATAATCATTACCACCGCCGACACTCGTGATTTTAATATTAACGTTCGGGTTTTCTTCTTCATATTTTTCAGCAAGTGCCTCGAACTGATCTTTAAACTCTACTTTTCCCTGAAAAATCTCCACCGTTACTTGATCGCCTGACCCTTCACCTGAACCTCCAGAGGAAAACGAACACCCTGCCAACCAAAGAGACGCCGCAATCATAATCATCACTTTCTTCATTTACTCTCCACTCCTTTTACAAATATGATATCGGTTTCATAAATTCACAAAAAATATAAAAGACAGACTTCCCCACTTATTAAAGCTCCCCCTACTAATTAATCTGAACAAGAAGTATGCGACTTATATGATATCGGTTTCATGTTGCTATAAAAATAAAAACCGATATCACGCTTTTCTTTTCTAATTTGAAGTATACGTCAAAATGATATCGGTTTCAATAACTTTTTTTAAAATTACGTAGATTTTCTGACAAGGAGTTCCACAGGCAGTTCGATCTGATTATAATCAGCGTCTTTGCTGTTCATCAGCGTAATCAGCTGGCCGACAGACTTCTCCCCAAGCTCATTTATAGGCTGGCGGATCGTCGTAAGTTTCGGCTCAATAATTTCGGCGATGGGCTGATCATCAAAGCCGATGACCGCAAGATCCTCAGGAATAAGTACGCCATTTTCCTTTGCTTCCATAATAACCCCAGCCGCGATCTCGTCACTTCCTGTAAAAATAGCAGAAGGACGTTCGTCCATAGTCAGCATCTGTCTCATCACTTTTTTCCCATCGTCAATTGTATGCTTGTTAATAAAAATCCAGTTTGTCTGAATGCTGAGCCCAACTTCAGCTAGTGCCTGCTGGTAGCCGTGGTTACGGTCCTTGTCTTTGCCATCATCGGCAAATAAGCCCCCTGTACAATATCCGATCTTCGTATGCCCTTTATCAATCAAATGTTTCGTACCAATATAGGCACCCTTCGCCTGATCCAGCCGGACGATCGGTGCTTTAGAATGCATCAAGTATTCGTTACACAAAACAATTGGCCCAAACGCTGTGTAAGGCTGAATCACATCCCAATCGTTTTCGATCGATGTCATGATCAGTCCATCCACCTGGCGATTTTTAAGCAAGTTTAAAAAATACAGTTCTTTATCTTTATTTTCATTGCTTTGGAAGATCAATACCTGGTAATTGTTCTTGTACGCCTCTTGTTCAATCGAGTTGACTAGATACGAAAAAAACGGGTTTACGATTCTCGGAACAATCACGCCAATCGTACTAGTAGTCGATCCCCGGAGCCTTCTCGCTGATGGATTCGGAACATAGCCAAGCTCCTTCATCGCTTGCTCCACTCGTTCTCGTTTTTCTTTTGCGATATATGGGTGTTTGTTGATTACTCTTGAAACGGTAGCTTTCGACAATCCTGATAACTGCGCTACGTCTGAAATCGTCGGCATTTTTCATCACTCCACTACGCTAGTATATGAAATCAGTTTCATATCTTATTTTAATCAAGTTTGAACGATTAAGCAATGGGTAATAGTTTTCGGGATTCCAAGTTATTCATATTGAGTTTTGGTACACTTTAGCTAAATGCTCTGATAGTGTTGATATTACAAACGAAAAAAGAACTCCTAATTTTATGGAAGTTCAACTGCAACATCAGAGTAAAGACGCTAGTTTAACGATAAAGCAAGTCCTTTGCGCAAGTATTTTTGTGGAATCATTTGTTTTATCCCAGGTTTCACTGGGAATATTCCCAGTACAAACCTAACAAAGGAGGTATTTATTTATGGCAGATAAAAAAGGCTTCAGCGATAAAGTAAAGGGCGCTGTTAATAAAGTAAAGGGTGAAGCAAAGGATCAGGCAGGCAATGCTAAGGACGACCCAAAAATGCAGAGAGACGCCAAGAAAGATAAAATAAAAGGCGAAGTACAGAACAAAACCGGCGACGCCAAGAAGCAGGACGAGGAAAAATAAGCTGCATTGGTAAGGGCTGTCCAAAAAATGATATGCTCCCTTTTAAGTAGACAGATGAATTGAACTACCCCCACTTACTCGCTGAAACTCCTTGAAGTTGGGGGATTCCTAAGAGCACGAACCTAACGGTTCGTTCAAATGATTAGGCTAGCCCCGTCGCACCGACGGTTGGAAGGATCCTTTGAATCTCCTTCAATATATTGGAGCTTGCATTTAGGTCGCGGTCGTGGTGGCAGCCGCAGTCTGGGCAATCCCACGTTCGAACAGCGAGATTCTTTACC
>NZ_JBQQCN010000045.1:0-15416 GCF_052246795.1 Halobacillus sp. K22 | reverse complement strand
AGTAACTCAAGCCTTTTCCGGTTTCTTTGTAGGCACTGCTCCATTCAGAGAGGAAATGATTGAAGACAAAACGAGCGCAACCTATTGTCTTAGCGATGAGCGATTCTTGGGTTTTATTTGGATAGATCCGAAAGTTATACGCTTTATGCCTCAACCTTTTCACCTCCTAATTAGGAACGTATGTTCTTACTTTAGGATATCACGGTAGGGAGAATATTCAAAGGCATTCGCCTTACGGCGACGGCATTCATCTCCCCCTTACCACCGGTCTTCGACACGGCGCTTGAAGAGGGAGTCTTCTGCCGATAAATGATAAAAAAATAAAACCCGAGAAATCCGGCAATTAATAACCACGCCATTACTTCCGTCAATTTAGTCATTCCGCACATAATATACTCCCTATAACAGATTAAGAATGTTATTAAGTTATAGAATGATATGAAAATCTTAAACGATAATTATTATAAAGCTTACCTCCAACATTCTTTCATCCATATTAACACAAAGTTTTACAATTAATACCAATATATTTTACATGCGGATCTTTGTTCTCAGCTCTCCAATTCTATGGTAGTGTGAATATTTGGAGGGATACCAGGTGAGAGATTATTCAATTCTACTGTGGTGCACGTTAGTTTTAACTTCTTTAGGAGCCTGGATATTATATGGTTTGCTAGGTATTAGTGCCTTTTTTATACCTATCGTGGCTCTGCTCATTTTTATATCTAATCAGCTCAATAGGTTAGAAGTAAAATTAACAAAAAATAAAGATAAGGAGTCACAATAGGACGACTCTTTATCTTTATTTTTGTATGGGAATCGATGTTTCCTCATTCTTACTGCTATTCCCTCAATATCTTCTCCATCGCTTTACCCTTAGCTAACTCGTCAATCAGCTTGTCCATATAGCGGATTTCCTGCATCGTTGGTTCTTCGATATCTTCCACTCTGACCCCGCAGATCACTCCTTTGATCAAACGCCGTGAAGGATTAAGTTCAGGTGCTTCCTCAAAGAAGGTTTCAAAATCTGTCTCCTTTTCCAGCTGCGCTTCTAACTCATCCTGGCTATACGCCGTCAACCAACGGATGATTTCATCGACTTCTGCCTTCGTTCGTCCTTTTTTCTCCGCTTTCGTAATATAATGGGGATAGACTTTTGAGACACTCATGGTATAGATCTTATGTTTAGTCATAATTCATCCACCCTTCCATGTCTTTTTGAGTTATAGTTCTTCAATTATATCATTAAAAAATTATTGTTGATTTCTTATGGTAGATATTTTTAACTTGGATTCAAGTCGGTCTTTTTATTAAAAATCGTACCAACCGGAAGCCTTGCAGTTTCGCTACTTACGATTAAGGTTTACTTTTTTCAACAATAAGTTTACTCGCTGTTCGATTGTCAATTTCGTTATTTTCTCCTTTATCATTTACCCATACTTGCACAAGCGGCTGTTCAGATTGGCTTACGAATTCATCTAACTCCCCAAATACTTCAACCTCTCCACTGAACTCAGTGCTCTCATCAATCAAGATTTTATAAGTTGGATAAGTTGCTTCCGGGTCAATCTCGTCTTCTACTACAATGATCCTATCTTCCTTCACTTCATGAATGGCACCTTGAAAATCTGCCTCCTCTTCGCTTCCACAACCGGCAATGAAAAACAACACAAACAGTAATATACTACTTAATAATTTATTTATCATATGGCCCCTTTCTTTACTATCTCTTGATTTTTTCAACCCTCGGCTAACTACATCGGTGATAAGAAAAAATTTCACTAAAACCTTTTAATACAGTGGTATTCTATCAAATCTTCTATCTTATTCTAACATGGCAGGCTGTTAAAAAAGCGATCGTTCCTATTGAACAATCGCTCCTGTTAGTATCATTAATAATTAACTTTTAGAAATCCAGTTTCTTTAGGGAAGTCATTTCTCGTAAGTTCTCGGCCAGTTATAAACTGTTTATACGCGGTTATTGTTCCATCGTGAGATACTACATATATTCTCTTCTTTCCAACTTGTTTACACCATTTTAAAAACCTGGTGGCTATAACGTTAAACTCTTCTTCAGGTAATGTATTTATCCCATCTATCCACCAACCATTTGATAGTTTCTCTTCAAGATGAAAAGCAGTGAAGTCGAGTTTTGTTTCATTTTTCGTGAGAATTTCATCGCACGGGAGGGTTTGCCAATCTGGATTTTGAGGAAACATCCTGGGAGCTACTAAGGGGGTGACTATTTTGTGGCACTTTACTCCCTCACTCCATATTTGAGCTGTCTGCAGGGTTCTTCTGATTGGACTACTTACAATTACATCAGTATTGGACAATGGGAACTGTTTTTTCAACGTTTTCGCTTGAATGATTCCTTCCTCAGTTAATGCAGGGTCTGAGGTATGTAAACTCTCCGGTAAATCTAAGGTGTGTTCGCCTTGCCCGTGTCTTATAAAGACTAACTCCATTAGAACTCCCCTTTTAACTAAAGTCCCTCATTACTTATTTTTAAAAACATTATCTACAGTTGTATCAAGCACTTCTGCTATTTTGAATGCCAGCTGTAACGTAGGATCATACCGGTCATTTTCAATAGCGTTAATGGTTTGGCGTGACACCTTACATTTTTTAGCTAACATATCCTGAGTTAGCCCTGCGCTTTTTCGAAGTTCAGAAATTTTATTTTGCATTTCCACTTAACCGCCTGCTATATATTATGTAATAGACAAAATAGCTTCCAATCAGTAGTAATAAGTAAAATAGCTCTGGATGATTAAACGGAGCATTTTTAAGTAAACCTGTGTTTAAATTGAAAAACCTAAAAATAATGTTGATCACAAAAACGATGAAAAGAAATGTCCAACTGCCTACAATGGCTTTTTGTTTGATTAATTGAGAGCGTTCATCATCACTCTTGTTAATGCCGCCATACTCCTCATTCCCAGTAAACCGGCCAATAATCAAAAATATGATGACTCCAACTAAAATAGACACAGCCCATCCGGTTAACAATGTAATCACCTCTTTGAAATGTCAAAAGTTCTTTCCATTTCAAATTATCACAACGGATTCGGTAATGTCAAAAGTATTTTACATATCAACTGTTTAGAATTATTTTTGTGTCATTCCAGCCAATAAACAGAGCTGCGACTAAACACTACTATCTTCCTTATAGAGTAAATCTTTCTTATTAAGATTTAATTTTATCTCATTTGCGAATGGAACATTTTTCCCTATTTTAAATTGCCAATTCTGCAAGTTTAGAAAATCATTTCTTTCTCTCAGTTTTCTTGTCTCCAATAAGTCTTCCACAGACCTGTTAACTGGGATTTCATTACTCCTGGCTAATTGATTTCGATAATGCTTTTCAAAATCATTTTCCGTGCATTTGTTAACTCTTATAAAGTGTTTTTTTAGTTTCTGCCTGACAAAATCTCTTTTTTTACGGTCTTTTATTCTGAGTACAGCATGATGAATATGTTTTAAATCATGGCAGGATTTACACAAAGACTGGATATCTTTTAGGACTAACAGAAAATTCCCCTCGTCGTACTCCCAGACTTCATGAGCCTGGAGTTTATCTTCATCACGAAAGCCGCATATTTGGCATGTAAAATCGTTTTTCTCATGAACATGGTTCCGAACAGAGTTCCATAAAGAACGAGGGATTGAATTTCTTACGGTTCTATTCTGTGCATAAGAAGGCTTTCGGATTTCAATCGTTAGCTTAAAATCTTGCATAATAACCTCCGAGTGGCGATAGTGACTTTCAACTTCTTAAACAAGACTTTTAATTCCTTCTATTCAGCAATTAACTGCTGCCTGGCACCTTCTCTAATAACTAAGATCATTTGGCAGGATATAAGAAGCGTATATTTTATAATTCGCTTTCTCGATTACCGGAAAAGTAAGTATATCCCATATACCCGAAAATGATGACGACGCCTATTACCTTAATGGTTCGATACCCAACATCACCTGTCGTGAAATCATAAACCAGAGAAACTATCATTATTAAAGCTCCGATTACTAATATGGCTAGTTTAACTTTTGAATTCATTTGTCTCCTCCTTGAACGCATTTTGTTTTGAATACCCTCAAGAAGAGGGAGTAAACATTTATTGGAAAGTTGTAAGCCTATCATTACACCAATATCCTACTACTTTTGAAAAAACATAAAAAAAGAAGCTCACTCTTTGTGAGAATAAGCCTCGTCCATACAATTTCTAAGCTCAAAACTTTTCCTCGAACTGACTTAAAATATGTTCTTTCAGTTTTTCTTTCTCTTCTCCACTTAGCTCACTCTCAACAGGAAATATTTTGTCTTGGTCAAAAACAAAGTCCTTAGGCATCAGCTGTGTTAAAGGGGAATTAAATTCCTTAGTTACGTCGCCATCTTCAGGAGTTGAATGCAGCAAGATCGTTTTTATGTATTTTCCTTCTTTTGAATAATAGTCTTCTATTTTACGCGCTTCTACTCTGAGTAAGTCTCCAGAACCACGCATGATTATTTGTGAATTAATCTCTTTATAAGCACCTTTTTCATCGCCTTGTGTTTTTGCTATAAAAGCCTCAATTTTTTCATCACTGCTGTTTTCACCGGAGCTGCTCTCTGTACTACAGCCGAATAAAATGCTTACTGTACCAATTAAAAGTAGTATCAACATGCATTTTTTCAAAATCTACACCTCTATTCAACATATTAACTAAAATCCCACTTTTTTAATGTGCATAGCGTAACATAAGTTAATAATTGTAAAAAGATGTGAATAAGATCCTTCTATAAATAAGAAAGCAGATTATCAATATTCTTCTAATTAAAATTCAAAAAACGTAAAAATATAGGGCGGATAACCTGGTTGCTATTAAATATAAAGTAGTTAAATAACTTAATTCTATTAATAAAGGCTATCGTACAAGCGCAATTGCTAGAATTTCATAGAGTATTAATGTAAGAGACGTCTCCTACACCACTATGGTAAAGGAGGGAGAACTATGAACTTTCTAAGAAACTTAGTCGCTGTTCTAATTGCTGTATTGTTTTTGGTAGCGCTTTTGTTAGCTGTGTTACTGGGATCAAGTGAACAACGTCAAATTGTCATCGACTGTATTAATGAGATTCTTGGAACCATTAGTTAAAAATGTTTAAAGGGCTATGCATAATAACATAGCCCTTTAAATTCCAACGCAAGTGTACAAGCCTTTAGTAAACCTTAATTTTTGAATTCAAAATTCTTACAAGCTTGTTGTTAGATTCTTGCTCTGAAAACTTATCGATAAATATGGTATCCCCTCGACAATTCTTACTCAGATTAATAAAAATTTTAATTCTGTACATTCAACTCTTCCATAACAAGCCTGAATCTACTACCAACCGCGGCGGCGATGTTGTGAGTTTTGCGGTTGCTCCCAGGGGTACACCATAATTTGGCTGGCAATGACCAAAGTAAAAATTCTCAACAACGGGGAATGGAGCATGTGCGAAGAAATTTTGAAGCACTTCTTTTATTTTTATCAATTGGTCTGATTCCGCTTGAAAGTTACCCAACACAACCCCTTGAAGTTCATCGAATACCCCTGCCTGTTCGAGGTGAGTAAGCATCAAATCCACACGAAATGCTGGTTCTGCAACTTCCTCAATCAGCAGAATGGCCCCGTTCGAATTCACTTGATAAGGCGTTCCCAAACTATTGGTGAGCAGCGTAAGGTTCCCGCCCACCAAATGCCCTTCTCCTGAACCATGAGTTAGCGTGCTAAGACGTGATTTGTGAGAATCATAATTCAAAGATTCTCCCGTGAACAAAGATGAAAACGAAGATTCTGTCTCCCTTGTTCTTTGTTCGTCATTCAGATCGGATGCCACCATAGGACCGTGGAAAGTAACCAGGTCCCCGTATTTTTGAATGGCATTAAGCAAGTATGTAATGTCGCTGTATCCCCAGAATATTTTAGGATTACTTTGTATCAAGTTGTAATCAATATTAGGAGCTATTTTGGCTGTCCCGTACCCTCCATTCGCGCAAAAAATCCCGCGTATAGAAGGATCACCAAAGGCCTCATGCAAGTCAGCAAGCCGCTTTTGATCGACAGCGGCAAGGTTTTCCTCATTATCAAACACGTGTCGCCCAATGACAACTTCAAGTCCCATCTTTTCCAGTACACGTTTTCCCTGTAACAAATGTTCTTCGTCTGGTGATCCAGCGGGGGCAATCACGGCTACACGATCTCCTTTTTCTAATACATATGGTTTTATAATAAGATTTCCTCGCTTATTTAATTATAGCATTTGAATATCATTCATTCTTTTGAGTAATAGTTCTTTTATGTCACTTCAGACAGGTAGCTTTGTTTATAGCTAGATAGATTTTTCTTAATAAATAGACTCATAGAAATCGTAAATTTCTTTATATAAAGCCGGCCGCCCATTATGAACTTTATATACTTCGTCTGTGGATCCTCCGTTTTCAAAGCTCACAACTATACCTTTACCTTCACTTGATAAGTCCATGAATAATACATTTTTTCGATTTGCTGAATTAGCTACTGAAATGGTCATGATATTACCATCACTCGCGTATTTCCTCGTTAATTCATTGACGTTGGATTGCTTTACCCTTTTAAGTTTTATATCAGAAATCAATGATTCAAATTCAGCTATTTTGTTCTGTTCGCTCGTTTCAGCTTCTTCATTAGCGGAAATGGTGTATTTATCTTCACGTATCTCTATAGTACCTATAGGTTTCTTTTCTTCTAATAGAGATGATAATGAGTAAATCTGATCTTCCTGAAGTTCGCACCCCGTTATAAAAACAGTAAAAACAATTAATAAAAAGAAGCGAATTTTCATACGAACAACCTTTCAGCACAGATCTATTTGTTAAGTCAATCTGTGTTTCAATTAAGATTTACAAAAGCAAAAAAAGGATAACTGCCTCTAATTGGCTCATCATCCCCGTGGAAGTAAGACTAAGATAGTGGAAAAGTTACATGGTTAGGGTGCAACAAATTCTACTTTAATCCGATCCGGATCTTCAAAGTAAACCGCATAATAATCTTTACCACCTGCAAAAGGATGTTCGTTTTGGTATAAAATGTTTATACCTCTCCCCTTCAGCATCTTTGTCATCTCATCAACTCTTTCACGCGAGGAAGCGTGAAAAGCTAAGTGATTCAAACCAGTCCTGCACCTGTGATAAGGCACGTCTAAATATTCATCTTCTGTTTGGACAAACACTAAATAAGTTTCTCCTAACTTCCAGCTTTGTCCTTCACTCCATTTTAGATAAGACTGATAACCTAACTCTCCCAGAAACCAGCCCCAAAACGATGCTGACTTCTCTAAATTGGACACATAAACTTCCACATGATGCAGTAAGCCTTCACGCATGGCAAGTCCACCTTCCTAAACTGAATTCCATGATCCCAATTAAATAGCTGTACTATTCTATTAGAGCTATGAATAAATGATTGTGACTATAATTACCACCAATGTGTTCCACAGTCCATGAGCGACCATAGATGCGGTTAACCGCTTAGTGTATAAATAAAGCACAGTATAAGCGGTGCTTGGCACGAGAAGATCAATCCATTCTACAAGATCCCCAGGCAAATGACCTGCTGCAAAAAATAATATGGAGAAAGCGGCAGCTATATAAAGCACGACTTTAGAATCGTTAAAAATACCCGCTAATGCGCCAATAAAAAAACCACGGTTGTATAACTCTTCAACTATTCCACCCCCGATGATACCCAGAGGTAAATACCACAATATATTCACCCAATTAGTATCAAGCATGACTAGTATTTCAGATATATCATCACGGGAAGCCCCACCTGTACTGGGGATGATCCAAATAAATTGAACTATGGCCCATCCAATCGCTACAGCTGCCCCCAATAAACTATCACGCTTCCAATTCTGTGTGGTCACACCTATCTTTCTAAAGCTCATCTTTAAAGAGCGTAATCCAATGTATAATAAAGGGATCACTAATAAAGCTTGTAATAATCCTATGATTGTTAGACCGAAACCCTCATATCCACCAAACAACCCCATCTGAAAGGGAATTTGCGTGATTATGAACAAAATAATTCCACCAATAATGATTGAAAACCAAATCGCCAGGTTTTTAATCATAGTATTCACCTCATCCTTTTAGTAAGGGAATAAGATCCTATTTAGGGAGTTGAGCATGGAATAGGTAATATTTACAGAGCTAACTTTTCAAGTTGCGCATTTCGATCATATCCTCTCCCTTTCTTTTACCTAGGAACTGCTGTAATTATCTATATTAAAGATAAACCTCAGAATTCCTCCTATTAGAATTGATATTTACATTTCAAATTAGGCTTAATCCTTACGCAAAAAGATAAGTAGCTATTTTTGATAATTGTTCTTCTAGGAGAGTGTCTGAAAATCAATTAGAAGTAAATGAGTTTCTTAAAAATAATAACTATAAAATTCAATTCAATAATAAAAAATGGTGAAGTTCTTTCACCATCAACCCGCCCTATCTAATTGTTAATCTATCCATTAGTCAAAAGGCGAACGTCGTCGTTAGTTATACAAATACCCTAATCCAAATGGTAATAATAAGAGTACTAAAGAACCTGGAACTAGCGTTAAGGAAGCAGATTTTGAAAGTTTCTCTCTCCCCTTACCTTTATACCACCCTGAAAATTGCCATTTATTCCTATACAGCACAAATAGAAATAATTCCTAATCCCCCCCTCTTTCATTAGAGCCATCGTTCCAACTGAACTAAATACATTATTTTTCTTTCCATTGTATGCGGCCATCCAGTGGCTTTAAATACCGAATCATGAAAAAATATTATATAAACGGACTACCTTCATTAAAGCAGTCCGTTTTCACTTATTCCTATATTAAAACTATCTCTAATGGAAGGTTAGTTATTGAAAATCCGAATTAAAAAACCATCTTCTTCTACTTGAGGCATAAAAAAAGTAACGCCATAGTTTGAAGCTACACCCATAATGACAGTCCATAACACTAAACTGGTCATCATCCATCTTGTGACCATCTTCCTTTTTGAACCGAAGCTCATCCCCATAAACGCGGAGATATGAGATCCAACGAAGAAAGGTCCAATAATCGTTAAACCAGGCAACCCATACCTATCAAAAAGCTTCTTTGCGCGTTTGCCTTTTTTCGATTCCTCCAATAACGCTGAAAATAAAAATGAGCTGTCGCAACAGCTCAGAGGTATATTTCGAATATTATTTTATGTTTTCAAAACCGGAATCCATATTTCGCACTTTACTGATGGTGAAGATAAATCCTTACTTTTAATTGACAAGATTTCAGGTCCTTCTGTTGCTTGATAGTTGGAGGTTGGAAACCACTCTGAATAAATCTTTCCCCATGTTTCCTGTAATGTGTTAGGGAATGGTCCTGTGGATTCGAATATCGCCCAGTTTAATGCAGGTACTTCAAGTTTAGTAAAATCTACAGGGCATTCCTGGTTTGTTGCTACTCCAATATATTGATCAAGTTCCCCTTTTTCTTCCATGCGTCCTTCTGAAAAGTTACTAGAGGCTTGAATCATGCCTTTTGGTTCAACATTAGAAAGTTTTTGTAATTGGTCTATCTTTTCCATAGTTAAGGATTGCCACATCGCAGCTATTTCCGGATTCTCACCTTCAAAAACTATTGGAACTCGTTTCATGATCCCAACGATGTTAAATGCTTCTTTTTGTTCAATTCGATAGTTCATTTCATTTCCTCCTCTAATTGATAATTGGAAGGTCATAAATGGATATGCTTTTAATTGCTGACCATTGTTCCTTGCTTCCGATGGGGTCACGCCATGTAAAATTATGAAAAGCCCTGGTAAATGAGTCCTCTACGGCGTATATATTCTGACAACGTTATTCCTGCAAGGAAAGAAAACATTCTTTTAAAATGATACTCGGAACAATAAGCTAAGCTTGCCACCACCTTAAAGTCTATTTCATTCGTAAGGTTTTCCTCGATATATTTCATTGCAGTGTTCATTTCCTTAAGCAAATCCATTCATGTGACCTCCATTCATCAATAGAATATCAAGAGTTAAGTCTAGCCATCCGACTTTTTGTGCACCCTTTTGCAGTATTAATTCTTAGTTAATTATAATACTTTCTCCGTTAAAATTGATTTGTATTTATTAATGTAGCTGCTTCGTTAGTTCAATAACCGATACCACTGTACAATTATCTCCACTTTTTCGGCACACCCAGTATCGCGATGGTACTGATCAACTCTTATCGATCCCTACACTTACTTGGACATTTATTGAATAACCTTAATGTTATTTTTCACCAAAAAAAAATCGCCCTTTGCAAAGGCGATTTTTTTAACAAACGTTCTTTTTCCTTCAAACAATTATAAAATGTCTCTATTCTTTCTCCAGTATAACAAGTGAAGAGACCATTGGTACCAGCCCAACTGGACTCTGAGATATAACCTTCCAGCCTTCTTGAAGAAGTTGATTTAACTCATCTAAGTTATTCTTTTTTTCGGATTGATAATTAACCGTGATTGCCTTTTGCATACTACACCTCCTTTTAATATGGGACCTATGATTACCAAAGCTTATCAAAAGATATATCTCAAGGCGACATTCAGTAATCATTTACGTCCGTTATGAATATCATTACCCTCTTGATGTCTTGATCGTGTCTTTCCATTTTTATCTATAATTTCCAAATCCTATTTACTCTTTTTGGGCTTTTTTTGCCCCCTTTAAACCAAGACTTGATGCAAAGCAGAAGAATATATTAATTCTATAAATAAAGGCTATCGTACAAGCGTAATTGATAGATTTTCATAGAGTAATTATGTAAGACGTCTCCTACACCCATTCTTGCGATAAAGGGGGAGAATTATGAATTTTTTAAGAAACTTAGTCGCTGTGCTAATTGCTGTTTTGTTTTTGGTGGCTCTTTTGGCAGCTGTTTTACTAGGATCAAGTGGGCAACGACAAATTGTCATCAATTGTATCAATGAGATTCTTGGAACCATTAATTAAAATTTAAAAATCTCTATGGATAAGAGAATAGTCATTAACTCTAACACGAAAGGGGGACATTCCATTGGAAAACTTTGATGATAATTATAGAAAAGATCAAGAAGACATTTCCCATTCAAATGATATAGATCTAAACAGCTTGCTGAAACTTTATTCCACATTATCGACGGAGGGTACATTATTCGATAAATTGGCGGGCATCAATGTATCAAACGACTCAATTGAATTTGATTTATCAAGCATCCTAAAAGTTATCTCTCAATCAACTTCTCCATCATATTCTGGAATAGAAAACGAACTAAACGATATTAAAAAGGAACTAAAAAGATTGAACAAAAACCTAAAAACCCTCAATAAAAAATGTTAATGACAATATCAATGGGTGGATGGTAAAAACCATTCCGCCTTTATTGTTTTCCATCCCTAATGCGAATTTTCACATCCGAACCATTGGAAACAAAAGTTTAAATATTCATGATAAAGAAAACTTTTTTAGTGAGAAGTTCTCATTCTCTCACTTGATAGATTACCATATCTCCTTCTTACATAACGTCACACAGCAGCTTCGCTTCAAAACGCAAGCCTTTCTGTAGATCGGCAATTGTAAAATTTGAGGGAAGATTGTAGCTGTTGCTAAAAACGGAAATTAAACAAATCTTAGAGTATTGCCCCTTCATTTCATAAGCTTTAGAGTCTACCTCAGCATGGCCACTTCAGCTTTATCTTTACCCCACAAGACATTGAAACTTCCAAATAGGTATTTCATGCCATTTTGATAAAACTTCAGCAGTATTCCTTGACAGAACTATTGCTGGAGGGGAATGATTACTTTAACACCAAGAAGTAACTTCGATTAAAGTGAAGAACTTGGAGGTGATCCATAATGTAACACCATACGCCCTTATGGAAATGTATTTAACTTTGACGCTAGTGAAGATAATAAACTTTCTAGTTCAGATGAAAAGTAAAAGCAACACGTTTTACAATTGGAGGGAGGAATTAATTTGTCAATCAATGAATTGAAAACTAGAATAGAGAACGAACAGGTGGTAATTCTGGAGCGAAACTTCGATGCACCTCGCGATCTCGTGTTTAAAATGTTTAAAGAACCTGAGCATCTCAAGCATTGGTGGGGACCAATTGGCTGGGAACTTCCAATTTGCCACGTTGATTTCCGACCGGGTGGCACATGGCATTTCTGTATGAAATGTATGGATCAGAATCAAGGAGAATATTATGGTATGGAATCTTGGGGGAAAGTTATTTACAGGGATATTATGGAACCAGTGATGATTACTTGCACCGATTATTTCTCAGATGCAGATGGTAATATTGACGAAACAATGCCATCTTCTGAGATCCGATTGGAATTCATCGATATGGATGACAAGATGAAGCTGATTAACCGTACAGAATATGATTCTCCGAAAGCTCTAAATAAAGTTATGGATATGGGTATGTTACAAGGCATCACTGAAACTTGGAACCGTCTGGAAGAGCATCTGAAAGAAGTCAAATAACTTAACCAGTATGGTATAAGGGGCGAGAGCACTATTACACAATCGCCCCAGTTTGTTTAGATTGGAAATTAAAATGTCTCTCAGAAAGTATTAAAGTTATGCTCGTAGTTAGCAAAAATCAACTATTTTCAAGTTGTATAGATCATACTTTTTAAGAAATCAATTTTTCTAAAATCTTTATTGTTATTATTATCTGCTCGATAACTATCCATCGATGAAGATTCGTAAACTCTTAAATATTGTTCAGGACCTAACAAATAATATTTCACTCCTTGCATTTTTTGCATTTCTAAGTCCTCTAACTGCACTCCTGCAAAGTCTGGCAACGTGTCAATTATACCAAATTCAACGGATAACCCTTCTTTCGAGAACTCATGTTCATGTAAATCCATTAAGTCATATTCCATCGAATTCATAATACTTACAATTTCATTCCATTTATGTATATTCAATTCGGGCGGTATTTCCCATCCTCTTTTATCTCCAGGCACATGGATATCTAAGTCTTGTGCCTGCCAACTCTTACCTGTAACAACTTCTAAGCCAACCGATCCCATCAATAACGGAATAATTCCATTATCATTTAGTTCTTTTGCAATTTTAATAAACTCATTAAATTTTTGATTATCCACTTTTGCTTTATTCCCCCAGCCTTGATCAACTTTATTTGGTATTACAATAACGTTCCTTAATTCATTGGTCCGTAACAGTTCCCTGGTGAAATACCATTTGCCATTTTTCATCATTATATTTCCAGACAGAGCTTCTTAAGGAGTGCTTCTGTTTACTTTCTATAAATATCTTAAAAGTAGTAAGTACAGATGTTGGGGAAAGGTACTTTATCTCGAAGTTACTCATAATTATCCCAGGATCGTCTTCACTTGGTAAGCGATTCAGAATGTTGTCTTTATCATAAATTTCACCTGTGCTTGAGTATTCGACAAAGTCCTCCGCTAATAACTCATTTAATATTTTTTCGGATTTACGAACTTCCCCCTTAAGTAAAGTTGTTTCTAAAGAGTACAACTGTTCTTTTATTTCTCTCTGATTACCCATGTAAATTCTCCCCCCCTTTAACTTTATCTCTCTCTTATTTCATCAGAAGAATCCAACCCCCCTTCTTACACTCAGTCTACATATGTATGGAGGGAAAATACTCGTTTAAGCAAGTGCCCCCTTATCTTTAATATTCAGTATTCATATTTTTTCTATGATGTAAGTAAATAGATCTTGTCCTGTTCAAGTTAGCCACTATCGATATAGTCCCCGCACCTACCAATATGAATTTAACCCCTACGCCTAGTGTATCAAGGAGTAACACAATGATAGAGATACAAACAGCCGTTACAACTGCAATAAGAATGTGTATTTTATATTTTTTTTCAAATGGTTTATTTGAAATCCTGTTTGGAACTTTCAACATGATTAAAAAGAGTGCAGAAAGAAAGAGGATAGCAATAATCAAAGATTGACCTCCTTTACCTGAAAACTTGATTTGGATATCTTTTAGCTTTTCTTCAACTAAATCGATCGCTAATATATGATTTGATTTCGAGGCAATCATTCATGTATTAGATTGCTTTATAAAGTATAAATCCCAACGAAAAAACTAAATCCAGCTGCAAGGATTGATGTGAAAGCGATCGGCTTTCGTTTTTGAAATTCGGTAACCCCCATAATAAGAAGATATCCACCCATTAATAGCAGCACATAAGGTAATATTATTTCTGCGGCACCCGTTATCAGGCCATAACTGCATAGAGCAACTACAATAGTCGCTAAAATTATTCTAAGTATTTTCATCACTTTTCCCCCTCAAGTAAGTTCTTATGAATTCATTAAGAAATGATAATTTATTAATGCTATCTTTAGTTAGACATTAAACTCTGAAGTTCATTAACTGTTACAAATTCATATCCTTTATTTGATAATGATTGTATGATACCTTCAAGGGCTTTTAATTCTTCCCCAGTATTGCCGTACATGGGATGCATTAAAATAATGGAGCCCGGTGTTATATTTTCGTTAACGTATTCAATCTTATTGGAAACATCAGTGTAAACTGTATCTGGCTCAAGGTTCCAAGTTATGGTGTCCTTGTTATGCTTAGATAAGTAATAAGGTAATCCTGCAATCTTTTTTCCATTTGGTGGCCGGAAGTCTATTTCTCCTTTATAACCAATGTTTCGAATGATCTCGTCTGTTTTTTCAATTTCTTCTTTGATAAACGAAGGTGATTTAAAAATCATACGTTGGTGAGAATAAGAATGATTTCCAATTTGATGACCATCATTTACTATTTTCTTTGCTTCTTGCTTATTTTCTTCAATTTCATTCCCAATTAGAAAAAAAGTAGCTTTTATATTATGTTTATTTAACAATGTGAGAATGTTATCTACATTCTCTGTGGGGCCATCATCAAAAGTTAAGGCGACTACTTTCTGGTTCGTTTCCACTTTATATGTTAATCCTCCGAACAATTGAAACGTTCTTGAATTCATCAATTTATCATTCATCGGCAGAAGACTCCCTCTTCAAGCGGCGTGTCGAAGACCGGTGGTAAGGGGGAGATGAATGCCGTCGCCGTAAGGCGAATGCCTTTGAATATTCTCCCCTCCGTGATATCCTAAAGAGAGAACATACGTTCCTGATTAGGAGGTGGAAAGGTTGAGGCATAAAGCGTATAACTTTCGGATCTATCCAAATAAAACCCAAGAATCGCTCATCGCTAAGACAATAGGTTGCGCTCGTTTTGTCTTCAATCATTTCCTCTCCGAATGGAGCCGTGCCTACAAGGAAACCGGAAAAGGTTTGAGTTACTCTACTTGTTCCAAACAACTACCCAAGCTTAAAAGAGAATTCCTTT
>NZ_JBQQCN010000044.1:0-16383 GCF_052246795.1 Halobacillus sp. K22 | reverse complement strand
GCGGTAGTACCGCTCGCACGGTTCTGTGAGGAGTGAGGAGCCCTTCTATATGAAAGGCTCCCGCTTACTCGACCGGGAGAAGGAGCTAGGCGAGACCCCACAAGGAGTGGTAACGACTGAGGAGGCTCATGGTAAAAGGAGGATCGACTAAAGTCACCACGTCCTGTGGCAACGTCGATCGACCCTACATCGTGTAGGGCCGCAGGAAAGCGAGTTGTTCCCGTAGCCAGCCCACTCTCTTTATTAGCAACGGACCTGGAATACCTCGAATTCGAGTCTTGCAGATAACGGCCCTATTGCGTAATAAGGCTCTTAAGAAAAATTAACAATAAACTTTAACAGAGCTTTTAAATAAAAAAAGTGGACCCTTCCTTAATTTTAAGGAAGGGTCCACTTTTTTAGGACAAGAATGTTTCGATGACCCGTACGGGATTCGAACCCGTGATACCGCCGTGAAAGGGCGGTGTCTTAACCACTTGACCAACGGGCCTTGTATGTAGGTAACTTTTCTTTGTTAATAGACTCATTATTCAAAGCCATCTAATGCTAAAAAGTAGTGGCGGCGGAGGGGATCGAACCCCCGACCTCACGGGTATGAACCGTACGCTCTAGCCAGCTGAGCTACACCGCCATTAGAAAATATGATGTGTTCAAAGTCACAAGGAATATAGTACACCATGAAAAAAAAACTGTCAATAAAAAATAAAAATATCAGACTAGTATGTAAATTTCGATAGGGAATGAAGGTGGTTTTTGAATGGATAAGGGAGAGGGGCAGGTAGATTTTGTAGAAAGTCTTATGCTTCTTGAAAAAAGCATCGAAGTTTTTGTTTCTGTTCTCCTGTTGTTTTGACAAAATGCTTGTCTTTTATGTGGTTTAATAAAGTTCAATAACAAAAGGAGTGATGAAAAAATGTCAGGTACGGTGATGAAGCGTGAAGAGCGTCAGGCAACACTTAAGCAGTCCAATTTAGGTAGAGGATTACAAAAAGCTTCACTGGGGATGTTTTCGTTTATGGCTGACAAAGGTGTTTTCCACATGGTGCTTTCCTTATTGTTGGGACGAGCAATTATATTATCTTCTATGGCACCGTTCTCGGTTGCATTTTTAGCCGTGATCTGGTGGTTAAAAAGACCTTTAGTCGTGCCGGTTACGATTATGATGGCGGCAGGGGCGTCTACCTACAGTTTCACACATGCCGGATTCGTAGTGGGAGCATCGACGACTTTTTTGCTCTTAAGTCTGGCGCTGCGCAGAACAAGTCACCCCCAGAAATGGCTGCCCACTGTTGCATTATTAGCAAGTTTGCTTCCCCGTACGGCAAGCCTCGCATTACTCGATCGATGGCAGCTTTACGAACTTACTTTGATGTTAGCTGAAGGAGTTCTTACTTTTATACTTGTACTAATATTTATGCAGAGTCTTCCTTTATTATCACCGCAAAAATATCATCCGACATTAAAAAATGAGGAAATTGTCTGCTTAATCATATTATTAGCTTCCGTGTTAACTGGAATGATTGGATGGCAGATTCAAGGTGTAGCGGTGGTCGATGTCTTCGCACGCTACCTGGTTATTCTCCTTGCTTATATTGCAGGGGCTGCAATTGGTTCAACGGTTGGTGTTGTTACGGGACTTGTACTTAGCTTATCTAATATGGATCATATCTATCAAATGAGCCTGCTCGCATTTTCAGGCTTATTAGGAGGTTTATTAAAAGAGGGTAAAAAACTGGGGGTGAGTGCGGGGCTTGCTGTAGGTACGTTATTAATTGGATTTTATGTATCCAGTGGAGGAGGGCTGTCCGCTTCAATATGGGCCTCGGTGTGGGCTATTATTTTATTTGTGTTGACTCCAAATTCCTGGGTTAAACGTCTGTCACGTTATATCCCAGGTACAGAAGAGCATAATTCTGAACAACAAAAATACTTACAAAAGGTGCGTGATGTTACCGCTGTACGAGTTGGTAAGTTTTCTGATGTATTTAAAGCGCTTTCTAAGAGTTTTAATGATCTGGACCATTCCAAGGAGGCTGTAGAAGGTACAGAAGAAATCGATTATTTCCTTAGTCATGTAACGGAAAAAACCTGTCAATCCTGTTTTAAGAAGGAAAAATGCTGGGTCACTCAGTTTGATGAGACTCATGATTTAATGACAGGTCTAATGATGGAGTTGGACGAAAGAGGGGAACCTACCAGGATGACCCGGAAAAACGTGGATGTGCACTGTGTGAAATCACAGAAGTTAATCGATACGATGAACCACGAACTGTCCTTCTATCATGCAAATAAACAATTAAAAAAGCAGGTCCTGGAAAGCCGCCGATTTGTAGCGGAGCAGCTTCAGGGCGTATCGGATGTAATGAGTACTTTTGCTAAAGAAATAGTGAAAGAACGAGAACACCATGAACAAAAAGAACAGATTATTTATAATGCCTTAGAAAGAATGGGGATGGACATACAAAAACTTGAAATCTATACGCTGGACGCCGGAAATATTGATTTAGAACTCGTAGTAGAAATCAATAATTACCGAGGGGAAGGAGCGAAAATTATTGCACCTGTGCTATCGGATATTTTAGGGGAAACAATTGTAGTGACGATGGAAGAGATTTCTCCTTATCCTAATGGCAGGTGCTATTTAACATTTGGATCAGCTAAGCACTTTTCGATTGAAACAGGAGTAGCCCACGCAGCAAAAGGAGGAGGGTTTATATCGGGAGACAGCTTTACCATGATGGAACTGGGAAGGGGGAAATATGCACTCGCTATTAGCGATGGAATGGGTAACGGTGAACGTGCTCATGAAGAAAGTATGGAAACGCTAAGACTGCTGAAACAGATTCTGCAATCGGGAATGCAGGAATCCGTAGCTATCCAGTCTATCAACTCTATATTATCACTGCGAACAAATGATGAAATATTTTCGACCTTGGATTTAGCTGTCATTGATTTGCATAAAGCTACCTCCAAGTTTATAAAGGTGGGAAGTACACCTAGCTTTATTAAGAGAGGAGAGCAGATTTTGACTGTCGAGGCCGGAAACCTGCCAATGGGCATTATACCTGAAGTGGATGTGGATATGACCAATGAGCAGTTGAAGGCAGGCGATTTATTGATCATGATGAGTGATGGTATATTAGATGGTCATAATCAAGTAGAGAACGTAGAAATATGGTTCAAGAGAAAAATAAAGGAGGTTTACAGCAGCGAGCCTCAAGTGGTAGCTGATCTTTTGCTGGAAGAAGTGATCCGCACGCATCGAGGTTCCATTAATGACGATATGACGATTCTTGTAGCGAGGATAGACCGGTATATGCCGGAGTGGTCCTCTATCCCTACAGAGAAAAAACAGGCTTAGCCTGCGTATAAGATTCCTCCTTTTCGGCGAAGATGGAAGCAACGAAACAGGAGGGATGTCGAAATGAAAGCAGGCCGATTAAAACAAATTCTGTTATTAACGGATGGATGCTCGAACCATGGAGAAGACCCTATAGCCGTAGCAGCTCTGGCTAGAAATCAGGGTGTAACGGTCAATGTGATTGGCGTTCTTGACGATCGGCAAAATGAGAAGCCTCAAGGGCTTGAAGAAGTTGAATCGATTGCTGAGGCAGGTGGAGGCGTCAGTCAAATTGTATATCAGAAAAGTTTGTCCCAAACCGTGCAAATGGTTACGAGGCAAGCCATGACTCAAACCATTCAGGGGGTTGTTAATAAAGAATTGCAAGAAATTCTCGGAGAGGGTAAAAGTATTGAAGAGTTACCGCCCGCTACAAGAAGTGAAGTCGTAGAAGTCGTAGAAGATTTAGGTGAGGCATGTGAACTTGAAGTACTTGTACTAGTGGATACAAGTGCCAGCATGCAGCATAAATTACCTACAGTGAAAGAAGCGCTATACGATCTTTCTTTAAGCCTTAACGCACGTACTGGATCAAACCAATTCAGTATTTATACATTTCCTGATGCAAAACACACGATCCGGCGAGTCATTAAATGGACGCCGGAACTTGGAGAAATCAGTGGTATTTTTTCTAAACTTTCAAGCGGTGGGTACACGCCTACGGGACCTGCGCTGAAAGAAGCTCTCTATGCCTTTACTGAAAAACCTCTGTTCAGAGGGATGCAGGATGGAGAAGATCCTTATGAAGAAACAGGATTTTAAAATATTTCCCGGGACATATTTACAAGGGAAGTGGAATGGTCATAAATATAAAGTGATTCGAAAACTCGGAGCGGGAGCTTGCGGCGCCGTTTATTTATGTCAAACTTCCCAGGGAGAAAAGGTAGCCCTTAAGGTAGGGCGAGACAGCTCTCGGATGATGCTTGAAGTAAATATGTTGAAGAAATTCAGTAAGGTCCAAGGGGTGAAACTTGGGCCTGCTTTTGTTGATGTAGATGATTGGAAAGCTCCGTCTCTTCAAATATTCCCTTTTTATGTTATGGAATATGTAGAAGGGATACCTCTATCCCATTTTTTAAGAGGAAAAAGTAAAGAATGGATTGGAATTTGTACAATCCAGTTGTTAACCGACCTGGAGCATCTTCACAAAGCGGGGTTCGTTTTTGGAGATTTGAAGACGGACAACTTGCTAATGTCAAATTCAAAAGTTCGATGGATAGATGTAGGAGGCGTTACAGCTATAGGTCGGGCTATCAAGGAATACACGGAATTTTATGATCGAGGGTATTGGGGATTTGGCTCCCGAAAAGCTGAGCCTTCTTATGATTTATTTGCTGTAACCATGATAATGTTAGAGATGGTGTATCCGAGCAAGTTCGAAAAAGGGAGTCATCCAAAAAAAATGCTGGCAGTAAAACTTGCCTCCTCTAATGATTTAAAACCTTATCATTCTTTTATTGCGGAAGTATGGAAAGGAAAGTATCAAAATGCTTCAGAAATGAAACAAGCTTTATCCAATATAGTGATGAAACGAGCACAAAGAACTACTGTTTCCAGGAAGCAAATGAAAACTCAGAAACACTCCTCTGAATGGGGCGAGCTTTTGGCTCTATCTATAGTCGCGGGAGTATTCTGTGGGTTTTCAATATTTAGTTTCTGGATATAAGTGTATTCTTTTGCAGAAGGTGATAAGAGTGGTACGATGGAGAAAGAAAGCAGGCAGTTTGAATTTAACAGGAGTGATCTTCGCATGGAGCAGATCGTCCATTCATTTGTAAAAGAACATCAACTTATTTCCCCTCATCAAACCGTACTCGCAGCAGTATCAGGAGGACCGGATTCGATGGCTCTTCTTCATTTTCTATGTTCCATTAAAGACTCCTGGAGCCTAAGAGTTATTGGTGTGTGTGTAGACCATGGTCTGCGGGGACAGGAGTCCCTGGATGATCTGGAGTTTGTGAAAAATCAATGTGAAGAATGGGACATTGAATTTGCGGGCACCTCTGTCGATGTCCGTTCGTACAGAAGAGAGGCCGGGACGGGAACACAAGAGTCAGCCCGATACTTGCGCTACCAGTACTTTGAGAGAATGATGGAGGAAAGAAAAGCAGATGTACTGGCTATGGGTCACCATGGCGATGACCAGGCTGAAACTATGATAATGCAGCTGGTTCGCAGTGCGCGTCCTGAGTCTTTACAGGGAATGCCGGTTCAGCGACCATTTGGAAGAGGGCGGCTTGTAAGACCATTCCTGTCTTTATCTAAGAGTCAAATTGCTGAGTATAACGCCCGTCATCAAGTAAGGGCGCGGATAGATCCCTCAAATGAGGAGACAAACTACACAAGGAATGCGTTTCGTAAGCATGTCATGCCGTTCTTAAAGGAGCAGAATCCAAAGTTCCATTCTCATATGCAGGCAATGAGCCGAAGGATGAGAGAAGACCAGTCATACATAAGGGAACAGGCCAGAGAAGTATTAGATACCATGTATTTTTCTTCAAATATGAAGAAAATCGTACATTTCTCCTTATCGACTTTTAAAACGTTTCCACTTGCTTTACAAAGAAGTGCCTTTCATCTAATATTGAACTATCTGTATGTTAACCAAACTGAAGATATTTCCTATTTGCATGAGGAAATGTTTATGAACCTATTATATGATCACAAACCGAATGCAAAGCTGGACTTTCCTCAAGGTTTGCAAGCCGTTCGCGCTTATGATGAAGTGACCCTTTCTTTTGACTGTTCAGATGAGGGAGAGACGTATGAATATTCTCTTAATGCTGGAGAGACACTAGTTCTTCCTGATGGAGCTCGTTTATATGCCGAGTGGGGCAGCCCCCAGGAAAAAGAGGGAGATTTTGTCTTTACATGTGATGCTCATCACGTAAATTTACCATTTGTTGTAAGGACGAGGCGGGATGGAGATCGAATGCGTGTGAGAGGAATGAATGGGTCCAAAAAAGTGAAAGATATCTTTATTGACCAGAAAATTCCGGCTCATCTGCGTAGAACGTGGCCGCTTGTAACAGACAGCAGTGGAGAAATCCTATGGCTGGTCGGCTTGAAAAAAAGCGGGGGAAGTACGGATGGATCTTCAGGCACTTGGCTTCGGGTGCATTATGAAAATAAAGCAGAAACGTAGGAGGAGCAGACATGCATAGCGAAATTGAGAAGGTCTTGATTTCTGAAGAAGAAATCCAGAAAAAGTGCAAGGAAATGGGGGCCAACTTAACGGAAGAATATAAGGATTGTTTTCCGTTAGCGATCGGAGTATTAAAAGGTGCAACCCCATTTATGGCGGATTTGCTGAAAAGGGTAGAGATTCACCTTGAGATGGACTTTATGGATGTTTCAAGCTATCACGGTGGTACAAGATCGTCTGGAGAAGTTAAAATTGTTAAAGACCTTGATACAAAAGTGGAAGGTCGCGACATTTTAATTATAGAAGACATCATTGATAGTGGATTGACGTTAAGTTACTTAGTAGACTTATTTAAATACCGTCAAGCTAATTCCATTAAAATTGTAACCCTGCTTGATAAGCCAGCTGGTCGGACTGCTCATATTAAGGCGGATACGATTGGTTTTGAAATACCTGATGAATTTGTTGTGGGATATGGGTTAGATTATCAAGAGAAGTACCGTAATCTACCTTATATCGGGATTCTGAAGCCGGAAGTTTACGGCGGATGAAAAATCGATCGGTGAATATTAGTTTGGAACCTGCAGGAATGAGGGTAATTAGTTGTGTCGTCCGTTTTTGTTATGATACTATTTACTATAGTTTTTCTCGCTTGGGAGGAGGTAGGCAATGAACCGGATATTTCGTAACACTATATTTTATTTACTTATCTTCCTCGTAGTTATCGGCGTCGTCGGTCTATTTAGAGGTCAAGGTGAGCCACAGCAGCAGTTGAACGTAAACGAGTTTTACAATAAATTAAACAATGGTCAAATCGAAGAGATGACCATTCAGCCTGTGAATGGTGTGATTCAAGTCACCGGACAATTGGCTGGAGAAGGTGAAGAAGAAGGGCAATTCTCAGCAAAGATCCCTGCAAACGATGAAGTTGTTTCAAATATCACCCAAACCGCTCAGGAACAAAGCACGCTTCATGTGGAAGAAGAAGAGCAGCCTAGCGCATGGGTGACATTTCTAACATCGATCATTCCGTTTATCATTATTTTCATCTTATTCTTCTTCTTACTTAATCAGGCTCAAGGCGGCGGAAGTCGTGTCATGAACTTTGGTAAAAGTAAGGCTAAGATGTACACGGAAGACAAGAAGAAGGTTCGTTTTAAAGACGTAGCCGGAGCAGACGAAGAAAAGCAGGAACTTGTAGAGGTCGTTGACTTCTTAAAAGATCCTCGCAAATTCTCTGCCGTAGGTGCCCGTATTCCTAAAGGTGTCCTGCTCGTAGGACCCCCTGGTACAGGTAAAACATTACTTGCCCGTGCCGTTGCCGGAGAAGCAGGAGTCCCATTCTTCTCTATCAGTGGTTCGGATTTCGTAGAAATGTTTGTTGGTGTCGGTGCTTCTCGTGTGCGTGATCTATTTGAAAATGCGAAGAAAAACGCCCCGGGCATTATTTTCATCGATGAGATTGATGCCGTTGGACGTCAGCGTGGCGCTGGCCTTGGCGGAGGACACGATGAACGTGAACAGACATTGAACCAATTACTAGTAGAGATGGACGGTTTCGGAGTTAATGAGGGAATCATTATTATCGCTGCCACAAACCGTCCTGATATTCTAGACCCTGCACTTCTACGTCCGGGACGTTTCGACCGTCAAATCACGGTTGAACGTCCAGATGTGAAAGGCCGTGAAGCGGTACTAGCTGTCCATGCAAAAGATAAACCATTATCTGAAAATGTTGATTTGAAAACTATCTCTCTTCGTACTCCAGGTTTCTCAGGTGCAGACCTTGAAAACTTACTGAACGAAGCAGCTCTTGTAGCCGCTCGCGGTGATAAGAATAAAATTGATATGGATGATGTGGACGAAGCAATTGACCGTGTCATTGCTGGACCAGCTAAGAAGAGCCGTGTAATTTCTAATAAAGAACGTAATATCGTAGCTCACCATGAAAGTGGTCATACGGTTATTGGAATGGTTCTGGATGATGCCGATATGGTTCACAAAGTAACGATCGTCCCCCGCGGTCAAGCAGGCGGATATGCCGTCATGCTTCCTAAAGAAGATCGCTACTTCATGACCAAGCCGGAATTGTTTGATAAAATCACTGGTCTGCTAGGTGGTCGTGTGGCTGAAGAAGTCATATTTGGGGAAGTGAGCACAGGTGCTCACAATGACTTCCAACGTGCCACTGCAATTGCTCGCAAGATGGTAACTGAGTATGGCATGAGTGACAAACTCGGCCCTCTTCAATTTGGTTCTAACTCAGGTGGTCAGGTATTCCTTGGCCGCGATATCCAAAACGAGCAAAACTACAGTGACCAAATCGCCTATGAAATTGATCAGGAAGTTCAAAACTTTATCAATTATTGTTACGATCGAGCGAAAACGATTCTTACGGATAATAAATCTAAGCTTGAGTTGATTGCAAAGACTCTACTTGACGTAGAAACTCTTGACGCTACTCAAATCCGCTCCCTGTTCGACAAAGAGCGCCTTCCAACAGATGAAGAGCTGGAAGAGGTTGCCCGTAAGAATAACGCAAAAATCAAGAACAATACTTCATCAGGCGAAGATCATTTTAGTGATGACGATGATGTACGAGTAAATATTCAATCTAAAGAAACAGAAGAAGCAAATGAGTCAGAGTCGACTAAGGATAACTCTTCTACTGAACAAGTAGACGACAAAGACCAAACGTCTGGTTCAGATTCTGAAGATCGTCGTTCTTAATGGCGTTACATGTCACATCGGCCTTTATGGCTGGTGTGACATTTTTTGTGTGCGCACTTGCAGGCAAGTAAAGGGTAAGTTGTGATATGATGGTAGCCGAAGGAAATGAGGCAGGAGGCTGTAAGCATGAATTTTGTCCTTGATGTAGGAAATACGAATACCGTGCTTGGTGTATTTGATAATGGATCATTAAGTTATCATTGGAGAATAAAAACGGATCGACATAAAACGGAAGATGAGTACGGCATGTTGATCAAATCGTTGTTTGATCATGAGGGTTTAACATTTGAAGACATGGACGGTGTGATTATTTCCTCTGTCGTGCCGCCTATAATGTTTGCACTTGAACGTATGTCTCGTTATTATTTTAAAAAGCAGCCCATGATCATAGGAGAAGGGAACGTATCTCATGGTCTTGCTATGAAGTACCCGCATCCTGAGGAGATTGGAGCGGACCGAGTAGTTAACGCAGTAGGGGCTATTGATGATTATCCATTGCCACTGGTCATTATAGATTTTGGTACAGCGACCACCTATTGTTATATTAACGAAAGTGGAGAATATGTGGGAGGCGCCATTGCCCCGGGAATCAACATTTCGATGGAAGCTTTGTATGCTAAAGCAGCGAAACTTCCCAAAATAGAAATTAAGAGTCCCGATCACGTAGTAGGGCAAAGTACAGTAGAAGCGATGCAATCTGGAGTTTTTTATGGATATGTAGGACAAGTAGATGAAGTGGTCCGACGGATGAAAGAAACGTCTGAGACCACCCCGACAGTCATTGCGACTGGAGGACTCGCTACACTGATAGCTGGTCAGTCGAGGACGATTGATCACGTGGATCCCTATTTAACATTAAAAGGTCTTCACAATATATATGAGCGCAACAAAGGAAAAAAAGCATTTAAAGGAGAATGATGAGCCATGTCAGATTATTTAGTACGCGCCCTGGCTTTTGATGGACAAGTAAGAGCTTATGCCGTGCAATCAACGGACACCGTAGAGGAAGCCCGCCGCAGACAGGATACTTGGGCGACGACTTCTGCCGCTTTAGGCCGGACCCTTACCATTAGTTCCATGATGGGAGCTATGCTTAAAGGGGAGGATAAAATCACGGTAAAAGTAGAAGGTGATGGCCCTGCCGGAGCTATTATAGCTGACACAAATGCTAAAGGTGAAGTACGCGGCTACATTATCAATCCTCATGTGGATTTTGATTTAAATCCAAATGGAAAACTGGATGTAGCTCGTGCAGTGGGCACAAATGGAACGTTGAGTGTCGTGAAGGATCTTGGTATGAAAGACCACTTTACCGGACAAGTGCCGCTGGTTTCTGGAGAAATAAGTGAAGATTTCACTTATTATTTCGCTAACTCTGAGCAAGTTCCATCTGCAGTAGGTGCCGGAGTCCTTGTAGACACTGATTACTCCATTCTTGCTTCCGGAGGTTTTGTTATTCAAATGATGCCCGGGGCGGATGATGCCACTACTAGTGAAATTGAAAAACGCTTGTCTGAAATGCCGGCAATCTCAAGCTTAGTCCGAGAGGGCAAGAGTCCTGAAGAGATTTTACAAACAGTGCTGGGAGAAGATAAGCTGCAAATTTTGGATACTATGCCTGTGCAGTTCAAATGTCACTGTTCACGCGAGCGTGTAGAAGTGGCAATAGCAAGCCTTGGGGATGAAGAAATTCAACGAATGATTGAAGAAGATCAAGGAGCAGAGGCTAAGTGTCACTTTTGTAATGAGGATTATCAATTTGATGTGAATCAATTGAAAGACCTGCAATCTCAGGAAACAGAATAATCATTTACCTTATGGAGTAACTATAGTTAGACAGGGCGGAACAATTCTTGTGCATAATTAAAACAGGAATCTTGTTTCGCCTTTTTTTTAAAGGGAACGTTAATAATAAATGATTGAAATGTTTGACAATATGCTCATCCTTCAGTACATTAGAGTTAAATCCTATCAAAATACTTGGTTTTAGGGGTGGAAAAATGAGAATTGTTAATAATGTTAGTGAACTTATCGGTCAGACCCCGATGGTAAAACTAAATGGGTCTGCAGAGGAAGATAGCGCAGATATTTATCTTAAACTGGAATACATGAATCCAGGCAGCTCTGTAAAAGATCGTATCGCGTTATCCATGATTGAAGAAGGAGAGAAGTCCGGAGATCTAAAAGAAGGCGACACCATTATTGAACCTACCAGTGGAAACACGGGGATTGGGCTCGCCATGGTTGCAGCCGCTAAAGGCTACAAATCCATTCTTGTCATGCCGGATACAATGAGTCAGGAACGACGTAACCTGCTTCGTGCTTATGGGGCAGACCTTGTCCTGACGCCGGGAAGTGAAGGTATGAAAGGTGCTATTAAAAAAGCTGCTGAACTTCAAAAACAGCATAACTATTTCATGCCTCAGCAATTTAATAACGAAGCCAATCCAAGAATCCATGAAAAAACTACTGGTCCTGAAATTGTGGAACAGATGGGTGACCAATTAGATGCTTTTGTTGCTGGAATCGGCACAGGCGGAACTATTACAGGTGCAGGTAAGGTGTTGAAAGAAAAGTATCCTGACATTCAAATTCATGCGATAGAACCAGAGGGCTCACCTGTATTATCGGGAGGAGACCCAGGTCCTCACAAAATTCAGGGTATTGGAGCCGGTTTTGTACCTGGAATCTTGAATACGGAAATATACGATGAAGTTCATCAGGTAAATACAGAAGATTCTTTTGCAGCTGCGCGCGAGGCCGCCCGTAAAGATGGAATTCTAGGCGGAATTTCTTCTGGATCAGCGATTCACGTGGCTAAGCAGGTAGCTAAGAAACTTGGTAAAGGTAAAAAAGTTGTAGCAGTGATTCCGAGTAATGGGGAACGTTATCTATCTACACCACTATATCAATTCGAAGAAGAAGAATAATTAATTCTTAAAAAATGCGCTCTTTTACAGGGCGTATTTTTTTATGGGAATCACAAACGGGTACGGTAAGTGATAGAAATAAAAAAATGATGTAAGATAGGGAAAGAAGCTTTTAAAGAAAGAGGTACCGGCCATGGGATTTAAGTTGAAAATGCAGAACCACTCATACGATTTATCCAAACGAACATTAGTCATGGGCATTTTAAATATTACCCCGGATTCTTTTTCAGACGGCGGCAGGTTTAACACGGTGGGAGGAGCTGTCCAGCGTGCAGCTGCTATGGAAAAGGATGGGGCCCATATCATTGATATAGGCGGGGAATCCACGCGTCCAGGACATGAACCGATTAGTGAAAAAGAAGAAATTGAACGTGTGATTCCGGTCGTAAAAGCTATTCATCAGGAAGTGGACCTCCCTATCTCGATTGATACGTACAAAGCAGAAGTTGCCAGACAGGCTATTGAAGCAGGAGCCTCTATTATTAATGATGTATGGGGCGCTAAAAAAGAGCCAGCCATTGCTGAGGTTGCGGCTCACTATAATGTGCCAGTAATCTTAATGCACAATCGTGACGATAGGAACTATACTTCGTTAATTGACGATATGAAAGCTGACTTAGAGGAAAGCATCACAATAGCTAAGCAAGCCGGAGTTAAAGACGAAAATATTGTGCTCGACCCAGGGGTTGGATTTGCTAAAGGAAAAGAAGAGAATTTAGCCGTGATGCGCAATCTGCATCAATTCGAAGCTATGGGTTACCCTCTATTACTTGGCAGTTCTCGTAAATCCTTTATAGGAACCATCCTGGATTTACCTAAAGATGAACGTATGGAAGGTACAGGAGCTACCGTTTGCTACGGCATTGCCCATGGGGTTCATATTGTCCGGGTCCATGACGTGAAACCAATAGCGCGAATGACAAAAATGATGGATGCTATGATGGGAAAGGAAGGTAATAATGGATAAAATATATGTAAATCAAATGGAGTTTTGGGGCTATCATGGCCTTTTTCCGGAAGAAAATAAACTGGGCCAACGGTTTTATGTGGATGCAGAACTTGAATTAGATCTAAAGCCTGCCGCTCAGACGGACGACATGACAAAATCAGTGGATTATGGCGCGATTTATGAGACCTGCAAAAAAGTAGTCGAAGGAGAGGCGCATAAACTAGTGGAAACAGTTGCTGAAAAGCTTTCAGCTGAGTTGTTTAAACAATTCCATCTTGTGCAAGGATGCCGTTTGAAAGTTTATAAACCTGACCCTCCTATCCCTGGGCATTACCAGTCGGTGGCCATTGAAATACATCGGAGCCGAAAAGGATGAATACAGCGTATATCGCACTTGGCTCCAATATTTCCAAAAGAGAAGAGTTTTTAAAGAATGCGGTGGAGAGCATAGAGGATCATCCCGACATTACGGTTGTATTAAAATCAGCGGTGTATGAAACTGCGCCTGTAGGTTATACGGACCAGAATGATTTTTTAAATATGGTTATACAAATTGAAACCTCTCTGCCTCCTTTACAATTACTTGATCACTGTCAGTCTATCGAAAAGGAATTAGGCCGCAAACGAGTAGTGAAGTGGGGGCCGCGTACCATTGATCTTGACATTTTGCTCTATAATCAAGAAAATATGAATGCAGAGCGCCTGATTCTTCCTCATCCACATATGCAAGAAAGAGCTTTTGTCATGGTGCCATTAGCAGAAGTGAATCCGAAAGTAACCATTCCCTTTATAGCTAAACAAGTAGAAGAGATCCTGGAGGATTTGCCGGCTGATGATGTCCGAAGTATGAGGGTATGGGGGAGGATATAAATCGCGTTGAAGTTTTGGTTGATCAGGAGATTGTCGGTAAGTTGAAAAAGTCGATCAGGTGACTAAGCAGCGCTTTTTGTAATATAGAAGCAATCTGTAGATCATGTATCGGACAGTCAATTATTTAGAGACTTAACCTAATTTATAAGAGAAAATCCATGTATGTATGCTCCATGTGAACCGCCTTACTCGTTTGGAAAATGAAAAAGTGGCTATAATGGAAATGCGTACACGTGCTTCGTTGTATTTAAAAGGCTAAAAGATAAACGGACGCATCTGTAGTGAAACAAATGAAACCATGCTTATATTATGGATGAGCTTTTCAATGAATTGGAAGTACACTTGAAAGCATCCTGGTATAGTCGGCGTTGACACAGTTCGACGTCTTTTCTATACTAAACCATAGTTAGAATACTGCCAGTCCGAAGCTGGCAGTTTTTATTATTGAAGCGGCTTACTTTTATAATAGTTAAGGGAATGGAGTGATTAGAATGTCGGAAGAACTCAATGAACAAATGCGGGTGCGCAGAGATAAGTTGAATGCTTACCGTGAACAGGGTTTGGATCCATTTGGCGATAAGTTCGAACGTACACATCTTGCAGAAGATCTTATAGAAAAGTATGATCAGTACAGTAAAGAGGAACTGGAAGAAGAACAGTTTCCTGCAACCATTGCTGGACGAATAATGACAAAGCGTGGAAAAGGAAAAGCGGGATTCACTCATATTCAGGATGTAAGCGGCCAAATTCAGCTATATATTCGTAAAGATAGAATTGGAGAGGAAGCCTACGAAGTTTTTAATACGGCTGATCTGGGTGACATCATAGGGGTAACTGGAGTTATGTTTAAGACAAAAGTAGGTGAGCTTTCCGTTAAAGCGGACGAGTTTCACTTGCTGACGAAGGCTCTTCGTCCCCTTCCTGAAAAATTCCACGGTTTGCAAGACGTAGAACAAAGATACCGTCAGCGCTACTTAGATTTAATTACTAACCCTGGAAGCCGTGACACGTTTATCACGCGGAGTAAGATTATACAATCCATGCGCAGGTACCTGGATGGTCTAGGTTTCTTAGAAGTAGAAACTCCATTAATGCACGGTATTCCGGGAGGAGCATCCGCTCGTCCATTTGTTACTCACCACAATGCACTAGACATGCAGTTGTACATGAGGATTGCCATTGAACTTCATCTGAAACGTTTGATCGTTGGAGGAATGGAAAAAGTGTATGAAATAGGACGCGTTTTCCGTAATGAAGGAGTCTCTACACGACACAATCCAGAGTTTACGATGCTGGAATTATATGAAGCGTATGCTGACTACCACGACGTGATGAGCCTTACTGAAAATATGGTGGCTCACATTGCAAAAGAAGTCCTTGGCTCTGCGAAAGTTACGTATAACGAGCAGGAAATTAATTTAGAGCCAGAGTGGACGAGGCTGCATATGGTCGATGCCATTAAAGAATATACAGGCGTGGATTTCTTTGAGCATATGAGTGATGAACAGGCAAAAGAATTAGCTAAAGAGCATAATGTCGAAATTCAGGATTCTATGACTTTTGGTCATATCGTCAACGAGTTTTTCGAACAATATGTAGAAGATAAATTGATTCAGCCGACATTTATCTATGGACATCCTATTGAAATCTCACCACTGGCTAAGAAGAATCCGGACGACCCGAGATTCACAGACCGTTTCGAATTGTTCATCGTAGGGCGTGAGCATGCCAACGCTTTTTCTGAGCTTAACGATCCAATTGACCAACGAGAGCGTTTCGAAGCTCAATTGAAGGAGCGGGAAGAAGGAAACGATGAAGCTCATATGATGGATGAAGATTTCCTCGAGTCATTAGAATACGGACTTCCACCAACTGGCGGTTTAGGTATTGGTATTGATCGTCTGGTAATGCTGTTAACAGATTCCCCTTCCATTAGAGATGTATTGCTTTTCCCTCAAATGAGAAATCGTGAATCTTAAAACGAATAAAATGACTTTATAAACCCTCGGCTGACAGGCTCCGGGGGTTTCATTTGATTCAATGGAAAGATGATTAGAAAAAAATATGCAAAAAGGTGTTGCCAACATTATTTCAGCGTGGTATATTATTACTTGTCGCATTAAGACAGAGCGGCAAGCCGGCAACGGCAAACAAAAAATCATTAAAAAAGTTGTTGACTTAAACGAGTCACAATGATATGATTATTGAGTCGCTGTTTTGAAGCGGCAAACAAAATCTTTTGATCTTTGAAAACTGAACGAACCAACCAGTACGTCAAGATATTCTTTCATTATTGAAGGAATTCAAACAAGCACATTCGGTGTGCAAATGAGCAAGTCAAACTACTTTTATGGAGAGT
>NZ_JBQQCN010000043.1:0-18178 GCF_052246795.1 Halobacillus sp. K22 | reverse complement strand
TAAAGGGCCGGATTGTGTAAGACTCGAATTCGAGATATCTTGGGTCCGTTACGAGATGAGGAGCGGGCTGGTGGGGAAATAACTCGTCTTGTTCCATCACCCAGACACTCGAGACATAAGCCGCTCATCAACGGATGGCAAAACCGCCATCCTTTTGATGGTCGGCTTATGCTGGTCGTGTCTTTCGGGGTGATTCCACATTTGAACACTTTCCTATGGGGGAACGGTGAGCTTCCTCGCTCGTTTCACTCCCTGTGGGATCTCTCCTAGTTCCTTCTCCCATGGGAGTCTCGCCATTTCCCCACCAACCCAGCCACGGGAGGATAAAGGCCCCTTCCAAAAGAGAGTATGCTCTCCTTCGAAATAGATCCTGAATACTTCTGTGACAAGCTTTACCACCTCGTTCTAGCATGAAAATACACGTCTCATCCCATGCTTTTTTCTCACCAAGCAAACAGGGGTTAAGTGGTTTCGAGTTTCTGATTCGGCCAGGTCCGGAGGGGGACGATGGAGACTCCTGTGGGATGAACATGATCGGTAAGATCCCGGAAGGCGAAGCCTGAGGAAGCTTACCACATGCCCACGGAAAGCGAAATCGTCCCCCGCAGGACCTATTTCTCACAAAAGTCTCGAAACTGAGTCTTCCAGTAACGGGAGCTTATCTTTAATAATCCACACGGAGATTTAATGGAGTCTATAACAAAGAAGCTGGACCTTTCCCCTCAGCATCTGATCTTTAGCTAATGGAATGATAGGCCAGCTTCTGCCGGTTCTTTATTTCTTTTTTTCCCTTTGATCAATCTTTGGAACATACTTAAATATTTCCCCGGATTCCACCACATGAATAAATTTAATTAACCAGCGGTAATAATCCTGAGCATATTCCAGTCTGTACATGTCCTGTTCAATTTTCTCCTGAAGTTCCTGATTGTCTGTCTTCTCTTTCAATTCTCTCAATTCTTCAAGAGCTTCATCAGCTTCTTCGATATTCGTTTCGGTATGGTGCTTCCACCGGCTGCTAAATAAAGAGGTAAACGACTTATACCAATCTTCCTCTGATTTATATAAGTCTTTTCGTACCCCTTTTTTAAAAGAGGGTTCCACCATTTTCATGTCCGAAAGCGCACGGACACCGGTGGACATACTGGTCTTGCTCATAGCAAGCGCTTCCCTCATATCATCCAGAGTCATCGGCTCTTCCGCAAAATACAAAACTCCGTATAAGCGGCCAATTGAGGGAGTAATCCCATACAAACTCATGTTTTTCGCAATCACTTGTATAAACTGTTCGATTGTCTCTTCGTATTTATTCCATTCTTCGTTGTGTGTGTTTTGCAATGGAAACCCTCCATTTGCTATTTCCTCTTTATAATCTTAAAACATTTTATCACTAATAGCAGGACTTTGCGACCTTATTCCCTATTTTACTAAAGTTTATGCTCCATTACTTTTTGGAAACTGCCAGCAAGGTCGCTTCTCCATGTAAAAAGAATAATCTGATGATCATTTGACATCTCTTCAATGATTTGCAGCATGACGGGAAGCCGCTTCTGGTCAAAGTGTACGAAAGCATCATCCAGCAGAAAAGGAAGACGGGCAGTTTCGGCCATCGTTTTACCTAAGCTTAACCGTAAGGATACATATAGTTGGTCCCGCGTCCCCCGGGAAAGCTCAAACACCTCATACACCTGACCTTTATGGTCTTCTACCCTTAACGCTTCCCGGTCTTCAAACAGACGAACTGCCGTATATTTTCCGCTAGTGAGACGGAAAAAATACTTTTCCGCCTGCTTTAGAACTTGAGGCAGGTATGTTTGTTTGTACTTTTCTTTTGTTTTGTGAACTACATGCCAGGCCAGTTGGTATTTAGCCCATTCGATGGCAAGTTCCTTAAGTTTCGACCGTTCCGCTTCATAATGGTGAAACAGTTCTGAATATTGACCTGAACTTTCTAAAGTTCTTAATTTGCTTCTCTTATCGGCCACCTGTTGCTGAAGGTCCCTCTGCTCATTCTCTCTCTCTTGCATTTTTTCTTTTGTGCTATTCCATTGAAGTTGTAGTGCGGATTCACTGGGAGGATCATGCCAGACGGCAAATTGCTTCTGCTCTTTTTCCGAAAGAAGCCGTGAAATCTGCTGAATAAGCGAATGACGCCGCTCCCACTGTTCTTTTAAGATTTCTGTCTGCTTTAAACGAAAATAAAATGCTTCTTCTGAGGGGACGTCAGCCTGATTAAAAAGTTCCTGACGCTTTTCATAGTAGGAATGAAGCCTGGCGTTGGTATCTTTCAGCTGCTTCTCCGTCCTGGAAATCTGTTCGGTTATGGAAGCCAGCTCATTTTGCAGCTGTAGTTGCTGGTTCGCCCAGTTTCTCAGTTCCCTCCAGAACTCATGTGCCTCTTTGGAATCCGATTCCCAATTCATGCGCTCATAAAACCTTTTCACATCCTGAATCACATGATGCATCCATTCCTCGTGTTCCCTTATAGATTGTTCCAGTTTTTCATTTTCAGACCATTTCTGCTTTGCCTGCGTAAGCCAATGGTATAATTTATCCCAGTGATCAATAGACAGAGATGTTAAAAATGGATAGAGGGTTTCTTGTTCCTGTATTCCTGTTTCCAGCCTTTTTTTTCGCTGATTCAGGTGTCTTCTTCTTTCTTCCAGTCGTATCTCTTCTAGGTCAGCGTTTCGAGCCTGTTTTTCCAATTGAGCGCGTTCAGCTTTATCTTTTTCATGCTCAGAGAGCTTTTGCTGGATTTCTGATAAGGGTTGAACAGGTGTTACCGCTTGTTCTTTTACTAGTGCTTCTTTCTGTAAAGACCGATGGCTCCAATAAGCGCCAAAAGCAGTTAGTGCACTCATAAGAGTAGCTATGAGACCAATTACTACAAGCGAGGCAAGAAGAGCAATTGTCCATCCGGCAGTGAATAATATGAACGTAAATAAAATCCAAACCAGCCGGTACACTTTCAATAACTGTTCTGACGTCTCGGCATGGGAAGAAGCTCCCGCCTGACCATGCATAGTCAACTGCTCTGAGTAACTCCTTGCTTTTTCTTCATCCATCATCTTTCCGGCCAGAGACTCCTTACGCTGGTAAATGGATTGTTTATCTACTTTTAAATCAGATTCCCACTCATCCAGACGCTCCTCTTCCTGATCGATTTTATTCGCTTCCTCTTTTAAGTTGCTCCATGTTTCTTCAACAAAAAATGGAAAAGAATAATCATTCCACTCGTCATCTTGAATTGGAACTTGCATCTGCTTGCGGTCGTATTCTATTCTCTCCTGAAGCTCAGCTCTCCGCTCTTTCCATTGTTCGACTTGATTAGAAGCCCGTTCAAAGTCTGGCTGTCTTTCAAGAAGTGATTCCACTTCCTGGCAATCCTTTTCTGAAGCGAGCTGTTGCTTGATGGCTTGTTGTTTGGATACCCATTCCTGATATTTCGTCCTGGTTACCTGTTTTTCGCTTTCCAATGGAAGAATGGCTTCTTTGAGCTGCTGATAACGCTCCCTGGCTTCCTCCGGAAATGAATCATCGTCATTGGATTGGTTCATCTCGGCTTTCAGCTGATGGAATTCATGGACGAGAGGCAGCGCTTTGATCATTTGTTCCAAATTATACTGCTCGTTTCTTCTTGCTGAAATCTCTTCGCTCATTTCCCTCACTTGCTCAGTCCATTTTATCAAGTCTGATTTTAGTTCCTGGTAGGAGCCTTCTTCTTTTTCAGCTACGGCTTGTTTCCGATAAAGCTCCTCAACAATTTGAAGCTGCTGATTAATTTCCGGCTTTCTGCCCTTCGGTTTGAAACGATCCTGGCTCATTTTATCCAGCCACTTTTCGGTCTGATAAATCTGCTCCGATCCAGTCATTCCAATGTTTAAAAGTACTTCCCCGATCTCACTGCCTTTTAATTGATTCAAGTTTGTTAAATCTTCGGCACTAAAACTATAAATAGCATCATACACATCCCGGTTCATTCTTCCCAGCTGATCCTTAAGCCACTCTTCCCCTTCTTCCCTGCCGTCCTGCATGCGGCAGACCACTTTGCCATTCTCTTTTTCGTGCAAACGTTCAATCCCCACATCTCCGTACTCATAGGTGGAAACGATCAGTTTACCACCTACCGATCCGCCGCTTTTAGGGCGGTAAAATTCACGTTCTTTTGGAGAGAGCCCAAAGAAGATAAAGAGAATAAACTGATACAGCGTAGATTTTCCAGCTTCGTTCCGGCCAGTTACAAGAGTGAACTGCCCGTTCTCAAGCTTTATAGAATAGTCTTTCCACTTTCCAAATCCGTAAATATGGATTTCTTTAATCTTCATGAATGCTCACCTTCTTTTGTAAACAACTGGTCCAGTGTGAGCGTCTTAGCTGCCTCAATAATTTCCTGTTTTTCTACTGGGGAAAGCGAATCTAAAAACCTGGCAGCTTTCCTGTGGTGAAATAAAGGGGCGAGCCAATTTTCTATGGCTCCATCGTCAAGCTCGTCCATTTCTCTTAAAAGTTCCCCCGTAAAATGCTGGCCTTTCCTGAGATCTTCTTCATCCCAGAGAGGCTCATCCTCAATACGGACTCGGTCAATCCATACCCAAAGGTCTTCTGTTCCTTCATCTTCATTCAAAAGTTCGACCCAATTGTCAAGCAAACCCTCAGCCTGCCACTTCTTAAGCTGTCCTGAAGTAGAAGTGAGTTCGACTTCGAGCATGACGCCGCCATCGCTTCGCTGTACAGCAGTTTTAGCTTCATTCAGGACTCCTTCAAGCTCCTGAGGAGAATCCAGATGCTCACAGGAAAAAGAAATGGCTTCATAAACAAAGCTTTGAAGAGGGAGGAACGTTTTTTTCCACTCTCCATTATCATAATCAATCACGTAACAGCCTTTTTCACCTGACTCCTTCCTGGAGCGCCCCTGAATATTCCCGGGATAGACAATCGGCGGCTCTTCAGATAAGAACTGACGCTTATGAATATGACCAAGAGCCCAATAATCCATCTGCTTCGAATACAGTTCTTCCAGACGGAACGGGGCATACACATCGTGGTCGGTATTTGTATCGAGACTTCCATGAAGCATCGCAATATGTAAAGGTGCTCCCGGCTGACGAATATACTCATTCACCTTACGATCCTTGACCTTCTTCTCCACATAGCTGAAGCCATAGATGTTGGCAGACGTCTCTCCTTTTTTATTATGTGTAAAAGCTTCTACATCCTGAGAGGTGAATATATGTACATTTGCTGGAAACTCAATAGGATAATGAGCTCCTTCTAAAAAATCATGATTTCCATAGCTCATGTACACTTGAATAGCATGTTCAGCGAGCCGTTCAAACCCTTTTCTCAAGTGTACTTGAGCTTTCAAGCTTCTCATTTCCTCATTGAATAAATCACCAACGATTAATACGAAATCCACCTGAAAGCGCACAGCGGCATCAATAAGCCGGTCAAAAGCTTCGAAAGTGCTCATTCTCAAACGTTCCAGCAGTGCTTTTGGTACGTTGCTTTTACTTTTAAATAAACTGTCCAGATGCAAATCTGCTGTATGAATAAATCGCAGCTTTTCTGGCATAGCTCCACTCCTTTCTTCGCTTCGCTTTTTCCTTTATTTTAACAAAGCTGAATTTCGAATGCACGTTCGCCTTTAATAAAAGGTTCTTTTAGATCAGGGTTGATTTTACAGTTACCAAAAATCAAAAATACCGCGTTCCCAGTTTGGAAACGCGGATTAGTTTTATTTTTCCTTTTTAGAGAGCTGTAATGCGGTTTTCAAATCCTTTAAGGAAGAAGACTTTCCATACATGAGCACCCCGCCCCGATAAATGCGGGCGCCCAGGAAAGCAAGCAATATAATGGAACCGATCAATATGCCGATCGAAAGTGCGACTTCCCAGATCGGTACATCCAGCATTCCCACTCGCAGGAACATCGTCAGCGGAGCAAAAAACGGAAAATAGGAACTGATGGTAATAAAGGCAGCATCTGGCTGTGCAAGACCGTACATTGAAATGAGAAATGCAGCAATTACAAGCATCATCATGGGGGCTACGATTTGCTGAGCATCTTCTAGCCGGCTAACTAGCGAACCCAGTGTGGCAGCGAGCGTCGCATATAGTAAATAACCCAGGACAAAAAATACCAGGGCATACACAACAGTCAACGGATCTACATTTGTAAGGCCAAATGATTCAAGCAATGAAGCGCTCCCAGAGTTCTTACTTTGCTGAATACCTAAATAGCCTACCAGGATAAAAATTCCGTACTGCGTCAACCCTACCAAAGCAATGCCGACAATTTTGGCAAACATCTGATTCACAGGAGATACACTCGAGATCAGGATTTCCATAACCCGGCTGGATTTTTCAGTAGCCACTTCGGTTGAAATCATATTCCCGTACATCATCACAGCAAAATACATGAAAAAGAGCATGACATAGACAAGCCCGCGTGTCTGATTGAGTTCTTCAGCTGTTTTGGCACTTTCTTCGAGTGCGTTTAACTCAAAAGCGACAGGAGTTGAGATCTGTTGAAGAACCTCATCATTCACATTTGCTCTTTCTGTTATAATCTGAACCTTCACCTGCTGAAGAGCCTGCTGAATCGGCTGGCTCGTTTCAGTGTTCGCAACTTGATTGGCATAATAATCAGCTTCCGGCAGACCATTTTCCGCTTCCTCAAGCACAGTAATGGAATGAAAGTCTCCTTCTTCTACCTTTTGTTTTGCCTCTTCCAGACTGCCATTATAGGATTCAATGGCGATTTCCTCATTTGTACCCAGCTGCTGTTTAATCGATTCAATCCAATCTTCGTTTTCAGCAATCATAGCCACAGTCTTTTCTTCCCCATCACCGCTGAAGGTTTCGATGATATTCTGTAAATTCGTCAGTCCAAAAATAATGAGCACCGTAATGATGGTGGTGATTAGAAACGATTTTGATTTCACCCGGTTTCTATAGGTGTGCCCCATCATAATGAAGAATTTATTCATAGGAAGCCCCCACCTTCTCAATAAAGATATCATTTAATGTCGGCTCTTCAAGATCAAACGTGCGGACAAAGCCTTTTCCTTGCAGTTCGCGAAAAACCTCCTGTGAAATGTTTTCTGATTCCACTTCCAGTTCACACCCGTCCTGAACAGGCTTATATTTGGTAACGCCAGGAATTTGCTCCAGGTAGGCGGTGTTAAAGTCCGCATGTACCCGAATATTCTTTTTGCCAAAGGAACGCTTAATGTCTTTCAAACGTCCATGGACAACTGGTGTGCCGTGATGAAGTATACACAGATGCTCACAAAGCTCTTCCACATGCTCCATTCGGTGAGAAGAAAAAACAATGGAGGTGCCCGCTTCTTTCAGATCCACGACCGCTTTTTTCAACATCTCCACATTCACTGGATCGAGGCCAGAGAAAGGCTCATCCAATATAAGGAGTTTAGGTTTATGTAAGACTGCGGATATAAATTGGATCTTCTGCTGATTTCCCTTGGATAGCTCTTCTACTTTTTTATGTTTATATTCAGGTACTTTAAATCGGTCCAGCCAATAGTCCACTTCCTTTACTGTCTCCAACTTGTTCATTCCCCTCAGTTTGGCTAAGTAAATAAGTTGTTCTTGCACTTTTAATTTCGGATACAGCCCTCTCTCCTCTGGTAAGTATCCAATTAAATGGCTTTGAGCATATCCAATCGTCCCGTCGTTCCAGGAGATGGATCCACTGGTTTGATCCATCAACCCTAAAATCATACGGAAGGTTGTCGTTTTACCAGCTCCGTTTGCACCTAAAAAACCAAAAATCTGCTTCTCTGGTATCTCCAGCGATAAATGATCGACTGCTGTAAACGTTCCAAACTTCTTGGTTACATTCTCTAATCGTAAAGTCATTTTCTGAACCCCTTTCCTTCTAATCTTACTACGAAAAGACTACAATTTTGTTTCAATTAATTAAAAAGTTTTCAAGAAAGCAGGAATTTCAATCATCAATCGCTAATGTAAAATAATGAACACCTATTCAGTCCAAGGAGGAAACAGCTGTGAAGACATATTTTTTAACCGTATTTAAAAGTGACGGAACCAACGTATTGGATGAAACCTTCCAAGCGGAGAATGATGATGAAGCAAAGAAAATAGGAAGAGAAAGATTAGCTGAGGAAGGGTATAGTGAACAAACCCATCGCTGTGTTGCACCTGAGGGACACCTGGTCCTTTTTCACAGATAACCCTTCCCACTCTCATTGCATATGCCCATTAAGAGGGTAGAGATCTCATAAAAAAAAGCCGCGCAGAAATGCGCGGCTTTTATTATTCTCCCTTAAAATGTGGCTGCCTTTTCTCTTTAAAAGCTTTCACACCCTCTTTGTGATCGTTAGTCTGCTTCATATCCCACTGTGCTTTTCGTTCCTTCGAAAGATAAAGCAATAATTGATCGAGTCCATACTGATGATATATTTCCTTCGTAGCAATCATTGATTTTAATGGACGCTGGTTCCATTTTTTAGCCAGTTCATGAGCTTCTTCCTCAACGGATCCATTTACAACGATATCCACTAATTTGTGGTCATAGGCCTCTTTAGCCCGCATCTGCTCTCCATTCCAGGCAAATTGCTTGGCCTGGTGAGTTCCGAGGCGCTGCTGAAGCCAAAAATGAGCTCCGCCGTCAGGAATTAGACCAATGCCTATGAAATTCATTGAAATCGTAGCATCCGGTTCAGCTATTACGTAATCGGCTGCAAGGGCAATGCTTAATCCGAGTCCTACGGCAGGCCCATGAATCGCGGAAACAACGATTTTCGGCATGGTATAGATGGTAGATACAATGGTTTCAATGTGATTCATTACTTCGTCGTACTGATTTGCATCGCTCACAATGTCCATCATACTAAGATCCCCACCGGCGCAGAAGCCGTCTCCTTTTCCTGAGAGGACCACTACCTGACCTTCATATTCTTTCACCTGTTGAATCGCTTCTGCGAATTCTTTCAACATACCTGCATCTAATGCATTATATTTTTCACCACGGGCTATTTTTAAATGGACGACATTGTCTATTTCTTCAATAATGAAATGTTTCATTCTCAAACCCCTTTATAAAAATTCTCTCTCTATTTTTTAATTCTCCATTTGTAAGAATTTTCCCTGCACAAAACGACATAAAACTGTCGATAGAGACAGAAGTTTTTTTAGAAGTTACCAAACTGGGACCTATCGTTAAAAAATCCAACAAAAAAGCCACCCTTCAAGTGGGTGGCTTTCTTTATTACTGCTGTGGCTCTTCCGGGTTTCCGTAAAGCTCTTCCAGCGGTTTAGTGATGATTTTACTAACATCATTGATAACAGTGTTCAAGCGCTGCTCTTCTTCCATCAGTTTAGAAATCTGAGGGTGCTGCTGAACAAGTTCAACAACTTTACGAGCTTCTTCTACTTCTTCTTCAGAAATCTCTTCACCTTGCATTTGTTTCTGTTGAAGAGTTACTTGTGTTTGACGGAAATCTTCAAACATTTTTTTAGCAGCTTCATCATTCATTACTGCTTCATAAGCTTCTTTCAAGCTTGTGAATTCCTCACTGTTTCTAATTGCTTTTTCAAGATCATACGCGTGATCATAAATATTAGCCATAAATTAAAAGCCTCCTAAATTGTTTCGTTCTTTGACTCCTACCCCACTATAACAAAATGAAGATGTCCTGTATAGGAATCGCTATTTATCCAAGAAATAAAACGATGAAACCTTGCAGTAAACCAATCAGACCGCCAAGCAGCGCCCCTAAATACGTAATCATTTTAAATTCCCGGCGGGAGATTCCAAGCACCATTTCTTCGAGGCGTTCGACCTGAAAGGATTCCACTTCTTCCTGCACAATTTCTGAAAGATGCATGGATTCCATCATACTCTCCACCTTGCCAGATAATAGCACACTTGCCTTCTTAACTAGAAGAGGGACGAATTCCTGAAGAATTTTACGCTGATAAGGTTTTGACCATTCAGCTACCGTTTTTTCCAGCCATTCATCAAGCGGCAGTGCTTTCGCGACGGCTTGTCCTAATGTATGACCAACGGCGTCTCGTCCAATCTTATCCTCGTAAAATCCAACAGGCTGATTCATAGCCCGTTGTAGTTCAGACTGAAGCATGCCTCTCAGCCAGTAAGTCATTTCTCTATCTGAAACGTAACGAATAATCGCAGGATAGATTCGTTCAGTAATGCCATCCGGACCCATAAAGGAAGAAACCATATTTCCAAGAAACCCCTGGTTATCCAGATAATTCTCAATCAGAGCTGTTACTTTATATCTGCCTTCCGGACTTTGGAAATACAATCTTACCTGTTCTTGAATATGATCGGCAACCTGATCGGCTCCCACTTCAATTTTTTCTTTCCATTCGTGGGAGAGGAGATTTTCCAATGTCTCTTCCCGGTAATTATCCATCACAGAATGATAGCGGTTCTCTACCCAACTGGAAATCGACTGCTCAAGATGGACCGTATTCATATCCAAATCAAGCTCCTCCAGCATTTCTTTAAGAGTCGCCGGATGATTAAGTATCTTCTCAATTTCTTCCTGAGCCCATTCCGTCATTTGGGTTTGAAAAGCAGGCCTCTCCAGTTTGCGGCGCAAACCTTCTGCAGTAAGTAAATGCTCAACCACCATACGCCCCAGCTGTCTGGCGAGTTCTTTCTGTCTCTTTGGAATCAGGCCCGGGGTGAAAGGCAGGCGAAAGTTCTTTATATACAACGCACGATAGGGGCGAAATAACATTTTTATAGCAAGGGAATTGGTTAACCCTCCAATTAATGCCCCAATTCCTATCATCATTAACACGAGCAGTACAGGATTCATGGGTATAACCTCTCTTTATTTAATCTCATCCAAGTATAAGACATTTCAAGGATTGTGCCAATTTTTATGTAAAAACTACCCGCTTTTCGTTTCCATTAGCTCTCTTAAACCTCCGTATCGATATTTACGAAAAAGCTCCCTATACTGGAAGACTCAGTTTTGAGATAATCGGGGCCCGTTACGTTAAATGGAGAAGGGTTGGTGGGGAAATAACTCGCTTTCCTATGGGAGTCTCGCCATTTCCCCACCAACCCAACATGATTAAGAAAAAACGGACCCTTCCAGAAGAGAAAATTTCTTCTACTTCATCTGAATTAAATCCTTTTAGGACAGGCTATTGCGGGTAATTCCATCCTGAAAATGGGTAGAAAACCACATGATCTAATTCCACATCCAGCAGATGAGGTTTGAAGCCGTTTCGAGCTCCTGATTTAGCAAGGTCCGAAGGGGGACGATGAAGACTCCTGTGGGATAAACATGACCGGTGAGACCCCGGAAGTCGAAGACTGAGGAGGCTCAGCACATGCCCACGGAAAGCGAATCGTCCCCCGTATGACCTTCACTCTAAACCAATATCTCGAATTCGAGTCTTAAATTAACCGGTCCTATTCTTTAATAAGCCTCATATGAGAATCAACTAATATTTAACAGATCTTAATTCTTGATGTGAATAGTTCCGTTTATAGGAAATATGAAAATTCCTGGTGGGAACATCTTTCGAAACCTTCATGGTTCAATTGATTACGGACAAACTATTAAGGGAGGTGAATAATATGAAGAAGTACGAAAGCAATCGAGTTCCCGAAGGAAAAGACAAGTATGAACTGGATGTCGACCGTATGATCAACGAAGGTATGGCCGGTGGAACTGTGAAACCCGTATATGGGAATGAGCAACTTGGTGAAGCCCATGAAATACCTGAGCAGCCAAAGAGAAATCCCAGACGTTAACGATCGCAAAGATGAAAAAAGCCGGTGATGCTTCGCACATCTCCGGCTTTGTGTTTATCGGCTTTTTACAATCATTTGTACAGCTTCATTGATTAAATCTTCTGCAGATTCGCCTTCTTCATGGGCTTCACGGATGCAGCCTTCCAGATTTTTGGCTACAATATATCCGATCGCACGGTCCATAGCTGAACGGGCAGCTGACAGCTGGGTTATAACATCTTTGCAGTCTTTATCTTCATCCATCATTTTTAATACGCCTCTGACTTGTCCTTCAATCCTTTTCAAACGGTTTTTTGTTTCCTGACCGTATAAATTACTGTCTTTCACTTGTTCCATTGAGGAACGACTCCCTTCTATACCTATAAATAAAGAACTATACCCTAAACCCATTTGCGGGGTGCTGATTTTAAGTTTCCTGTGCAATGTACTACTATAATAGTAAAGAATCTATAAAAAAGGAAGATATTCATGACCATTATTGCAGAGCTTAAAACTATCTACCCTTCATTAATTATATCAGATCCTGAAGAAACCGACCATTCCGACGCATATACTTGGTATTTGACCCCTTCGATGGATACTATCGGTATTCTCAACGAGGAAATTAAAGCACGAGACACCAAACTACTTTCCGTTTTTCTCACTCCAGCACCGGTGGATCTTCCGACAGAAACGGAACGGGAAACGGCCTGGAATGACTTCTTAAAAGGCCATCAGGATCACCTGCCGATTCATTGGCCGATTCAGTACCGATTTGTGTTCTTTTCGATAGCGAATCTCCCTGAAGACAAGGAATCCTTTCAAGAAGCGTTTCAATCCCTTTTTCCAAGAAAAATGCCTGTGATCTGGGAAACAAACGGGGAAGGATTTATTATTGAAGAAATTCATGAAGAGAACCAAGAGCCTTTATCCTTCCAGGGCATTGTCGATGTACTGATGAGCGATTTTTATACCAATATTCAATTCTATATCAGCGAATTCTCACATGATATCCCTTCTTCTCCATCCATCTATAAATGGGCCGACTACTGTCATACGCTAGCTTTAAAATACCGGATCGGTTCAGCCGTCACCTACAAAGAAGTCATGCCTTATTTGTTTATTGAAGCGATCCCTGAGCCCCAGTGGGAACATATCCATCGTTCTATCTTTCAGGAGATTAAGAACGATAAGGATCTGCTGCAAACCATTAAAGTATTTCTTCAGTCCGGTTCCAATGCGACCCTGGCAGCGAAAAACCTTTACATGCACCGCAACAGCCTTCAATACCGTGTAGATAAATTTATCGAAAAAACCGGTATAGATGTAAAGCAGTTCGAAGGCGCCATGATTACGTATCTAGCCTTACTCACTCTGGATCAATAACAAAGTGCACAAAGATTAATGACGAATCTTTGTGCACTTTGTCCATTTACCCATTTTTCAGAATTCGCTACACTATAAACAGTCAAGAAAGCGATTTCAAAAATTACATTGGAGTGAGTCATAATGGCAGAACTAAAACTGAACAATATTGAAAAAGTATATGATAAGAATGTAAAAGCAGTTGAAGACTTTAATTTAGATATTGGCGATAAAGAATTTGTCGTATTCGTAGGACCATCCGGTTGTGGTAAATCTACAACGCTAAGAATGATCGCGGGACTTGAAGAAATTACCGGCGGCGACTTTATGATTGACGATAAACGTATGAACGACGTTGCACCTAAAGACCGGGATATCGCAATGGTTTTCCAGAACTATGCTCTTTATCCTCACATGAACGTCTATGACAATATGGCTTTCGGATTGAAGCTTCGTAAAATGGACAAAAAAGAAATTGAGCAGCGCGTAAATAATGCAGCCAATATTCTTGGGCTGGAAGCTTTACTTGATCGTAAACCGAAAGCGCTGTCAGGTGGTCAGCGTCAGCGTGTTGCACTTGGACGTGCTATCGTTCGTGACGCTAAGGTATTCCTGATGGACGAACCGCTTTCCAACCTGGATGCTAAACTTCGTGTGCAAATGCGTGCGGAAATCCAAAAGCTTCACCAGCGTCTGCAAACCACAACAATCTATGTAACACACGACCAGACAGAAGCGATGACGATGGCCACTCGCCTTGTGGTTATGAAAGATGGTATTATTCAGCAGGTTGGTAGACCTAAAGATGTTTATGACAAACCTGAAAATGTTTTCGTAGGCGGATTTATCGGGTCACCAGCCATGAACTTCCTTCACGGCACATTAGAAGATGGGAAGATTGATCTTGGTACCGTTAAGATTACGGTTCCAGAAGGAAAAATGAAAACTCTTCGTGAACAGAACTATATAGGCAAAGATCTAATCCTTGGTGTTCGTCCAGAAGATATGCACGATGAGCCTGTTTTCATCGATGCTAACCAGGATAAGAAGATTACAGCACATATCGAAGTAGCCGAAATGATGGGGTCTGAATCTTACCTTTATTCCCGTCTGAATGATCAAGAATTTATCGCTCGTGTAGACTCCCGTACGGATATTAACGGCGGCGAAGACATCGAGCTTGCGATTGACATGAACAAAGTTCACTTCTTTGATAAAGATTCTGAATTGCGTATTCGCTAATTGCTATACAGGAGAAAAAAGCGCAGCTTTCACGCTGCGCTTTTTTATGAGCTTTGCACATCCCGGAGTCCGCACTCGTCGCAGATAAACAAATGAATACATTCTTCTGTAATAGAAGAATCCTCATCGCCGTCCACCAGATTTGTCCATTTTTGATCCAGGTAGGGACTATAATCATCCAGAAAATCGGTGATCCTTCCCTGATCCTCCATCATTCCTTTACACTTAGGGCACAGGTGCAAGGTTTGATCCCAGCCATTACAAATACCGCATTCCCGCATATGCTGCACTTCTTTCCACAAAATACTCGTAAACATAAGCTCCTGATTTGGGAAACGCGTTGCTTCTCCCTTTTTCTACAAAATAAAGAGGAAGGGCGCACCCTTCCTCTTTCGTCACAAGTATTTATTTTTGTTGTTGTTGTCCACCGAACTGTTGTTCAGCCATTTGTACAAGACGCTTAGTGATTTCTCCACCTACTGAACCGTTAGCACGGGAAGTAGAATCAGCACCAAGCTGTACTCCGAATTCTTGAGCGATTTCGTATTTCATTTGATCTAGAGCTTGTTGAACACCAGGTACTACTAACTGATTTGAACTGTTGTTGTTAGCCATGTTGTCTCACCTCCTGTGTAAAAGTAGTATGAGCCGGTATTGTATTTTTTATGTCAAAAAAATTACTGGAAATTAATGGAGGTTTTTTGCCAGGCTCACTACATGGCTAAACAACTTACAAATCTCTATGCGTTAGGCTTCGTCATTGCCTTCGGATCCACATATTCATCAAACTGCTCGGCTGTTAAAATACCAGATTCCACTGCTGTTTCTTTTAGCGTTTGATTTTTTTCAAAGGCAGTTTTAGCAATATTGGCTGCATTTTCATATCCGATATGCGGATTAAGTGCCGTAACGAGCATAAGAGAATCGCGCAGATTCTTTTCAATCTGTTCATGATTTGGCTCTAGCCCGCGTACGCAGCGCTCTTCAAATGAAACCATACTGTCCGCAAGAAGCTGGGCTGACTGCAGGAAATTATAAGCAATGACTGGTTTAAATACATTCAGTTCAAAGTTCCCCTGACTCGCTGCAAATCCAATAGTCGCATCATTTCCCATAATCTGTGCAGAAACCATTGTGACGGCTTCACTTTGAGTGGGATTAACTTTTCCTGGCATAATGGAACTACCTGGTTCATTGGCTGGAATTGTAATTTCGCCAATGCCGCAACGAGGCCCACTCGCGAGCCAGCGAACATCATTAGCAATTTTCATGAGATCTGCAGCCAAAGCTTTTAATGCGCCATGCGTATGAACAAGTTCATCATGAGAAGTTAGTGCGTGAAATTTATTTGGAGCTGAAATAAATTTCTTGCCTGTTACGTCATTGATTTTAGCAACGACTTGTTCTGAGAAATCTTCATGTGCATTTAAACCTGTCCCTACAGCTGTACCGCCAATGGCAAGGTCTTTTACGTATTTAGTACTATCTTTAATCATATTTTCCGTCTTCTCTAACATTTGATGCCATCCGCTGATTTCCTGGCCAAGCGTTAACGGAGTCGCATCCTGCAAATGGGTACGTCCAATCTTTACAATCTCATCAAACGCTTCCATTTTTTCTTTTAAGGTATCTTTTAATTGAGTTAATGCGGGAAGAACCACATCCTCAAGCTTCTGAACAGCTCCAATATGCATAGCTGTCGGATAAGTATCGTTAGAGCTTTGTGATTTATTTACATCATCATTCGGATGAAGGCGCGTTTCGCTTTCCTGTTTCTTAAGCCATTCATTTCCTACGTAAGCAATAACTTCGTTTACGTTCATATTGGACTGAGTACCGCTCCCTGTCTGCCAAACGACAAGAGGAAAGTGCTCTTCGAGATCCCCGGAAATAATTTGATCCGCTGCGTATTCAATAGCGTCCGCTTTCTCTTCTTCCAACAACCCTAATTCAAAGTTGGCTCGTGCAGCACTCTTCTTTAAAATTGCAAAACCTTCGATAACTTCTTTCGGCATTTTTTCATCACCGATTGGAAAGTTCTGTTTACTTCGCTGGGTTTGAGCCCCCCAGTATTTTTCACTCGGTACTTGTATCTCGCCAATTGTATCTTTTTCAATGCGGTAATCCATGATAAATCCTCCTTATTATGTTCATCCACTCCTCCATTATTGTATCAAGAATCTTTTGAACATTCATCTCAAGCTAAGATTTATAAAAACAATTTTCGATAAATTATTATCAGATTATTTACAATTTTCTGTTTTTAATGTATAGTAGATTTTAATAAAAGAAAGGAGGCAGAAGCAATCGTACTTAATTACCACTAGGAAGGAGGTTCCCGGTAAAAAGCATTATTGTTTTTGCTCGATCTTTTCAAATGGTCCAGTTAGGTGGGAATCATAAAAGAGTCTGTGGTCTGTGCAGGCTCTTTTTTAATGAATTCTTTTAAAAATCCTTTATAATAGAGGATGGAGGTGAGAATGATGCCAAATATTTGGACTCATATATTGTTTGTCGATCAATTGTGCAACGAGTTGAACCGAAGCGACCTTATCCAGACATCCGGCCAGTCTCTTCATTTAGGAGCACAGGGACCGGATCCGTTTTTTTATCATAATTTCCTGCCTTTTTCTCAAGACGAGCATGTAGATGAAGTGGGAATGAAATTACATACCGAGCAGTGCGGTCCGCTCTTAATAGACATGATTGAGCGAGGTGCCTATCATAAAAATCATCTCCAGGCCTTCATTATTGGATTTGTCAGCCACCATGTTCTTGATCGCCATACTCATCCTTTTATCCATTACCATGCGGGTTATGAGTCAGATAAGCATCAGGAGCTGGAAACCATCATTGACACCATTATGCTTGAGCGGTTCCGTTCTATAAAAACGTGGAAGAATCCAGTTCATAAAGAGATAAAAAGCCGTTCCCTGCATTCTATTGCTCAATTAATGGACTTGCTTCTCGAAAAACATTTTCCAGGATTATCGGAAGCCTACCCTTCTAATTTTATTCATCAGTCCTACCGCCACATCCAGTTAGCTCAGCGTGTGCTCTATGACCCTTGGAAATGGAAAAACAAATACTTTGGTTCCCTTGTATCTTCTTTTTCCCACCAGCCAGTTAACGATGACAAAGATTATCTAAATGAGCAAAAAAACCGCTGGCATCACCCAGCGACTAATGAGCCGCACACCTCTTCTTTCCTGGACCACTATCAAGATGCGTTCGAAGAAGGAAAGCTTTTGTTCCAGTTCATTTTATCTTATTGGGAAAATCCAGAAGGGAGCCGTCTGAGCGAAATTAAAGACATTATTGGTAACCGGTCTTATGACACAGGTGCTCCTCTACCAGAAGGACTGGTCAACCGTTTCAGTAACCCAATCGTTTGAACTACACCCACTTACTCGCTGACGCTCCTTGAAGTTGGGGGATTCCTAAGAGCACGAACCTAACGGTTCGTTCAAATGATTAGGCTAGCCCCGTCGCACCGACGGTTGAAAGGAGTCGTTGAACTTCATTTAGTATATTGAAACTCGCATTTAGATCGCGGTCGTGGCGGGAGCCGCAATTCGGGCAGTTCCACGTTCGAATAGCGAGATTCTTTACCTCACTGTTTTGGTATCCGCACTGGGAACACAGCTGTGAACTCGCAAAAACTTTAGATACGGGTATCAACTGCTTCCCGTACCACTTTGCTTTGTATTCGAGCATAGACGTGAACATCGACCAGCTCACATCACTAATCGATTTGGATAGTTTTCGGTTTTTGAGCATATTGGAAATTTGGAGATTTTCTACA
>NZ_JBQQCN010000042.1:0-18424 GCF_052246795.1 Halobacillus sp. K22 | reverse complement strand
TCCATTACTATAACCATAAACGTATCAAATCAAAGCTCAGAATGAGCCCCGTTTCTTATCGAACCCAGTTTCAAGAATCGGCGTGATAAGTTTAAGGAACGTGTCCAATTTTAGGGGGTCAGTTCATAGCTCGAGGAGGCTCAACAAACGCCCGCGGAAAGCGAGTCGATTCCCCGGAGCCCCTTACGCTCATCCAATATCTTGAAGCTGAGTCTTACAGTATACTGCCCTAATAAGTCCTTATGAAAAATTAATACAATGGTTAATAGAGAGAGTTGGTTAAGCTGATATTAGTTCATTCAACCGCTATTTCGGGGGCATCTCCGTGATCATCGATGGTCCTGTAAGAGCACAGTCTTTTTTTACGTTAAAAAATACGCAAAAATGACTATGGAGCCGATATAGGAAAAAATGGCCTGCGCCCAGTACCGATTTCTTTCTCTCTTCAGCATATACATGTTCCATAGAATAAACAGCGTAATCGAACCCGCCAGGCTTAGCAGAGGCTGCCAGGAAAACATGGATTCCATGAAAGAAAAAGCCACCCACGTATATAAATAGACAAAGCACGTGAGTAACCCAAGGGACGCGTTCATTAATATAAAAAAAGAATGCTTTCTTGATTTCAATATCATCACCATTACTTTCTGATGATTCCATCCTACTAGGAGACGCTCCAAATAGCAACTGACCCTATATTAATTTTGTGTAAAGACAGCCGGATCTTTTTTCCACTCATTTAGTAATTGGACTTCTTTCTCTTTTAACTGACCCTGTTGAATTAACTGAAGTAGTAGTTGATCAAAGCTTGCCAGTGATTGATAAGAGAATTCGTTTTCCTGGAAGGCTTCTTGCGCTCTCTCTAAATTATACGTAAAAATAGACAGCACCGTATCTACTTCTACTCCTGCCATCCGCAATGCTTGAGCAGACTCGATGGAGGATTTTCCAGTAGAAATCAAGTCTTCGATGACCACGGCACGCTGCCCCTTTTCAATATGTCCTTCAATTTGGTTTCCTTTCCCATGTTTCTTCGGCGAGGAACGAACGTACACCATCGGCAAGTCGAGTCGCTCGGCCACCCAGGCGGCATGAGGAATACCGGCTGTTGCACATCCTGCAATTACATCAACATCTGGCTCAAGCTCTTTAATTAACTCTACAAATCCTTCAGTCACTCGGCGTCGAATCTCTGGATAGGACATTGTCATACGATTGTCGCAATAGATAGGAGAGCGCAGGCCTGAAGTCCAAGTAAACATGTTGTCTACTTCTATTTTAACGGCTTCTATCTCTAATAAATCCTGTATCAGCTGATCATCCATGGGTGAATGCCTCCTTCATTGTTTCATAGGTGTGCCGCGGGTCTTCGGATTCCCTGATTGCACGGCCCACGACAATTGAATTGCTTTGTTCTTTTTTCGCTTCTTCTGGTGTAGCAACTCGCTTCTGGTCATGAGTCTCACCTGAAGGCAGGCGAATACCAGGAGTAAGCGTGTAAAATTCTTCTCCTGCCGCTTCTTTAATTAGACGTGATTCTTTAACTGAACACACGACGCCATCGGCTCCATTTTGTTTAGCCATCTCCGCATAATGAACCACCATGCTTTCTAGTGAATGGCTGAGAAGGAGCTCATTTTGAATCATGGCAGCATCAGAAGATGTGAGAATGGTAACCGCGAGCAGTAAAGGCCGCTTTGATTCATCTTCCTGTTCAAGTCCATCTCGCGCAGCCTCGATCATATCAGACCCTCCCTGAGCATGGACGTTAACTACATCTACCCCGAGGCGTGCCAGATTAGCCATTGCTCTTTGCACGGTTTTAGGAATATCGTGAAGCTTCAAATCCAGAAACACAGGATGATGATTTTCTTTTAATTGACGGATAATGGCTGGGCCTTCCCTGTAGAAAAGCTCCATTCCGACTTTAACCGGGATGCCTTCCAGCTGATAAGATTTCAGGAAATGAAGAGCGTCTGCTCCTGTTTCAAAATCAAGCGCGAAATAAACCGGATGCAGCTGTTTCATGATGGGCCCCTCCAATCACTTCTTCTAAAGATGAGAAACCATATTTGTTAAGTGCCTCAGGCAATTGTTCGATCAGCTCTTTACAGATGAGAGGATTCTTGAAATTGGAACTGCCTACTGCAACCGCACTGGCCCCTGCCAGCATATATTCGATGATGTCGTCTGTCGTTTCAATTCCCCCCATGCCGATAATCGGGAGATTTACAGCTTGATAGACTTGATGAATCATTCGGATGGCTACCGGTTTTACGGCTGGTCCGGAAAGACCTCCCGTCTGATTGGAGATAATCGGCCTTCTCGTTGCCGGATCAATTCTCATACCTGTTAATGTATTGATCATCGATAATCCATCTGCTCCGCCAGCCGCTGCTGCTTTAGCAAGTGCCACAATATCTGTCACATTTGGTGAGAGTTTCACGTAGACCGGAACTGTACTTACGGCTTTCACCCTGGCTGTTACTTCCTCTGCGAGTCGTGGGTCCGTACCAAACTGGACACCGCCTTCTTTAACGTTCGGGCAGGAGATATTCAGCTCCAGTGCATCGACTTCCCTACAAATGGTTTCAGCGACCTGTTCATATTCTTCCATCGTACTTCCGGAAACATTGGCAATCAGCGGAGTATGGTAAGTTTTTAGAAAAGGAATTTCTTCCTTCACAATTTTCTTGACGCCAGGATTTTGCAGACCGATCGCATTCAACATTCCACTGGAAGTTTCAGCTACTCGCGGTGCCTCGTTGCCGTACCGCTTCTCGCCAGTTGCAGCTTTTAATATAACAGCCCCTAACTCGGAAAGATCATAAAACTGAGCAAATTCCTTCCCAAATCCAAAGCATCCGGAAGCTGGCATGATAGGATTTTTTAAATCCAGTCCTGGTAAAGAAAGTGAAATGTCCATTACAATACAACCTCCTTCGCTTTAAAGACTGGTCCATCACAGCAGACACGGCGGTACCCTTTTTCATCGTCTTCCGGTGTATGAACCACGCAGGCAAAACAGGCTCCAATACCGCAGCCCATTCTTTCTTCCATCGAAATATAACCGCGTACGTCTTCCAGCTGATTGGATATAGCCTTCAACATGACCGTTGGACCGCATGAAAAATACGTATCAAAGCTTCCTCTCAGCTCCCCGGTTCGATCGGTTACAAGTCCCCGTTCACCAAGACTGCCATCATCCGTAGTTATATATACAGAGCCAAGATCCTTGAATTCATCGACTAAAAACGCCTCTTCCTTACTTCTGAAACCTAGTACAGTGGTGACTTTTATACCTTGTTCCACGAGCTGCTTCGCCAGGTAATAAAGGGGAGGGACCCCAATCCCCCCACCTACTATTAAGGCTTCGCGCACATCTTCTTCAATCGGAAAGCCCTGACCGCCTGGTCCAAGAACATCAAGTTTATCCCCTGTCTGTTTTTCTGTAAGAGCCTGCGTTCCGTCTCCTAATACTTTATAAAGTAAAGTAATCTCGCTCTTGTCTGGGTGTACATCTGCAATGGAAACAGGACGCCTGAGAAAGAAACGGTCACTTACCTGGATATGCACAAACTGGCCTGGATCTTCAACTTCTTCTGCAATCTGACCTTTCAATACCATTCGATAGGTATCTTTCGCTACTGCACTATGATCGACGATTTCCATCCATTCTCTTCTCATTAGGGTTTCACCGCTTCCATTGGCGGAATGGCACGGGCTGTAAAGGTCATGACATTAATGACATCCACGATCGCTTTCGCTGTATCCAGACTGGTCAGACAGGCGATGCCATGCTCGACCGCTTCCCTGCGGATACGGAATCCGTCAGACCTTGCTCTTGATCCAGTATTCAGGGTATTAACAACGAACTGGACATCTCCGTTTTGAATTAAATCTATTACATCTCTTTGATCAGATCCTACTTTACCGACCGCTTCAACAGGAATCTTGGCTTCTTCAATGACCGCTGCTGTTCCTTCGGTAGCAAACAGCTGGAATCCTAGCTCATAAAATGTCTGGGCGATTTCCAGCATTTCTGTTTTATCTTTATCGGCTACGGTTAGTAAGACAGACCCTTGAGTTGGTATTTTAAGTCCTGCGGAGATCATCCCTTTAAATAGAGCTTTCTCTAATGTCTGGTCGTACCCGATCACTTCACCTGTGGATTTCATTTCAGGTCCAAGAGTCGTATCCACGCTTCTTAATTTTTCAAAAGAGAAGACAGGCACTTTCACATACACGCCGTCCGGCTTAGGAGCCACTCCCGAAGGAAAGCCCAGCTCTGGCAGCTTCTCTCCAAGAATAACTTGTGTAGCCAGTTTTGCCATAGGTACGCCGGTAATTTTACTGAGGAACGGGACGGTACGGCTGGCTCTAGGGTTCACTTCAAGAACGTAAGCTGTATCCTCAAACACAACAAACTGAATGTTAATAAGACCCTTCATATTTAACTCTCTAGCGATCTTGGTTGTAGCCTCAATGCACTGATCTTCAAGAGACTGCGCCAGACGCTGGGTCGGATACACGCCCATGGAGTCGCCGGAGTGCACACCAGCTCGTTCAATGTGCTCCATAATCCCCGGAATAAATACGTCGTTTCCGTCTGTAATGGCATCCACTTCGATCTCCATCCCCGTCATATATTTATCAATTAATATCGGGTGGCCGTTGTGGACCGTTACATTCGTTTCCAAGTAGGTTTTCAACTCTTCTTCTGAATAGACGATCGCCATTGCGCGCCCACCGAGTACATAGGAAGGTCTTACAACGAGTGGATAACCAATATGAGCGGCTGCCTGAAGGGCTTCCTCTTCGCTTGTTACGCTCTCCCCGCCAGGTTTAGCGATTTCAAGTTTATTAAGCAGCTGCTCGAATAAGTCACGATCTTCTGTCTGATTGATAGCATCCATCGTAGTTCCTAAAATTTGAACCCCCTGGCGGCTCAACCCTTCTACAAGATTAATGGCCGTCTGTCCGCCGAACTGGACGATCACTCCTTCTGGTTCTTCCAGATCGATTACGTTCATGACATCCTCAAGCGTCAGAGGTTCAAAATAAAGCTTGTCTGAAACGCTGAAATCGGTTGAGACCGTTTCCGGATTATTATTCATTATAATCGCTTCATAGCCCATTTCTTTAAGAGCAAGGACCGAGTGAACCGTAGCGTAGTCGAACTCTACCCCCTGGCCAATTCGAATCGGTCCCGAACCAATAACGAGTACTTTCTTATTATTGGAGGGCAGCGATTCATTTTCGTCTTCATAGCTGCTATAAAAATAAGGCGTTTCTGATGCAAATTCCCCGGCACATGTATCAACCATTTTGTACACAGGCAGAATACTGCGTTCTTTACGGTAGGCCATTACATCATCGATGGAACATTCCGCAAGGCGGGCAATTTGACGATCCGCAAAGCCTGCTCGTTTTACTTTAAGAAGTAAATCCTCTTCTAGGCCTTTCTGTTTGAGTTCTTCTTCTAAATGGATAATGTTTTGAAGCTTGTTCAAAAAGAAATAATCGATCCCTGTTTGTTCATGCAGCTCCTGAATGGTATGTTTTCTTCTTAATGCTTCCGCTAAAATGAAGATCCTTTCATCATCTGCTGACTTCATACGAGTAAACATTTGCTCTTTCGAAAGCTCGGCAATCGAGCTCATGTAAAGCTCTTCTGTCTCTCCTTCCAGAGAACGGACACCTTTTAACAAGGATTCTTCCAACGTCCGTCCAATAGACATGACTTCTCCGGTCGCCTTCATTTGAGTTCCAAGTTTCCGGTTACCTTTAGCAAATTTGTCAAAAGGCCAGCGTGGGATTTTCGTAACCACATAGTCGAGAGCTGGTTCAAAGCAGGCATAAGTGGTGCCCGTAATTGGATTTTGAATTTCATCAAGCGTCATACCTACCGCAATCTTGGCCGCAAGTTTGGCGATTGGATAACCTGTAGCCTTTGAAGCAAGTGCAGAAGAACGACTGACTCTCGGATTCACTTCAATTACATAATACTGAAAACTGTGAGGGTCTAAAGCGAGCTGGACGTTGCATCCTCCTTCGATTTCAAGCGCGCGAATGATATCCAGGGACGCATTTCTAAGCAGTTGGTATTCCCGGTCGCTTAGAGTCTGGGACGGTGCTACCACAATAGAATCTCCCGTGTGGATACCGACAGGGTCGAAGTTTTCCATGTTACACACTACAATCGCGTGATCGCTTTTATCACGCATTACTTCATACTCTACTTCCTTAAATCCAGCGATATTCTTTTCTATTAAACACTGCTTTACTGGAGACAATGCGAGACCGTTCCTTGCCGTTTCTCTCAGCTGGGCTTCGTCATCGCACATGCCTCCCCCAGCGCCGCCCATTGTATAAGCAGGACGGACAATTACTGGATAGCCAATATCATTCGCAAAATTGATGGCCTCTTCTACGGAACTTACGATTTCACTTTCCGGTACGGGCTGGTTCATCTGATGCATAAGAGAACGGAATTTCTCGCGGTCCTCCGCTTTTTCAATGGCTTCAAGCGGTGTACCTAATAGTTCGACCCCATATTGCTCAAGAATACCAGATTCACTTAAACCCACCGCCATATTCAAGCCAGTCTGTCCGCCAAGAGTAGGCAGGATGGCATCCGGTTTTTCTTTACGAATAATTTTTTGCAAAAATTCAACCGTCAGCGGTTCCATATACACTTGATCGGCAAACGTGTGATCTGTCATGATTGTCGCCGGATTGGAATTGGCGAGAATGACTTCGAAACCTTCTTCTTTGAGAGATTGGCAGGCCTGGGTGCCTGAATAATCAAATTCAGCCGCCTGTCCGATTACGATGGGACCGGAACCGATCACCATGATTCTTCTTATATCTGTACGTTTTGGCATGCTGCTTCCCCCTTCTCTTTAGCTAAATCTTCTTTAACTTGGCGCAGAAACTCATCAAATAAATGAGATGTATCTTCCGGGCCCGGTGAGCTCTCCGGATGGTACTGGGCAGTAAACACCGGGAATTGTTTATGCTGCAGTCCTTCTACGGTCTCATCGTTCAGTGACACTTGTGTCAACAAGAGATTCGTCTCGGTAAGCGAATCTTTATCGACCGTGTAGCCGTGGTTTTGTGAAGTAATATATGTCCTTCCGGTTTCAAAATCTTTTACCGGCTGGTTTGAGCCGCGATGACCAAATTTCATTTTCGTAGTATCGCCTCCTGAAGCAAGAGCGATCAGCTGGTGACCCAGGCAAATCCCAAAGATAGGAACGGATCCAATTAATTTTCCGACGGTCTCAATCGCTTCCGGCACACTCTTCGGATCTCCTGGTCCGTTCGATAACATAACACCGTCAGGCTTAAGACGTTCGATTTCTTCAGCCGTGGTGTTATAAGGAACCACCGTCACATGACAGTTTCGCTTCGTGAATTCTCTTAAGATTCCGTGTTTCATGCCGTAATCAATCAGCACAATACGATAGCCGCGGCCTGGAACGACATAAGGCTTGACCGTGGACACTTGTTTAACCTGATCCGTAGCAAGTTTAGTCTCACTTAAGGTTTGTATAACTTCATTCACAGGACGTTCGCTTGATGTAAGCATCGCCTTCATAGTTCCGTGTTTTCTAATAATCTTGGTAAGCTTCCTTGTATCAATGCCGCTGATGCCAGGAATTTCTTTAGCTTTTAAAAATTCATCCAACGTTTCTTCGCTGCGGAAGTTGGAAGGCTGTTCGCAATGCTCTTTTACCACCACACCGAGTATGGATGGGTTAACGGTCTCAAAGTCATCACGATTAACTCCGTAGTTTCCGATTAAAGGATAAGTGAAGGTGACGAGCTGCCCACAGTAGGAAGGATCTGAGATTACCTCCTGATAGCCGGTCATTCCAGTATTAAATACGATTTCTCCAATCGTTTCCCTTTCACTTCCGAACCCTTCTCCGACAAAAATGGTGCCATCTTCAAGTACGAGCTGCTTCTTCATTTTGTGCCTCCTCCCAAACTATTTCTCCGTTTGATAATGTTACGACTGGAAAACCTTTAGCTGTCCAGTTATGAAACGGGCTATTCTTGCCCTTTGAGATAAATTGATGACGGTCTATGACTTTGCTCTCTTTCAGGTCAATAAGCGTAATATCCGCAGGGGCCCCTTCTTCCAAGCGGCCGTATGGTAAGTCGAATACATCAGCAGGCGCCTCTGTCATCCAGTAAAGAAGCTCATCCAGGGTGATTACTTCTTTTTCGACTAATTCCGTATAAAGGAGAGGAAACGCCGTCTCGAATCCAGTGATTCCAAAAGGAGAGTTCAAGAACCCTTGCGTTTTATCCTCTTCCGTATGAGGGGCATGGTCTGTAGCAATAAAATCTATGGTCCCGTCCCGGAGACCTTCAAGAAGTGCTTGCTGATCCTCAACAGATCTGAGTGGAGGATTCATTTTAAACATGGCATCATCCTCATGAATCGAATGTTCATTTAAAATTAAATGGTGAGGTGTAACTTCTGCAGTTACACGGATACCGGCACGTTTTGCATCTCGAATGACCCGGACGGACTCCTTAGTGGAAACATGACATACGTGATAGTGACAGTCAGCAGCCTCGGCCAGAAGCACATCTCTTGCTATTTGAATGGATTCGGCAATGTTTGGGATTCCTGGGAGGTTCAAGCGTTCGCTTACCTCTCCCTTATGGGCCACTCCTCCATAAACGACCGAATTATCTTCACAGTGAGCCACGACAGCCTTGTTCACACGGCTCGCTTCAAGCATTGCTTCATACATCTTTCCGGCGGTCTGGACCCCTACACCATCGTCTGTGAATGCAAAAGCTCCAATCTCACTTAATAGTTCCATATCTACGAGCTCTTCTCCAAGTTGCCTCGTTGTAATAGATGCGTAGGGAAGTACGCGCACATGAGCATGTTGATTGATCTTATCCCACAAGGCAGTGAGGTTTTCCTTTGTATCAGGTACCGGTCTTGTATTTGGCATCGCACATACGGTAGTAAAACCACCTTTGGCAGCAGCTTTCGTCCCGGTTTCGATCGTTTCCTTCGCTTCTCCGCCTGGTTCTCTCAGATGGACGTGAACATCGACCAGACCAGCAGATACAAGCTGACCTTGAGCGTCAATTACTTTTTCTGCTTCCTCATTGATCGAGCTACCGATCTTTTGGATAATACCTTCGTTAATTAGTACTTCACAAGCTTCCCATTCTCCGTTAACTCGCCTTTTACCATTTACAATTTTTATCTGCATTTACAGCTCCCCTTTCAATAATGCTTGAATGATAGCCATTCGAATCGTCACACCATTGGTCATCTGTCTGAAAATCCGTGATTTTTCTGATTCGACAAGATCGGCATCTATTTCTACTCCCCTGTTCACCGGGGCAGGGTGAAGAACAATCGCATCATCTTTCATTCTTGATTCTCTATCTTTCGTTAACCCGTGGTCTTTCAAATAGGATGAGGCAGATGTCTTTTGTTCGTGTCGTTCATGTTGAATTCGGAGGAGCATGAGAACATCACATTGTTCGACCGCTTCATCCATCGTTATGTACCGATGGGAAAAAGTTGAATCTTTCCACTCTGGTTTTGTCACAAATGACACCTTGGCACCAAGCTGTTGGAGCGCATGAGCGTTGGAACGTGCCACTCGGCTGTGCTTAAGGTCACCTGCAATGGCTACGTGGAGACCTTCAAACTCTTCAAATTGTTCTTGTATAGTATATAAATCGAGCAGAGATTGAGTCGGATGTTCGCCGCATCCATCGCCTGCATTAATAAGAGAAAGGTTTAAATTCTCTGCGCAGCTGTCCAGGATTCCGACTTCAGATTGTCGTACAACAGCTATATCCACTCCGAGCGCTTCCAGAGTTTTCAAAGTATCATGTAAACTTTCTCCCTTCGTCAGACTAGAATCCATTCCATCGAGATGGAGAACATCCAGTCCAAGTTTCCGCTCTGCTATGTGAAAACTGCTCTTTGTTCTTGTACTTGGTTCTAAAAACAGGTTAGCAGCGAATTTCCCTTCAGCCTTCCAGGAGAGCTCTCCATTTTCTAAATCCTTTGCAATTTTGAATAGATGATGAATTTTATCGTTTGTTAACTGTTTCATGGAAAGTAGATGTTTCATGTTTCTTCTCTCCCATCTCGTAAGAAATTTTATAAAAAAAGCACCCCCGGGTGTATGGGGGTGCTGAACTCGCATGACAAACGAGCCCAACCCGTTACACCCTTCTAAGCCTCACAGGACTTGGTTAAAACGTGTGCGTTGGTTAAACTATACCGCTCTTTTATTTTCTTCTTCCATTTCTTCTTCGCTCGGTTCTTCAAACATACTTCCGTTTCCTTCGCCTTTTTCTTTACCAGGAAGGATTTGATTAAGAAGCACACCAATAATGGCCGACAGAGCCATACCTTCGATTTGAAAATTATCTGTGAACTGGATAAAGGCTCCTCCGATTCCGATGACAAGAATAACCGAAGAGATCACCAGATTTCGTTTTTCACCCAAATCAATCTGATTATCAATCAACATTCGCAGGCCGCTTGAGGCAATGATTCCGAACAGGAGGATCGAAACTCCGCCCATCACAGCAGATGGAATAGAGCTGATCAATGCTGTAATCATCCCCAGGAAGCCGAATAAAATGGCAATTACTGCGGCCCCTCCAATAACGAATACACTGTACACTCGAGTAATGGCTAGCACGCCAATGTTTTCACCGTAAGTCGTGTTTGGCGGTCCGCCCAGGCAGGAGGCAATCACAGTTGCTACTCCATCTCCTAAAATCGAGCGGTTTAATCCTGGATTTCTCAGAAAGTTCCTGCCCACTACTTTTGAAAGGACCATTTGGTCACCTGTATGTTCAGCTATCGTTACAAGCGCAAAGGGAACCATCAGAAAGACAATCTCCCAGCTGAACACTGAAAGCGGCGAGAAATCAACAAAGGGTACAACAAAATCGGGCATTTCAAATATGGCTCCTATAACTCCTCCAAAAGATTCTGCTGACGTAAGAGCTGTCCACTCACTTTTCAGGCCGCTAGTGTCTACGATCCCTTGAGAGAGTGCAAACAGATACCCGCCTACGATTCCGAATAAAATCGGAAGCAGTGAAAAAAACCCTCGGAAGAATATAGAGGCGATGATTGTTATGGCCAGGGTGACCAGCGCTACCATGAAATGAGTGCCGCTGTAAACATTTCCTTCCTGCCCCGGCAGGTACATGGCCATATCAATCGCGGTAGAGGCAAGTCCCAGTCCAATCACCATAATAACGGGTCCTACAACGATCGGTGGAAGCAGTTTCGTCAGCCATTTCGTTCCAAACAAGGAGATGAAGAGAGCGACGAGTCCGTACACAAGCCCGGTCAGGAAGCTTCCGATCATGGCTCCGGCTATGCCGTGGTTCTCGGATACTTGAATAATAGGAGCAATAAAAGCAAAACTGGATCCGAGATAAGCCGGTATTTTTCCTCGTGTAATTAATAAGTAAGCTAGTGTGCCAAATCCGCTTGATACTAATGCAACGGAAGGCGGCAGTCCGGTTAAGAATGGAACTAGTATAGTAGCGCCGAACATTGCAAATAAATGCTGCAAGCTTAACGTTAACCATTGGTGCATTTTAGGAACTTCATTGATATTAAGTGCGGCTTTTTGTTGGTTCATGTTGATTTCCTCCTTTGAATTCATATGCAGACGTGAGGAATATTGTCATAAAAAAACCTCCTTGCTTAAAAGTGCGCAAAGAGGTAAACGTGTTATTAGAACACGCATATCATTACGACCTTTTAAGCCTCACGGGACTTCCTTAAAGGTAGTGATTGGTATCATTTATTTTTCAAATATGGTCACTTGATCTGCTTCGTCGGTCTCAGAAAGCGTGACTGTTACTACTTCATCCTGAGAGGTAGGCACATTCTTTCCTACAAAATCCGCGCGAATCGGCAGTTCCCTGTGGCCCCTGTCGACTAGTACGGCTAATTGCACTTGAGAAGGCCGTCCGAGGTCAATGAGAGCGTCCATTGCGGCACGCACCGTTCGGCCTGTATAGAGGACGTCATCCACGAGAATGACTTTCTTGCCATCAATATTGGCTTTAATATGAGCAGCTTTTAATTCAGGCTCAGACTGTTCTTTCTTAGGCGTCAAATCATCACGATACAGCGTAATGTCCAATTCACCATCTGGCAGGTCTTTACCTTCAATTTCCTGAATTTTATTTTTCAAACGTTGTGCGATCGGGACCCCTCTCGTTTTGATCCCCACAAGAACAAGATCGTCTACTCCTTTGTTCTTTTCAATAATTTCATGAGATATCCGTGTCAGTGCGCGGCGAATGGCTGCGTCATCCAGAACGGTTGTCTTAGATTTCATGTTCATTCCCCCTGCAAAAAAACCCCTTTTCCGCGTAAAGGCAGAAAAGGGGTTTTAGTACACACGAATACCGCGTGCAAATCCGTCACCTTCTCAGCCTCACGGGACTGTTCTTAAAGGACTCTTTTTATTCTATCCATGATTATGTCATGGCATGTTCACTTTGTCAACGGCGGTTTTTAAGAAAATGGATCATTTCCGTAAAGTCTTCAGGAGGTTCGGCTTCAAACTTCACCCATTCTCCTGTCCGCGGATGCTCGAATCCAAGAGATTTAGCATGCAGCGCCTGGCCATTCAGCCCCCATGTTTTCCGTGGACCATATTTAGGATCACCGGCAAGGGGATGACTGATATACTTCATATGAACACGAATCTGATGGGTACGCCCCGTTTCCAGTGTGCACTCAACCAGTGTGAAATCTTCGAAATGATCAAGAACCCTGAAATGAGTAACCGCTTCACGTCCGTTTTCTACAACCGCCATCCGCTGCCGGTCTTTAGGGTCACGTCCGATCGGTGCATCAATCGTTCCATATTCATGGGTGATCAGACCGTGAACGATCGCTTCATATTTTCGCTCTACCGATTTATTAGACAGCTGTTCAGCTAGAGATTGATGAGCCTTATCGTTTTTAGCTACGACTAAAAGGCCACTCGTGTCTTTATCGATGCGGTGGACAATTCCTGGCCGTTCTACTCCATTAATTCCAGACAGTCCCTTACAATGATACAATAAAGCATTGACGAGAGTTCCGCCTGAATGTCCGGCGGAAGGATGAACCACCATTCCTGCAGCTTTATTAACCACAACTACGTCCTCATCTTCATAGACAATATCAATATCGATATTTTCAGGGGCAGCTTCCAAAGGTTCTGGTTCAGGGATGCTCCACGTAATGGTATCCCCCTGCTGTACTTTATAATTACTTTTAACCGCTTCTCCATCTACTTCGACCAGCTTATCTTTAAGCCAGCCTTGAATTTGAGAGCGCGATGCGTCGGTTATGATTTCAGTTAAAAGCTTATCGATCCTTTTAAACTCATCATCCTGCCTTACTTCATATTGTTCACTCACGTTCCAAACTTCCTTTCTTCTTTCGCTCATCCAGCAAAGTAGCGAGCATGACTAAAATAACTCCAATGACTAAAGCAGAATCCGCCACATTGAAAATAGGAAAGTCGTACGAGAAAATCAACGTATCAGCAAAATCTACTACTTCTTTACGAAACACACGATCAATAAAGTTGCCGATTGCTCCGCCAAGAATTAAAGATAAGGCTACTCCCGCTAATCTGCTTTCCTTTGCGAATTGCTGCATGTAATAAATGACGACACCAATTACGATAATAGTAATAATGTAAAAGAACCACATTTGACCCTGTAGTATTCCCCAGGCAGCTCCCTGGTTACGATGCGAAGTCAGGTAGAAAAAATTCTCTATAATTGGAATGCTCTCCCCAATCTGCATGTTCGATACCACGAGCCATTTGGTCCACTGGTCAAGAATGATAATAGCCATAGCTATTAAATAATACACGTACATAGACGGCCTCCATCAATATTATTCCTTCGCTATTGTACCATAAAACGAGCGGGCAGCATTTGATAACAGAAAAACAACCACTCATTAGCTTTCTCCTTCTTTAGGGCATGAGACGAAAAACCTCCACGCTCCCAAACGATGAATGCCGCCTCCCATGAGACGGCATCTGCTCACCCGCTGTTCATTCATACTATGTAGAAATCAGGAGCGGTTTTGATTCGGTGTCAGTTCCTTATCAATGGCTTCCTCAAGTGTTTCACTTCCATCCAGTTCTGTCTCAAACATGTCTTCCCAGCCCTCGTGGTCAATCATCTCCATTTGAGCTTCAACAAGTTTGCGGACACGGATTTTGAAGAATTTAGCCTGCTTTTTCATCGTTTCCACTTCTGAAGAAATTCGTCGGGATTTTTCTACTGCTTCATTAACAATTCGTGATGCATCATTTTCTGCTTCTTTAATAATTAAACTGGATTCTTTATTTGCGCTGGCTTTTACCTCTTCTGCCGTTTCTTTTGCAACTTCTATCGATTTATTAAGAGTCTCTTCAATGTTGCTGTAGTGGCTGAGCCTTTCATTCAGCTCGCTGACCTCGTGTTCAAGTTCTTTCTTCTGGCGAATCACCATTTCATAATTTTTAATGATCTGGTCTAAAAATTCATTAACTTCATCTTCATCATATCCTCTGAATCCTCTTGTAAATTCCTTATTATGAATATCTATTGGTGTTAATGGCACACCAGACACCTCCTAGATGTATTCCATTCGTAGATTAGTTTCGACCATTTGTGTGAAGATTCCTTCTTGAATCAGCCTTTAATTCAATTTAGAAGTGGATACTTTATATTTTTCTTTCTTTGTTAAGCCTTGAATTTCCTCAAGTTTACTTCTGCCCTGGCCTCTCAGAGAAATTAAATCTCCCTCTTGCAGTTGAAAAGCACCGTTTTCTACAACACGGAAATTCACTTTCACATGACCGCTGTCAATGTGCATACCTGCTTTCTTTCTGGACATGCCATAGATTTCTTTTACCAGGACATCGAGTCTTAGTGAAGAAACAGTAGTATCTTTCGTAACCCACGTTTCTTCGCTCTCAAGCATTTGAGATAACGGCTTTTCTTCGAAGTTAACTGTTGCTCGCTTGACTCCTGTAAAATTCATTCGTATATAGTCACTTATTTCCTGATCCGTGATAATCTGAATGACACCATCCTTCACGACCAGGTCTCCAAGCTTCTCTCGTCTGATCCCTAAAGACATGAATGCTCCAAGAACGTCCGGGTGCTCCAGGGTCACAAATTTCGCCGGGTAAGACGCTTCCAGCATGATGAGCTGATAATCATCTTCTTCAATAAATTCATAATCAGGTGCAATAATCGCCCGTTTGCGCTCGGCTTGATCTTTGCCGCCGCTCAGACCAAAATTGAAGTCCGGATGATTTCCCATAACCGCTTTTACAATATCCTGTTCCCTTGGATTTAGGAAATCGCTCAACTTTCTCTGGTACTTGAGCTCTACGTCCTCTCGCCAGGCCAAAACCTGGTCAATAAAGGGTCTTTCCTCTTCCCTGAAATGTTGATAAATATCCATAGCAACCTCCAACCATAAATAAAAGGAACAGATATATGGGCGCTCCAAAGCGTGACTCCCAAGACCTGTTCCCGTTTTTAAACTATTCCTGCAAGTACATAATACAGCTCACGTAAACCGGCTGAGGCAAACCTGAGTACCAGGATTGCTACAATCGGTGAAATATCAATCATTCCAAGTGGAGGAATGATTTTGCGGAACGGCTCTAGAAACGGCTCGACTAAACGTCCTAACGTTTCCCCAAAGCTTGAGTCCCTGGCCCCTGGAAACCAGGATAACAAAATGTAGATAATTACAATCCAGCTGTATATTTCTAATACACTCGTTAAGATATTAAACAAAAACGCCATGACTTACCACCTTTTATAGAGTTCCTCATCTTCTTGTGAAATCATATCAGATATGGAACCTGAGATTTCCACGTTGTCAGGAGTACATAGAAAAGTCTGTGAACCTAATTTCTGAATATCTCCCCCTATAGCATATACTGTACCGCTCAAAAAATCTACAATTCGCTTCGCCTGATGATGATCAACCCGTTGAAGATTAATAACCACGGCTCGGCGATTGACTAGTTCATCGGCAATTTCCTGAGCTTCGTTATAACTGCTAGGTTCGTTCAATACCATTTTGGAAGAGGACTTTGCACTTTTCAAACTAACGATATTCTGCGTATCTTCTTTTCTTCGGCTTCGCTGTTTCTGCTCGTATTCTTCTTCCATTGGTTCCTCAGTCTCCTCATCTACATATTCATATTCATATTCGTCATCCAAAGTAAAAAATGACCGTAATTTATTTTTCATACTCACGCTGATCACCTCAAGTTTTATTAGTTAACCTACAAGGCTGGAACCAATCCGGATATGAGTCGCACCTTCTTCAATGGCTAAACGGTAATCATTGCTCATTCCCATAGATAAATATTCGCAAGGAGCATAAGGCAAATGTTTATCTCTGATCTTATCGCGCAAAGCACGCAGCTGTCTGAAAATCCCCCGGAGGCGCTCCTCGTCGGCATCATGAGGAGCCATCGTCATTAAACCTGCCACTTGAACGTTTTCATAAGCCTCCATTAAATGGACAAAATCTTCCACCTCTTCCGGGGCCAGTCCATGCTTGGACTCTTCCTGGCTCACATTAACTTGTACAAAGCAGGGTACTGGTGCTGAAGCCCGTTTATTAATTTCTTTGGCTAGAGACTTCCTATCCAGGGAATGGATCATTGTGATCTGCTCAATCACATCTTTCACTTTTCTAGACTGCAGTGATCCTATAAAGTGCCAATTTGCACGAGATCCAATTGCTTCATATTTTTCCAGAAGTTCTTCTTTACGATTCTCGCCCAGGTTAACAATTCCTGCATCAATAGCTTCTTGTGCACGCTCAATAGACACGTATTTGGTTACTCCAATAATAGTAATATCATCAATGGAGCGTCCACAATTATAGCAGGATTCAGCAATATTTTGTTTTATTTTTTCAAGATTTTCAACTACCGACATCTTTCTCTCCTTCCACCATCAGCCTTTCAAACCAATAAAGCCCAGCATACGTCCTGTTCGTCCCTGGTCACGGCGATGGGAGTAAAACAAATTCTCTTCCTCGTATGTACAAAGCCTTGAGACAAGGACGTTCTCTTTATTCAGACCTGATTGAAGCGCCATGGCCTCGTTTAGTTTCTTTAAGTCCAGCTTGTACTTTCCAGAAGAAACATATACAGCTGCTTCTCCCCGGAATTCCACCGGTACCTGATCATATACACGCTGATCAACTTCATAATTCTTCTCACTTATGCATGGACCAATGACGAGTTCAATCTCATCAAGAGAACAGCCTTGTGCGGTTAACTTGCCAATCATCTGGGAAACCATGTTTCGGACGGTTCCTTTCCAGCCTGCATGGGCAATACCGATCCATCCAGAGACAGGTGCGTAAAGAAATAGAGGCACACAATCCGCATAAAAGGCACCGAGTAATACATCCGTATGATTTGTGATCAATCCGTCAACTCCAGCAACTGCTGATTCGTGGGAAAATACTCCTTTTCCTTTTTCCCCATTTTCAATTACTTTCACCCGAATATCATGAATTTGTTCGCCAATGATCCAGTTTTTTAAAGGAAAGCCGGTTTCCTGCGCCAGTTCTTCCCTGTTTCTCAGTACGGTGTCAGATTCATCCTGAACATGGAGCCCCATGTTCAGGGTGTTAAAAGGACGCTCACTATGGCCACCTTGTCTAGTGGTAAGACCTGCAATTATTTTTTCATGATTAGTAAAACAAGAATGTTGTTGCAGCGTTTTCGCTGTAAAAGGCTCATGCATGTTACCACCTCAATTTCCCTTCATTTTAACACATTATTCATCTTATTTCTTGTATTATTCTTTCGAATCTGACTTTTGGGAGACAGTAAATCCTGCAGAACCTGACTTTTTAATAAGAATCACATCAGCACCGATGTTAACGATCTGATCCCATGGAATGACCATCTCTTCTTCTTTGCCAAACAGACCCATTGCTTTCCCCTTCATTGTTAAGACAAGCCCTTTTAAACGCCCTCGCTGTGTGTCTATGTCCAAATCGCTAATATAACCCAGTCGTTCCCCTGTTTCCATAGCAATCACGTCTTTTAGCTGCAGTTCTGAAATTTTCATCGTTAATCCCCCTTTCCTTCACTATATGCTTCAATATCGCAACACTTGTGAAAATAAAAGACGAAGCAGGGATAAATGGTTGCTAAGAAATGCTCTGTTTAAGATTATTGTTGTTTTTCTATAAGAAGCTTATTACGCTAAAGGGCCGGATTGTGTAAGACTCGAATTCGAGATATCTTGGGTCCGTTACGAGATGAGGAGCGGGCTGGTGGGGAAATAACTCGTCTTGTTCCATCACCCAGACACTCGAGACATAAGCCGCTCA
>NZ_JBQQCN010000041.1:0-20505 GCF_052246795.1 Halobacillus sp. K22 | reverse complement strand
ATGTGAGCTGGTCGATGTTCACGTCTATGCTCGAATACAAAGCAAAGTGGTACGGGAAGCAGTTGGTACCCGTATCGAAAGTTTTTGCGAGTTCACAGCTGTGTTCCAAGTGCGGATACCAAAACAGGGAGGTAAAGAATCTCGCTGGTCGAACGTGGGATTGCCCAGATTGCGGCTACCACCACGACCGCGACCTAAATGCGAGCTTCAATATATTGAAGGAGATTCAAAGAATCCTTCCAACCGTCGGTGCGACGGGGTTAGCCTAATCATTTGAACGGACCGTTAGGTTCGTGCTCTTAGGAATCCCCCAACTTCAAGGAGTGTCAGCGAGTAAGTGGGGGTAGTTCAAGCTCATGCAAAGATGGTTTCGTTATCCATCCATCCACCGGAATGGGGGCTTGGAAATGGCGAGACTCCTGTGGGATGAACATGATCGGTAAGATCCCGGAAGGCGGAGCCTGAGGAAGCTTACCACAGAAGAAGTTCGACTAAGAACGCCACGTCGTGTGGCAACGTCGAACGACCCTGCGTCGTGCAGGGCCGGAAAGCGAAATCGTCCCCCGAAGGACCTTCCTCATAACCAACATCTCAAGATCAAGTCTTACAGTAACGGGAGCTTTGCTGTAAGGTCGACATGGGGGTTTGGAGAGTCAAATACATAGTTTTGCAGGACAGTATCCTCATTGGAATACCATGTTCATAGCTGTCTTATGTAAGTATGGGCTTGTAGAAAACCAAGTTTTTTGCAGGCTTTTTTATCTGCCTTTTAATGGAGGTTTAGGCAGCAGTAACGGCTTATACCAACTTTAAAACAAACCAAGGGTGCCGAGTTAAACTCAGGCACCCTTGGTTATTATTAGCGTTGATGTTTTTTAGATATCGCTTATTTTTTATATAGATTCTTTCATAGAGTCTCAGAGAGAGCAACGGAGTGCTATCCCATTTTCAGCTATAAACAAGGCAAATTACCCCATTTAACTTTCTTTGCTTTTCTCTTTAGCTGCCCGCCTCAATTCTCTAACAAAGGAGGCTTCAGGTGTAACGAAAAGCGTCTGTTGATGGTCATAGGTGACAAAGCCAGGTTTTGCGCCAGACGGCTTTTTGACATGCTTGATTTGAGTGTAGTCCACAGGAACAGAAGAAGACTGGCTTGATTTACTGAAATTAGCTGCCAGCTGAGCTGCTTCAAGCAGAGTATCTTCGCTCGGATCATCATTACGAATGACTACGTGAGAGCCTGGGATATCCTTCGCGTGCAGCCATATATCAGATTTGTTAGCCATACGATTGGTTAAATATTCGTTCTGCTTATTGTTTCTACCGACATAAATCAACGTACCATCACTTGATAAGAAGCTTTCAGGCGCCGGTTTCTGAGGTTTATTCTTTTTCTTGCCGTGATAGGAAGGTTTCTTTTTCATATAACCTTGTTCTCTCAGTTCATCCCTGATTTCTTCGATATCCTGCTCACGTGCTGTTTCTACCTGTTGAATTAGCCGCTCGAAATAGTGAATTTCTTCTTCTGCTTTTTTCACTTCCTGTTGAACGACCTGTTTGGATTTTTTCAGCTTCTGATAGGTCTGAAAATAGTTTTGAGCATTCTCACTCGGTGATTTATTTGGATTCAGTTCAATGGTTAGCTCTGACTGCTCCGGATCATAGTAGTCTACTACAGTTACTTCGGCGTCTCCGGTTTGCACCATATGCATATGGGCCGTTAATAATTCACCCAGACGCTGGTATTCATCCGCAGATTCTGAACGTTTTAAAGTCTGCTCGTGCTTTTTAATTTTCCGTTTATTTTTGTCACGTTCATTTTTCAGGAAACGGTAAAGGTCTCCGGCCTGCTGCTTCACACGGTCCCTTTCTGCTTTTCCTGAATAATAGCCGTCAAGCATTCCGCTGACCGTATCATACGCCTCTACTTTCTCTGAGAAGGAGTGAAGGGGAAAGACATAGAACTGTTCCCGATCCGCTAAGTGAACGCGGGGCTCGTAGTCATGGTTCAGGATACGCTCCCGCACATCCCCATAGGCTTGGGCATAGGCGCTTCGTCCCCCAAGTTTTGCCTGGTGGGCAATTTCCTTTGTGATCATAGGGGAAAAGCCCATCACAGTTCTTAGGATTTGCTGATCAATTTTTCCAGCATTAAAGTCAAGCTTTCTTAGCAGCGCATCTGGTTCTAAGTCAAGAGGGCTTATCTTCCCTTGCTCCGGCGGCAGTTTATAAGGCTGGCCGGGCATGATGGTGCGGTGCCGGTTCTGGGAAGGGGGAAGATGCTTGATGCTGTCAAGAATGTGTCCCTTATCCTCGTCAATTAACAGGATGTTGGAGTGCTTGCCCATGACTTCAATGATTAGAGTCTTCAGTGTTTCATCGCCAACTTCATTACGAGTCCGCACCTGGAATTTTACAATCCGCTCCATGCTGACTTGTTCGATGCTTTCAATGAATCCACCAACCAGATGCTTACGAAGAAGCATGCAAAGCATCGGCGGTTCTTTAGGATTATTATAATCATCTTTTGTTAAATGAAAGCGTGCATAGCTCGGATGAGCTGATAATAATAAAGAATGATTTTTACGCTGTGCGCGAACCGTAAATACAAGTTCTGTATCCGTAGGTTGATAGATTTTCATAATTCTGCCGGACTGGATCGTTTCCTCAAGTTCATGGGTGATCGCCCGGGTTACAATTCCGTCAAAAGACATTGTCTTCACCTCTCTAATGTTGACAGTATAGCATGTTTTGTCCGCCTCTACACGACCATAGGCTGGGAATATTACTGCTTATGCGATTCTCTTATAAGTCAGACTTTAGGTCAATGATTCGCGTTTGAAGCCCCCCTTTTGCTAAAATAGGATTAAATAACTAATTTAAAGGTGATGGATCATGGTTAATAGTATGACAGGGTATGGAAAGAGCTCCGCAGAAGTAGGAGGATCCAGGGTTTTGATCGAGTTACGTTCGGTCAATCATAGATATTTGGACATTTCCCCCAAAATGCCAAGAACCCTGCTTTTTTTAGAGGAAAAACTAAAAAAAATCGTCAGGGATAAATTAGAGCGTGGGCGTGTGGACCTCTTTATTTCCCTGGAGGGTCAGGGTCTATTTGAAAAGAGAGTGTCTGTAGATTGGAATGTCCTTGATCAATACATAAACAGACTGCAGGAAGTAAAGGAACGGTACGATTTGACGGGGGATATATCTATTGATATGGTATCCAAGTTAGACGATGTTTTCTTTACCGAGGAAATGGAGAATGACACAAACGAACTCCAACAATCACTTTTATTTACTTTGGAACAGGCTGTCGATCAGTTAATTGTTATGCGGGAGAACGAAGGGAAGAGGCTTAAGGAAGATCTTCAAGCCCGCGTATCAAGCGTAAGTCATCTTCTTGAAAAGCTTGAATCCCGGCGTCCAATCGTCGTTAAAGAATACAAAGACAGGATTCGTACTAGAATTGAAGATTACGTCAAGGAAGAAATTCAGCCGGAAGATGCGCGTATCCTCCAGGAAGTGGGTCTCTTAGCTGAAAAAGGAGATGTTACGGAGGAGTTTACAAGGCTGCATTCTCATATTTTTCAATTTAGCAAGACACTTGAGCAGAGTGGATCTGTTGGAAGGCGTCTTGATTTTATTGTTCAGGAGATGCATCGCGAAGTAAATACCATCGGATCGAAATCCAATGATTCAAAAGTGACGGAGTGGGTTATTGAATTAAAGAGTGAAATTGAGAAAATGAAAGAACAAGTACAAAATGTTGAATAGTAATTGTGTTTATGACTAGTTTTTTCTTATAATAGAGGTAATGATTATTTTGTCCTGGTCAAAAGAAGGAGGAGTCAGCTTTGAGTCTAAGATTAATCAATATCGGTTTTGGTAACGTAGTATCCGCCAACCGTATCATTTCTATCGTGTCACCGGAGTCTGCACCTATTAAACGTATTATTACGGTTGCGCGTGACAATAATAAATTAGTAGATGCTACATACGGTCGTCGTACACGCGCCGTTATCATTACTGACAGTGATCATGTTGTCCTGTCAGCTGTACAGCCGGAGACGGTAGGTCAGCGTGTAATCAGCAGCGACGAGATTTCCGACGAGAACTAGGAGGACTTTTGCAGTGATAGATGAGAAGGGAATTTTATTTATACTTTCCGGCCCCTCGGGTGTAGGAAAAGGAACAGTAAGAAAAGCACTGTTCGATCAATCCACCGACCTTCGTTATTCCATCTCTATGACGACCCGCAACCCCCGGGAAGGGGAAGTAGACGGGATTGATTATTTCTTTAAGTCAAGAGAAGAGTTCGAAAAACTGATCAGTGAGGGTCAGCTGATTGAGCATGCGGAGTACGTAGGCAACTACTATGGAACACCGCGTCAGTATGTGGAAAAGACGTTGAACGAGGGCAAGGATGTTTTTTTAGAAATTGAAGTACAGGGCGCCCTTAAAGTCCGCGAGAATTTTCCGCAAGGTGTATTCATATTTTTAATTCCACCTTCCCTGGAGGAATTAAAAGACAGAATTGTGAACCGTGGCACAGAAACGGAAGATAAAGTGAAGAACCGCTTACATGCGGCGAAAGAAGAAATTGATATGATGGACGCTTACGACTATGTCGTCGTTAATGATGAAATCGACAATGCGGTTACGAAAGTACAATCCATTGTTGCAAGCGAACATTGTAAACGCGAGCGAGTAGCTCATCAGTACAAAAAAGCATTGGAGGATGAATAAATTATGATGTTAGAACCGTCCATTGATTCTTTACAGAAACAAATCAAATCCAAGTACACACTGGTAACCTTATCAGCAAGAAGAGCCCGTGAACTGAAGCAGGGCAGTGCTCCAATGGTGGATAAACCAACATCTCATCAGCACGTAGGTGTGGCATTGGAAGAAATTCGTGATGGTAAACTCGACTACACGTATTCCGACGAAATACAGTCCCGTACAGAAACCACATAAAGCTATGAGCTTCTTGAATAATTTGTAGAAAAAGCCGCGCTTCCTGGTTGTCATAGCGCGGCTTTTCCTATCCTTTACAGGAACGGAGGAGGTTGGACCTATGTTAGAAGGTAAGAAGATTGTCTTAGGAGTATCTGGAGGAATTGCAGCGTATAAAGCAGCTGCGCTTACAAGTAAGCTGGCCCAGGCTGGAGCTGAGGTGAGAGTGATCATGACGGAGAGCGCTCACTATTTTGTAGGATCGAATACCTTTCAGGCCTTATCCAGACGACCGGTTTATACCGACACATTTAAAGAAGTCGACCCGACTCAAATCCAGCACATCGACCTGGCAGACTGGGCAGACTTATTTTTGCTCGCCCCGGCGACGGCAAATATTATTGGAAAACTAGCTGGTGGAATTGCGGACGACATGCTTTCCACCACTTTGCTTGCGACAGAAGCCCCTGTCTATATAGCACCCGCGATGAATGTGCATATGTACAGCCATCCTGCGGTAATAACTAATTTGAAGCAGCTGGATGAATGGGGTTTTCGCTTTATAGAACCCGGCGAAGGATATTTGGCATGCGGCTATGTAGGTAAAGGACGTTTAGAAGAACCAGAAAGCATCGTACAGGTATTGGAAAACGAATTCAAAAAAACAACAACTCTTAAAGGAAAAAGAGTCCTTATCACAGCTGGGCCTACACGAGAAAATATCGACCCAGTCCGCTATTTCACCAACCCGTCGACTGGAAAGATGGGGTTTGCCTTGGCCCGTCAGGCTGCGCTTATGGGAGCTGAGGTTACACTTATAGCTGGCCCGGTCCAATTAGATACCCCGCGAGGCGTAAAACGAATTGACGTTGTAACCGCTGAGGATATGTATCAGGCTGTCTTAAGGGAATACCCTCATCAGGATATCGTCATTAAATCTGCAGCGGTTGCGGATTACAAGCCGAAGGTGACTTACGAGCATAAAATGAAAAAATCACCTGGGGATTATGCTGTGGAAATGGAACGAACGAAGGACATTTTGCAAGAGCTTGGCCGGCAGAAAGAGCACCAGTATTTAATCGGTTTTGCGGCGGAGACTAATGACCTTGAGGCATACGGAAGACAAAAGCTTGAGAAAAAGAATCTCGATGCGATTGTGATCAATAACGTGGCTGAAGAAGGTTCTGGTTTCGGTCATGATACAAACGCTTCCCTCATGATTTCAAGAACAGGGAAAGAAAATACCTATTCGTTAATGTCTAAGGACGAGCTGGCCCGTAAGATCCTTGAGGAGTCTGCACTAGATATGAAGGGTGAATCTTCGTGACCATTGCCAACGTGATTGTTGATGTTCCATCACAAAATACGAATCGCCCTTTCGACTACGGAATACCCGAGAAATTCGAAGGAATAGTCCAGCCGGGAGTCAGGGTGATTATCCCTTTTGGACCCCGGAAAATCATGGGGTATGTCGTATCTCTGTCAGAGGACAGTGACTTTTCAAAAATCAAAAATATTATCGATGTCCTGGACGTAACACCGGCACTTACAGAAGAACTGTTAGAGCTTGGAAAATGGCTGTCGAGAATGACGCTTAGTTACTATATATCCTGTTTGCAGGTCATGCTGCCCCAAGTAATGAAAGCAAAATACAGAAAAGAGCTCTGGAAGCTGACAGATGAAGAGCTGCAATCGGATTTTGATCCATTATTTGATGGAAGAGCCGTAATTGACTATGAAGAGTTTGAACAATCCAATCTCAGCTACAAAATGCTCCGGAAGCATATAGATGAAGGGGAAGTGGATGTTCATTATGAAGTTAAAAGCCGGGAAACAAAAAAAGTCACAACCATGCTGGAGCCGCAGATGGATCCCATGCAGCTTGAAGAGGTGCTTGTGGACTTATCCAAACAGGCTAAAAAGCAGCGGGCAATAGTTGAATATTTTATGGATCATAAAGAACCAGTTCCGAAAAAGCAACTCCTTGAGACTCTGTCGACCACTCCAGCTTCAGTTAAACCTCTGCTGAAACAGGGAGTCATTCGGGAATATGAGCAGGAAGTTTTCAGAGACCCTTATGAAAATCGCAACTTTGAACGGACTGAACCATTTCCACTTACGGAGGAACAATCCCAGGCTATTGAACCAATATTGTCATCCATAGAACAAAAACAGCATGAAGTATTTCTGCTTCACGGCGTAACTGGAAGCGGTAAGACAGAAGTGTACTTACAATCTATCCAGCAGGTCATTGATAACGGGAAAGAGGCGATCATGCTCGTCCCTGAAATTGCCTTAACTCCGCAGATGGTTGAACGGTTTAAAGGTCGTTTTGGATCAAAAGTTGCCGTGCTTCACAGTGCGCTTTCTGCTGGTGAGAAATATGATGAATGGCGGAAAATTCAGCGTAAAGAAGTTCAGGTGGTTGTAGGTGCACGCTCGGCCATTTTTGCTCCCTTTTCAAATATTGGAATCATTATTATCGATGAAGAACATGAAAACAGCTATAAGCAGGAGGACCGGACACGTTACCATGCAAGAGATGTGGCGATCGAGCGAGCCATTCGCCACGGGTGCCCGGTTGTACTGGGGAGTGCCACCCCTGCGCTTGAAAGTTATGCACGCGCAGCTAAAGGCAACTATAATTTACTAACGTTATCCAAACGGATGAATAATGCTGTGATGCCTGCAGTAGAACTTGTGGATATGCGTGAGGAACTTCATGAAGGTAACCGATCGATGTTTTCAAGAGTCTTGAAGGAAAAAATTGAGGAGCGGCTTGCACGTAAGGAACAGGTTGTTTTGTTCCTCAATCGAAGAGGCTATTCCACCTTTGTCATGTGCCGGGACTGCGGTCATGTCATGGAATGCCCGCATTGCGATATTGCACTTACGTATCATAAGAACCAAAACCGTTTGAAGTGCCACTACTGTTCCCATGAAGAGCCGATGCCAACGGAGTGCCCTGAATGTGAAAGTAAAACCATCCGTTATTTTGGAACAGGGACACAGAAAGTGGAAGAAGTCCTGCAGCAGCTTATACCGGAAGCTGAAGTGATCAGGATGGATGTAGATACGACACGAAGGAAAGGCGCCCATGAAAAACTCCTGAATCAATTTGGTGATAAAAAAGCCGACATACTGCTTGGCACCCAGATGATTGCTAAAGGCCTGGATTTTGGTAATGTGACGCTGGTTGGGGTGCTGGCAGCAGATGCTTTGCTTAACCTTCCTGATTTCCGAGCTTCTGAAAAAACCTTCCAGCTGATTACTCAGGTGAGCGGGCGAGCTGGACGTCATGAGAAACCGGGGGAAGTCATTATTCAGACTTATACGCCAGAGCATTACAGTGTGGAGCTTGCCAGTCAGTATGAATACGAGCAGTTTTTCCATGAAGAGATGAAACTCAGGAAAGCTTTTAATTATCCGCCTTATTACTTTCTGACTTTATTTACGGTTTCCCATCCTAATCAGCTGAAGGTTCAGGAGGTTACACAAAAGATTGTGCAGTTTATGCAGCAGAAGTTGTCCGATCAATCTATGGTGCTTGGTCCGACACCTTCAGCGCTCACTCGGATCAATAATAGATATCGCTATCAATGCATGGTAAAATACAAGAAGGAACCAGAGCAGCGAAAGCTCGTAGAACGGATTTTGCACTACTACGAAGATGAAATGAAACAGGAAAATGGACTGCAGATCGTGGTCGATTTTCAACCGTACCAGTTGATGTAGGAAAGGAGATTTGTTTGATGACACGCATTGCATTTATGGGGACCCCTGATTTCGCCGTGCCGGTGTTGGACCGGCTGATGGAAGATCAATATAATGTTGTTCTCGCTGTGACTCAGCCCGATCGACCGAAAGGCAGAAAAAAAATAATGACCCCTCCGCCTGTTAAAGTGGCAGCTGAGAAGCACGGCATTCCTGTTTTCCAGCCGGAAAAGATTAAGAATGAGTATGAGGAAGTTTTAAAGTATGAACCTGATCTCATCATTACGGCTGCTTTCGGACAGATACTTACTGAAGACCTGTTGAAGGCGCCTAAATATGGCTGTATTAACGTTCATGCCTCGTTATTGCCTGAATTTCGCGGAGGAGCTCCCATTCATTACTCTATTCTTGAAGGGAAAAAGGAAACCGGCGTTACAATCATGTATATGGTGAAGAAGCTTGATGCAGGCGACATGCTTGCTAAAACGACGGTTCCTATTGACGATGATGATCATGTAGGCACCCTTCATGACAAGCTTTCCGTGGCCGGAGCTGATTTACTGATGCAGACGCTTCCTTCTTTACTGGAAGGGTCCATCACACCAGAACCGCAGGATCATTCCCAGGCGACTTTTGCTGGAAACATTAAGCGTGAACAAGAGCGTATAGATTGGCAAAAGGATCAACAGGAGGTTTACAATCACGTCCGCGGCCTTCACCCTTGGCCGGTAGCTTATACCACATGGAATGGAAAGCCCCTGAAAATATGGTGGACGGAAAAAGTGAACGGTACTTTTAATCAGGAGCCCGGAACCGTTGTTGGGTTTGCAGAGGACGGCTTCCTTGTTCAGACAGGGGATGGAAAGGCTGTTAAAGTTGTTGACCTGCAGCCTTCTGGTAAAAAACGAATGGACGGCCGTGCCTTCATTAACGGAACCGGTCAATCACTTACAGAAGGCGAACGTCTGGGGGAGCAGGATGAGTAAATATGTATTGAGAGAAACAGCGCTTGATTTATTAACCCGGATTGGCGACCAAGGCGGGTTCAGTCACGTGCTGTTGGATCGTGAGATTACAAAACAGGACTTGTCCCGCCAGGACGGAGCTCTTCTTACTGAAATCGTGTATGGAACCCTGCAGCGCAGAGACTTAATTGACTATTATATTCAGCCTTTTATAGCTAAGCAGAAGAAAATTAAACCGTGGGTACGATGGTTGTTGTACATGTCCGTCTATCAAATGGAGTTTCTCGAACGCGTTCCAGACCATGCCATTATTCATGAAGCAGTTGAAATTTCAAAGAGGCGCGGCCATAAAGGGATTTCTTCTTTTACAAACGGAGTGCTGAGAAGCGTTCAGCGCAAAGGCTTACGCAGCTTGGATGAAATTGAGGATCCAGTGGAACGACTGGCGATTGAAACGAGTCACCCTAAGTGGCTCGTCAAGCGCTGGATGGATCAATATGGCACGAGCATTACGGAAGATATGTGCCGCGCCAACATGCAGCATCTGCCCCTATCCATTCGCGTGCAGCCGCTTCGAATTTCACGATTAGAAGCTATGGAGCGGTTAAGAGAAGATGGCTTCCAAGTGGAGGAAAGTTTTCTCTCTCCACAGGGTATGGTGGTCAGTGAAGGCCAGCTGCTGAAGCATCCCCTGTTTATAGAGGGAAAAGTAACTATTCAGGATCAGAGTTCTATGCTTGTAGCAGAGATGATGGATCTTGAAAAAGGAATGACCATCCTTGATGCTTGCAGTGCACCAGGTGGAAAAACTACTCATATAGCCGAGAAAATCGAAGATCAAGGCGAAATTGTAGCGTATGATTTACATGCTAAAAAGGCTAAACTGGTAAGTAAGAAAGCTGAGCAGCTGCAATTGACTTCTATTCAGGCAAGTCAAGCGGATTCGAGAAATCTGGCTGAAAAGCATGAGAAAGCTACATTTGATCGAATTTTACTGGATGCCCCTTGCTCTGGGCTAGGCGTGCTGCGAGGAAAACCGGATATTAAGTATCATAAAAAAGTTGAAGATGTATTTTCACTAAGAAAAATACAGGAAGAATTGCTGGATCGAGTAGCCCCTCTTCTTAAAGAAGGTGGTAAAATGGTATATAGTACATGCACCGTAGACCGTCATGAAAATGAAGAAGCGGTCCAGCATTTTCTAAAACAACATCCTGAATTTTCGGTCGATCACGAATTCTTCAATGATCTTCCTGAAGTTACGAAAGGTTCAAACGGTCAAAGCGAATTTGGCCTGCAGTTGTTTCCGCAGGATTTTGATACGGATGGATTCTTTTTGACAAGATTAGTCAAACAATCAAATTAAATGGAGGGGATATGCGTGTTCCCCTCCTTCCAATTTTGGCTTTTCGAGCGCAAGGGTTAGCAGAATGCTAGTTATGAATAAAACGCTTTCCGTATTATTGCGCCGCAGAGCTTACCGAATATGAGGTGAGTCCATTGAATGGCTGTTATCTTACAGATCAAGGCAGGGTAAGAAATCATAATGAAGATGCGGGCGGCGTATTTAAAAATGACTCCGGGCAGATCTTAGCGGTAGTTGCCGACGGAATGGGAGGCCACCGTGCAGGAGATGTAGCGAGTCAGAAAGCAGCTTCTCATCTACATAGCAAGTGGCAGGAAGCAGAAGAGCTTCGTACGCCTGAGGAATCTCAATCATGGCTGAAATATGCAATACAGGCCGTAAATAATGAAATTATCTCTTATGCCAATCAAAATGAAGACTGTCATGGTATGGGAACTACCGTGGTAGCGGCTATTTGCACAGAAGATTTTATAACGATTGCCCATATTGGAGACAGTCGTTGTTACTATGCTAATGCTTATGGATTTAAACAACTTACAGAGGACCATTCTCTGGTTAATGAACTTGTTCGATCTGGACAGATCACAGAGGAACAGGCGGAACACCATCCTCGTAAAAATGTACTTCTTAAAGCATTGGGAACCGAGTATGACATTAAAGTGGATACAAGAACGCTGGAATTTGAGCCTGGGGACAGGCTGCTTCTCTGTACTGATGGACTTACAAATAAAGTAAGTGATGAAGAATTATCTGCGCTTGCTTCTTTTGAAGGAGAGTGGGCGGGATTTTGCCAGGAGCTCGTGGACCTTGCTAATGATCGCGGGGGAGAAGACAACATTACCCTTGCCGTTGTGCATTATGACAGCACCAATGAGAAAAGAGGTGCGGATTAATGCTTAACGACCGTCTCCTTAATGACCGTTACCAAATTCAGGATATGATAGGCGGCGGTGGGATGGCCAACGTCTATTTGGCTCACGATGTCATCTTAGACAGGGAAGTTGCGATCAAGATTCTTCGTTTAGAGCATGAAAACGATGAAGAATTTATTGCGCGATTTCACAGAGAGGCTCAATCTGCTACCAGTTTAGCTCATTCGAATATAGTAAATATCTATGATGTAGGCGAAGAAGAAGATATTTATTATATGGTCATGGAATACGTAGACGGCATGACGCTTAAGCAGTATATCCAAAAGCACAGTCCGATCGACGTTGCAGAAGCAGTCGATATCATGAGACAGATTACATCAGCAATCTCTCATGCCCACGATAATGAAATTATCCATCGTGATATTAAGCCTCAGAACATCTTGATTGACCATTACGGCCACGTAAAGGTAACCGATTTTGGGATTGCCATGGCTCTGAGTGCCACGTCCCTTACCCAGACCAATTCGGTTCTTGGATCCGTTCATTACCTATCCCCTGAGCAAGCACGCGGGGGAATGGCAACAAAAAAATCAGATGTGTATTCGCTAGGAATCGTGTTTTTTGAACTTTTAACCGGCAGACTCCCTTTTTCTGGTGAATCCCCGGTATCAATAGCTTTAAAACACCTCCAGCATGAGACACCTTCGCTCCGAAGATGGATTAACAATTTACCACAAAGTGTAGAGAATATTGTATTGAAAGCAACGGCTAAAGATCCTTTTCACCGCTATGAATCGGTAGTGGATATGGAAGCAGATTTAGAAACTAGTCTGGAGCCGGAACGCTTAAATGAGCCAGCATTTGAAACACCTGCCGAGGAAGAGGATGAGAAAACGAAAGCTATTCCCGTGATTACCGATGACACTTACGGAGCTCAGGAAGAAGAGAATACCATCGTTCATAGTCAGACCAGTTCGAATCCTCCTGTGCGTGAGCGGAAGCAGGCTAAAGAGGAGTCTGCACAGCCCCCGGCTCACAAAGAGAAAAAGAAAAAAGGTCTGCGATTATGGCTCATTCCGATTTTAATAGCACTTTTAGGCGGAGTTGCTGCCTTATTTCTAATTCCGGGGATTATTCAGCCTGCCAACGTAGAGATGGTTGATGTATCAGGGATGGAGTATGAAGAAGCGTACAGCCAACTGAGAGAAATGAATTTAGAAGTAACGAGAGAAACTAAATATTCCGATGAAGTGTCAGAAGGTATGGTCATTAATACAGATCCGGAACCTGGCAAGATAATCAAGGAAGAGTCTGAAGTGGTTGTATATGCAAGTCTGGGTAGAGAGACAGCTGAGTTTAGTGATTATACGGGTGAAAAGTATGAAAAAGTGGAACAGGAACTGAAGGATAAAGGATATGAAACAATTATTCCATTTAAAGAGAGCAGTCAGCAGCCCGAAGGCGAGATTACAGCTCAGCTCTCGCCACAGGCTGGGGAAGAAGTTATTCCAGACGAAACAAGAGTGATTTTCAGGGTCAGCAGCGGACCTCCACGAGTTAATCTAGGTGTTTTAGAAGGAATGACAGAGGAAGAGGCAACGAAATATTTGACCGAGCGAAATCTTAAAGTTGACTTGACGGAGAATTATTCAGATCAGGTCCCTCAAGGTGAGGTGATTTCTCAAGATCCAGAGGCTGCGACGCAGGTGAAAGAAGGTTCTACCGTGTCCATTACGATTTCGTTAGGCCCTAAAGAAGAACCCCCAAGGACAGAAACCATTCAGATAGAGGTGCCTTTTGCCCAAGAAACGGAGTCTGAGTCAGAGGGTGAAACGGAAGAAGGCTCTGGGGAAGAAGAAAGCACACAAGTGACGGAGCAAAAAGTACTTATTTATATCGAAGACATGGACCACAAAATATCCGAAGTATTTAAAGAGGAAACTATTACAGAAGATACTGTATTTGAAATTCCATTAACGATTCAACCAGGAAGCGAAGCATCTTATAAAGTACAAAGAGGTGACGAGGTCATTGAAGAAGGAAGTGTTCCGTATTAAGAAGGTGAAACAATGCCAGTAGGTAAAATTATTAAAGCGTTGAGCGGTTTCTATTATGTACTCTATGAAGGACATGTGTATCAATGCAGAGGCCGGGGAAACTTCAGGAAAAAGAAAGTGAGTCCGCTCGTAGGTGATACTGTAGAGTTTAAAGCTGAAAAGCAGGATGAAGGGTATATATTATCGATTGATAAGCGAAAGAATGAGTTTGTCAGACCACCGATTGCTAATGTGGACCAGGCACTGATTGTGACGTCTGCAGCCAATCCGGAATTTAACGCTTTACTATTGGATCGTTTTCTTGTGCTGGTGGAAGCAAAACGGATTGAACCTTTTGTCGTGATCTCTAAAATGGATCAGTTAAATGAAGAAAGAACCACTGATATGAAAGCCTACCAGCAAATGTATGAGTCGGTTGGTTATCCAGTTATACTTTCCGCAATGAACGATGCTGAATCCATGGAACAGATCAGGGCGCATCTGGCTGGTCGCACGACGGTCATTGCCGGACAGTCGGGTGTTGGGAAATCCTCACTTTTAAATACGATTGATCCAAGACTCTCAATTGATACAGACGAAATCTCTAAAAGCCTTGGACGCGGGAAGCATACAACGAGACACGTGGAATTGTATGACATATCTGGCGGTCTTGTAGCCGATACACCTGGTTTCAGTTCACTGGAATTCGGTGATTTGCAGCTGGAACAATTACCCGAGTGTTTTCCTGAGTTTGTCCAAGTACAGGATGACTGCAAATTTCGTGGGTGTCTGCACAACAAAGAGCCAAAGTGTGCAGTGAAACACGGGGTTGAAGAAGGGAATATTTCGAAGCAGCGTTATGAGCATTATTTGCAATTTCTAGAAGAAATACAAAACAGAAAGCCGAGGTATTAATAATGACAAAGATAGCTCCTTCCATTTTGGCTTCCGATTTCTCGAAATTGGGAGCAGAAATTAAAGATGTTGAACAAGGCGGCGCTGACTATATCCATGTGGACGTAATGGATGGTCATTTTGTACCTAATATAACGATTGGTCCACTTATCGTGGACGCCATTCGTCCTATGACCAGCCTGCCTCTTGATGTCCACTTAATGATTGAAAATCCTGATCACTATATTGAAGCTTTTGCAAAAGCCGGTGCGGACATAATTACGGTTCATCAGGAAGCCTGTCCCCACTTACACAGGACCCTGCAGCTGATTAAAAGTTTCGGGGTCAAGGCTGGTGTCGTTATTAATCCAGCCACACCCGCTGAAACGATCAAACCTGTACTTCAGGACGTTGACCTCGTGCTTCTTATGACGGTAAATCCTGGATTCGGCGGTCAATCATTCATTGAATCTGTTATTCCTAAAATCCAGCAGGTGGCTGATTGGCGTGAAGAGCAGTCGCTTTCCTTTGAGATAGAAGTTGATGGTGGTGTGAAAGAGGAAACAGCACCGGTTTGCATTGAATCCGGGGCCGACGTGCTTGTGGCCGGCAGCGCCGTTTTCAAAGAAGAGGATCGCGGAAAAGCCATTGAAGCCATTCGTCAATCCGTAAAAGCTGAAAAGTGATAACCTGAGCAGTGTTATGCGCCTGGAGGAATGCCTGAAGGCAGTTCCTTTGGGCTTTTTGTTTAGAACGCTCTTTTAAAGTTTTGTGGATTTTTAAAAAGATCTTATTAAGCTATAGGGCCGGATAGTTGAAGACTCAGTTTCGAGATATTGGGTTAGAGTGAAAGTCCTTCGGGGGACGATTTCGGCCAGCTGCATCGCCCAGACACTCGCGTCATAAGCAGGAATTTCAATGGGACGAAAGAACGCATCCCTTTTGAATTTCCTGCTTATGCGTGTCGTGTCTATCGGGGCGATTCCGCTCTTGAACACTTTCCGCGGGCATGTGCTGAGCTTCCTTGGGCTTAACAGCCCTGCGGGATCTCACCGGTCATGTTCATCCCGCAGGAGTCTTCGCCGTTCCCTTCCGCCCCTTTGCAATTATTGAGAGCTCGGAATCCTCTGCATAAACGCCTTCCAATGAACAAGTATAACTGTAGGAACCCTGTTATATAAGCGTTTTGAGGCAGATTCAGAATGGCTTCTATCTCCTATAGAAGGGTCCGTTCGCCAGATATCGCTGGGTTGGTGGGGAAATGGCGAGACTCCCATGGGAGAAGGAACTAGGTGAGATCCCGCAGGGAGTGAAACGAGCGAGGAAGCTCACCGTTCCCCCATAGGAAAGCGAGTTATTTCCCCACCAACCCCTTTCTATCTAGAGCAACGGGCCCAATTGTCTCGAAACTGAGTCTTAAAGAAACGGGAGCTTTACTTTAAAACCACTACGGAGGTTATAACAATTCATTAAGTAAGGAGGTTGACCAATTTGACGAAGTCCATAGCGATTGTAGGGGGCGGACCGAAAGCCTACATTCCTGATTTAAGATCATTTGATGAGGACGAGCGTATTTGGATTGGAGCTGATCAGGGAGCCGAAGTTCTTCTTGAACATAATATTTGTCCAGACGTGTCCATTGGAGATTTTGACTCCGTGAATCACGCAACTTTGAAAGAAATCAAAGACCATTCCCTGCACTTTAAGAAGTACCCCAATGAAAAAGATGAAACAGATCTTGAACTGGCCATCAATCAGGCACTTAATTGGAAACCGGAGCATATTCTATTATTCGGGGTGACGGGTGGAAGAATCGATCACTCAATGGCTAATTTGCAATTGCTTTACCCTTTATTAAAGAAAGGAGTACGCTGTACAATAAGGGACCACCAGAACCAAGTGGAATTAGCAGTTGCAGGAGAGCATACGATGGAAACGGATGGGGAATTCCCTTATGTATCCTTTTTACCGATGACCCTTGAAGTGACGGGCCTAACCCTTCAAGGATTTTATTATCCCCTGCAAAATGCCCACGTGCCTTATGGTTCAACCCTTTGTATCTCTAATCGTCTGATTCATAATACAGGTACTTTTTCATTTCGTTCAGGCATACTATTAGTAATAAGAAGTAAAGACTTGACTAATAGAGGCTGAAACAAGCAATCTGCATTAGCTTGATATAGGAGGAGGGAGCTCTTTGAGATTTTATACGATCAAACTCCCAAGGTTTCTCGGGGGCCTGGTACGCGCAGTCATAACTACTTTTAAAAAAGATTAACAAAAAAAGCACCCCGAAAGGGTGCTTTTTTTGGTCGAAGAGCCTCTTCGACATGGAGCGCAAGAAACTCTTACGCTGATAGGAAGCCGGAAATTATACGCGGGTAAGTTTACCAGACTTCAATTCACGTGCTGTTACATAAACTTTCTTCGGCTTGCCATCTACAAGAATACGTACTTTTTGCAGGTTAGCTTTAAACTTACGTTTATTAGCGTTCATTGCGTGTGAACGGTGGTTTCCGGTGTTTGTACCTTTGCCGGATATTACACTTTTACGTGCCATATGATAATCCCTCCTGTTACATACATAAATCTTCAGATACTTAATTAATGTATCACACACATTCCATGTTTGCAATATAGAGGCATGAATTATATCAAGAATTTCCTCTTGACAGATACTTTGATTTGTTTCAAAGTATAATAGGGTTATCGCTTACAATTTAGAAAAGTGAATGTCTAATCATATGCCTACCTTGTGTTATAATAAAGGCATGAAGTTGAGGAGTTTAAAAGGAGGATTCATATGTCCGTTGATCTCAATAATCAGTATGGTCATATTACCATCAGCAATGATGTCATTTCTACAATTGCAGGAGGGGCAGCCGTGGAGTGCTACGGGATTGTAGGCATGGCGTCCAAAAACCAAATCCGTGACGGATTATCGGAAATGCTTCGCAAGGAAAACTTTTCCAGAGGTGTAGTGGTCAGACAAATCGATGACCGTCTTCATATAGATATGTTTATCATTGTAAGCTATGGGACGAAGATTTCAGAAGTCGCTCATAACGTTCAATCACAAGTAAAATATACTTTAAATAAAACGGTAGGCTTATCCGTGGACTCTGTGAATATTTACATTCAAGGTGTTCGCGTAACAAGCGATTAGGTTTTCGTTGTAGTCAAAGGAGGAAGCAAGCGTGACGTTACAAAATATAGACGGCAAAACATTAGCCGAAATGATCTTACAAGGAGCTCATAATTTACAAAAGAACTCCCAAATGATCGATGCTTTGAATGTATTTCCTGTCCCGGATGGCGATACAGGAACTAATATGAATTTATCTATGACCTCAGGGGCAGAAGAAGTAAAAAACGTAGATGAAAATCATGCCGGGGCAGTTTCCAAAGCTTTCGCTAAGGGGCTTTTAATGGGGGCCCGCGGTAATTCAGGCGTCATTCTTTCTCAAATCTTCCGCGGATTTTCCAAAGCTATTGAAGAAAAGGAAGTATTAACAACCGAGGATTTGGCTGAGGCTTTTGAGGGCGGAGTAACTACTGCCTACAAGGCAGTAATGAAGCCTGTGGAAGGTACAATTCTTACTGTAGCCAGAGAATCCGCAGAAGCGGCTGCTACCCTGGCAGAAGATGAAAAAGAGGTCATTTCTTTTATTGAAGGTGTAGTGAATGCTGCACGTAAATCATTAAAGGGAACGCCGGAACTGCTCCCTGTCCTAAAGGAAGTCGGGGTAGTTGATAGCGGCGGTCAAGGTCTCTTGACTATTTACGAAGGTTTCCTTGCTAATTTAAGAGGGGAAGAGCTCCCTGAATTAGATCAAAGCGTATCAATGGATGATATGGTGAGTGCCGAACATCATAAGCTGGCGCAAGATTTCATGAAAACAGAAGACATTGAATTCGGTTATTGTACAGAGTTTATGGTGAAATTCGAAGAAAAGAAGCTGGCAGAAAATCCGTTTGACGAAGAAGAATTTCGCCAGTCATTAAGTCAAATGGGAGATTCACTCCTGGTCGTTTCCGATGAAGACTTAGTCAAAGTACACGTCCATGTGGAGCACCCAGGTGAAGCCATGAATCTCGGTCAGCAATACGGCAGCTTGATTAATATGAAGATCGAAAATATGCGTGAACAGCACACCTCAATTGTCGGCGATAACAAAGAGGTTCAGAAGCCTAAAGAAAAAGCGGAGTTCGGAATTGTAACAGTTTCCATGGGAGATGGAATTAAGCGGTTGTTTGAAAGTCTTGGCGCTAGCGTTGTCATCCAGGGCGGACAGACGATGAATCCAAGTACTCAGGACATTTCGGAAGCTATTAAACAGGCGCACGCTAAGCGTATCATTATTCTTCCTAATAATAAGAATATCGTTATGGCAGCCCAACAGGCTGCAGATATGGCAGAAGAAGAAGTAGCCGTAATCGCTACAAAAACGATTCCTCAAGGAATGAGTGCATTACTAGGGTATAATCCTGAAGCGGATCTTGATACAAACAAAGAGGAAATGACCAGTCTAATGAGTGAAGTAAAGACTGGCCAGATTACGTATGCAGTCAGAGATACCCAAATTGAAGGACTTTCCATCGAAAAAGGTCACTTTATGGGGATAGCCGATGGTAAAATCTCAGCTACGGATAAAGATAAATTCACCACAGCAAAGACACTTCTTAACCAAATGATCGACGAAGATGAAGATGAAATCCTCACCATCATTTCTGGTGAAGAGGTGGATGAAAAAGAGGTAGCAGAACTCGAAGCTTATATCGAGGAGACATTCGAAGATCTTGAAGTAGAGATCCATAAAGGCGGTCAACCGATTTACGCTTATATTTTTGCTGTGGAATAAGCAAAAAACCACTTTATATGGTGTGTAGATAAAAGAGGGACCTTCTCGATTGAGAAGGTCCCTCTTTTTTATAAAGCTAAAAATTAAATTCCTTTAATGCTTGCTGAAGGGTACCTTTTATTTTAAGGTGATTCGCTTTCATACCTAACGATACCATCGTATGAGAAACTTCGGGGCGGATCCCGGTAATAATCGTCTCCACACCTATCAATTGCAATGATTCGATAATTGAAAATAGCTGACTTGCAACCATTGTATCAATCGTTGAAACACCCGATAGATCAATTACCAAATGCTCTAAATGCAGTTTCTCTGCCTGGTTCAGGGTTTCTTCCATTAAATAATGGGCTCTTTCAGAATCTATCATCCCAAGCAAAGGTAAAATGCCTGTATTAGGACCAAGAGGAACCACAGGGACCGATAAAGCTAGATAAGAAGTTCGTGCACTCTCAAGTGACTGCTGCAAAGAGGACATGTAGGAGTAACTAAAGTGGTAGACTGCTGCATCCAGTAATGGATCGATGACAGCACGTATTTGAAAAACCGTCTCAGCTGATAACTGATTTTTTATAGTATGGTCACGGATAAAATTCCATAAATAGTCTCTGTAAAAGCTTGTATCTTTTAAAGATTCGTCTAAGGCTGCTCCTAATGAAAAAAAATAATTCCCATTATCTCTTGCCCATTGTCTTATTTTATCATTTATCGGCAGAAGACTCCCTCTTCAAGCGCCGTGTCGAAGACCGATGGTAAGGGGGAGATGAATGCCGTCGCCGTAAGGCGAATGCCTTTGAATATTCTCCCTTCCGTGATATCCTAAAGTAAGAACATACGTTC
>NZ_JBQQCN010000040.1:0-23351 GCF_052246795.1 Halobacillus sp. K22 | reverse complement strand
TCAAACTCTCCATAAAAGTAGTTTGACTTGCTCATTTGCACACCGAATGTGCTTGTTTGAATTCCTTCAATAATGAAAGAATATCTTGACGTACTGGTTGGTTCGTTCAGTTTTCAAAGATCAAAAGTTTTGTTTGCCTCTTCAAAACAGCGACTTAACAATCATATCATTGTGACTCATTTAAGTCAACAACTTTTTTTAAATGATTTTTTGTTTGCCGTTGCCGGCTTGCCACGATGTCTTAATGCGACAAGTAATAATATAGCATGGTAAGTTATGAACCGTCAATAACTTTGAGCAAAAAAATTCCCTTTCTTTATTAAGACTGCCAAAGAAAGGGATGATATGTGCAGAACGTTGTGGTTTATGAGGGCTTATAGGTTCGATGAAAGATATTATCTCCTTTTGTTTTTTGTAAAACTACTTCTATAATATTCTTTTCCACTAAGTATTCGATCATTGAAGATAAATCCAATATATATTCCTGTATTTCCGGATGGACTTTTAATTCTCCGAACGACCAGGGTTCTTCTTGTTCTTTCATAAGACTCAATAAATGTTGAGTACTGGATTCGGCTCGCTTACTAATGGAATGTTCCACCGCTATGATCATAAGATGGATCCTTTTATCCGTAGGTTCACCACTTTCAATTAACTCTTGATAGAGCTTGTAGATCTCAGGTTCAATTTTCTTCACTTGATTCCACACGGTAACTTCAGGGTGGAACCCTTTTTCTATAATTGAAAGGCGTGCTAAATAATGAAGCGAGTGAACCATCCGGCTGAAGGAATCCAGGTAATGGCCAGATTCATAAAGGTCTTTAGCCTCGCTGTAACTGCGGATTAATTTAGCAAACTCGATAACCTTTTTCAGATCCCTCTTCTCCTGAGGGAATGTTCGGAGCTGTTCTTTTAACTCGGTTACATATTCATTCCTTTCAAAAATAACTGTTCCGTTAATGACCCATTCCACAGCACGGCGATACGAGCTTGTATCAATCCAGTGTTGCAAAAGTTTTTCATCAACCGTGTGCATAGCTGCTGATTTATTCTCGAATTCGTAATGCTTCACATACCACAGTTCTTTTGCGTCCTTTACAATGTTGAATAGAATTACATCAAAATTGTCCGTCACTGGACTAATGGGTTTCATTTTTTCTAAAATTAAGACCCCTAATGTATTGCTTTGGCTTGCTTTCTCTTGATAAATCGGACGTAATACGTCTTTCATTCTGGTCCCCCACATTCTATATCAGCTTGTTTTGTTTATTCGATACTTTTTGGCGAATTCCTTTTTTCTAAATATAATCAATGGAAGAAATGTGCTATACTACCTTGTAGATAGTAAGGAGGGAACCTGCGTGGCTTTAAGATACAGCAGTAAAATTAATAAGATTCGTTCCTTTGCTTTTTGGTTAATTTTCGGCGGAATTGGCGTCATGTATATAGGGTTGATTTTCAAAGAAAAAACTTGGCTGATGGCTCTCTTTATGATCCTGGGTATGGGCTTTGTTGGTCTTAGTACGCTTGTTTATTTCTGGATCGGCATGCTTTCCACCAGAACCATCCAGATTATATGTCCGTCCTGTGAGAAGCCTACCAAAATGCTCGGACGTGTAGATGCCTGCATGCATTGTAACCAGCCGCTGACCATGGATAAATCGTTAGAGGGCGAAGAGTTTGATGAGAAATATAATTCTAAACGATATAAAAAGAATAAAACTCAACAGCAAACCTGATGAAAAGAATCCGCTCGGAAGCAGCGGGTTCTTTTTTTTAATATAAAAAAACCGGAAGCTCAGGGCTGCCGGTTTTAGTGGGTATTATTAGTTTTACATTCAGAGCACGTTCCATACACTTCCATGCGATGATGACTTACATCAAATCCAGTCACCTGTTCAGCTAATGATTCAACTTCATTGAGACTTGGGTAGTGGAAGTCAACAATTTTGCCGCATGAATCACAGATCGCATGATAGTGATCCGAAGTATTACAGTCAAAACGGCTTGATGAATCTCCGTACGTAAGTTCACGTACAAGCCCGATTTCCTTAAATACGCGGAGGTTATTGTAAACCGTCGCTACACTCATATTCGGAAATTTACTTTCTAACGCTTTATAAATTTCATCAGCTGTTGGGTGAGTCATAGAATTCAGCAGGTATTCAAGCACCGCATGACGCTGTGGAGTGATTCGCACACCTGAACCTTTCAGTGTATCCACTGCTTCTTGCAATCGATGATCAGACACAGCCATGCACCTCGCTTTCATAAACTGATTCTTGATTTATAATATTATTAAATTAGAATCCTTATAATTAGTGTAACCTGTCTGTAAATCTATTGTCAATAAAAAGCCGTCTCGCCCGGTAAATAATAATTAAACATCCGGGTCAAGCGGAGTTTCATTACCGCCAAGCTGCTGATTGACGTATCTTGCGGCTACAAAAAGTAAATCGGAAAGACGATTCAAATAGGAAACAACGAGCGGGTTGACCAGCTCATCTTTCAGTGCGACCGCAGATCGTTCCGCTCTTCTTACAACGGTCCGGGCTAAGTGCAAACCGGCGGAAGCTGAATGTCCAGATGGCAGGATAAAATTCTTCAGTGGCATCAGGTCTTCGTCCCACTTATCAATTTGCTGTTCTAATTCTTCGATATGCTCTTTCTTTACCTGCCATTTTACTTCTTTCCCTTTTGGAGTGGCAAGTTCAGCTCCTACGTGAAAAAGAATGGTCTGGATTCTCTGCATAGCCTCAAGGAACGATTCCTTATCTGCCCAACCTTCTTTAGTGAGGTGGCTAAGTGCAAGCCCGATCGTTGAATTAGCTTCATCACACGTGCCATACGCCTCGACTCTTATATCATTTTTAGCTACACGATTGCCGTAAATTAAAGATGTTTGTCCTTTATCCCCTGATCTAGTATAAATACGCATATTCTAATACCCCCGTTTTGGATCGATTTTGTTGCTCATTTCGCCCTTATTATTCAAGAAAGCATGCAAATTTTCTTCAAATATTTCAAAACCACGCGGCACATACCCAGGAGACTGTCCTGATGTATGAGGCGTTATCGTAACTTTCTCCTCTTCCCAGAACGGGTGATCCTCAGGCAGAGGCTCCTCTTCAAACACGTCGAGTACAGCATGAGCAATATGAGAATTCTGAACAGCCTGGAGTATGACGTCCGATTGAACGAGGTCTCCTCTCCCCATATTCAGGAAGATGGCGTGGTCAGGCATGGCTTTAAAGTGATCCAAATTCAATAAGTATTGCGTATCTTTTGTACTTGGCAGCACGGCCACCACGAATTCTCCCTGGTCAAGCACCTGGTCAAGTTCTTCCACTTTATACGTTTCATCGAAGTGAGGCTTCGAATTTCCGGATTTGGAGACACCAATTGTTTTCATTCGGAAAGCCTTAGCCAGCCTCGCAACTCCCTGGGCAATAGCTCCTGTCCCTAGTACCACCATGGTTCGGCCACTGATTTCCTGATTGACCATTCTTCGGTTCCATTCGTGATTTTTTTCAAATTCCACGTAGGCCTTCGCATTCCTGGAGACCTGAAGGAGCATGGAAATCGCATACTCAGCCATCGGTTCGGCGTGGATGCCCCTGACGTTCGTTACAAGAATATCTCTCTGTTGAATTTCCTGGAATGGCATTTTATCAAGCCCCGCTGATAAAACCATAATCCATTTTAACTGGCGGGCCTGCTGAATACGTTCTGGATTCAAGTCTTCCCCATATGTAATAAATATATCGGCTTCCTTTAGATAAGGTTCCGCTTCTGCTATCCCGTGACAGAAAAGAAACTCGACTTCATTAAAATTCTCTTTCAATCTGGTCTGGATATCTTCAGGGACCCTTTTAATCGCTGAAACTACCTTCATCCTCTCACTTCCTTTCCTCTCTTTCTTCTATAGTAATTGTTTTTCCCGGCCAACTCAAAATTAAAGCTTCTTAAGAAAAAAACCATAACCGGTTTTCCGGCTATGGCTTTCCTGGTCATTATTGAAGGTTCTCACGAATGTAATTCAGCGCAGATTCTACATGGCCTTCTACTTTAACTTTGCGGAACTCTTCTGCAAGATTCCCTTCTTTATCGATAATAAAAGTAGAGCGCTCAATTCCGTAATATTCTTCTCCTGATTTTTTCTTAAGAACCCAGGCACCATAATCTTCTGCTACTTGATGATCTTCATCCGCAAGAAGTAAAAACGGGAGGTCATGTTTATCAATAAATTTCTTATGAGATTCTACTGGGTCCGGGCTGACTCCTAGAATAACAGCATCCAGATCCGCGAAGCTTTCGTGGTGATCACGGAAATCACAAGCTTCGTTGGTGCAGCCTGGGGTCATATCTTTCGGATAAAAGTATAGTACGACGTTCTTTCCTTTATAGTCGGATAATGATACGTTTTCTCCATTGTTTGCAGGTAGTGTAAAATCAGGTGCTTGTTTTCCTTTTTCAATTGTCATACGTAACCCTCCTAAAAATATTTATATATCTAGCCTACCCTATACGAATGTAAACTTCCAATTCAATGTTCAATCTTATAGTGCTGCCATACTTTGGCAACGAGAGCAGCCGGCAGCGAATAACCGATCATGGCTTCAAGAATAGCAATCCATCGACCAACCCCCACTGGAACCATCTCTCCGTACCCTACCGTGAATAAGGTAGCGCCGCTGAAGTACATACTTCTAGCAATCTCTTCTTTCCAATGCAGGGGCTCAAACTGACCAGCCTCCTGGTACACCATTACCCCGTGTTCAATCAGGGAAACATAAATTATAGCAAATCCAATCATTACGATCGTATAAAGCAGCAATATGGAGATAAATAATTGAAAAGAAAATATTTTATGTTCGAATTCTAGGGAAGCGAATATTTGTCGCAGACTGCCGGCGATCAAAATAAGGCTTATTGTAGTAATCGCAATAATAATCATGAAGAACTCCTCTCCTGAAGAGACAAGCAGTATTCTACTGTTTACCTATGTCCACACCCCTCCAATTATGCCGATCACTCCTCCTCCCAAAAACTGCCACCTCAGGTCATCCAGAATCTGGATGACCTGAGGTGGCAGTTTTTGGGGGTACGTTTGTTTATTTTAGAGACCGGGCGAATGCACACCCCTCTTTTCCGTTGCAGCATAAGATACAGTAAACAGCGGAAAGGGGGAATTGTGAATGGGTTACGGATATGGCGGAGGCTTTGCGCTGATTGTTGTTCTTTTCATCCTTCTAGTCATCGTTGGTGCAGCGTATCTATACTAAGATCATTCCAGTAAAAGCACCCAATAACCACACTAAGTGATTTGCGAGGTGCTTTTTCCTTACGCACACGAACGGCGTTACAATCATTTAACCATGCTTAAAATACTCTTCCTGCACTGGGAAGGGTATTTTTTGTGCACCTCATCCCATCAATGACGACGTCCATGCTACAATGAGAACTGAATGTCAGTAAGGAGGTAACTATGAATATAAAAACATCCGAACAATTATACACAGAAGCAACTGAACACATCGTCGGCGGTGTAAACTCTCCGTCCCGTGCTTATAAAGGGGTTGGCGGCGGTACGCCCGTCTACATGGATCGCGGAGAAGGTTCTCACTTTTATGATGTGGACGGGAATGAGTATATTGACTACTTAGGTGCCTACGGGCCTATTATTACGGGACACGCCCACCCTCATATAACAGAGGCGATTACTAAGGCAGCCCAAAACGGAGTGCTGTACGGTACACCGACCATACTCGAAAATCGTTTTGCAAAAATGCTCAAGGAAGCCATTCCTTCCTTAGAGAAAGTTCGTTTTGTAAACTCCGGGACCGAAGCTGTGATGACAACCATTCGCGTGGCACGCGCATACACCGGGCGTAATAAAATTATTAAGTTTGCCGGCTGTTATCATGGCCACTCTGACCTAGTGCTTGTAGCTGCCGGTTCAGGTCCATCGACACTCGGCACACCTGACTCAGCCGGGGTACCTGCTTCGATCGCTCAGGATATCATTACCGTTCCTTTCAATGATATTGAACCATTTAAAGAAGCTCTCGCTCGTTATGGTGATGAAATCGCCGGAGTGCTTGTCGAACCGATCGTTGGAAACTTCGGTATAGTTGAACCCAAGCCAGGCTTCCTGCATGAAGTAAATGAACTTGCCCACGAAGCAGGTTCTCTTGTCATTTATGATGAAGTGATTACTGCCTTCCGTTTCACGTATGGAAGTGCCCAGCAGCTTCTCGACATTGAACCGGACATGACGGCAATGGGTAAAATCATTGGCGGTGGTCTTCCGATCGGAGCTTACGGAGGCCGGGCGGATATTATGGAACAGGTGGCTCCTTTGGGTCCTGCTTACCAGGCGGGAACAATGGCCGGTAACCCTGCATCTATGTCCGCAGGGATTGCCTGCTTAGAAGTTCTGCAGCAAGAAGGCGTCTACGAAGAAATGGACCGCCTCGGTGAAAAGCTGGAAAAAGGCATCCTGGAAAGCGCCAATCACTACGGAATCACACTAACCATCAATCGATTAAAAGGGGCTTTGACCGTGTACTTTACGGACGAAGAAGTTACGAACTACGAGCAGGCTGAGAACACAGACGGCGACCGTTTCGCTCGTTTCTTCAAACTTATGCTTGCTGAAGGCATCAATCTCGCTCCATCTAAATATGAAGCATGGTTTCTAACCACCGCCCATACGGATGAAGATATAGATCAGACACTTCAAGCGGTCGATCGCACTTTCCAGATTATGAGTAAAGAATAAATATTCTTCCGGGGATTTCTATCTCCGGAATTTTTTATATAAAACTCTGATAATTAATTGAAAATTCTAAATTATCATGCTAGAATAGACTTATAATTCTGAAAACTCTACTGAATTATGATCTTTGTTTCATTTCTTTCCCTTTTCATGGGTCTGGTGAGAACTAGAGCCCCCTTTAAAGCTAATGCGATTTTTCGCATTAGCTTCTTCTTTTGCTTTCATTCTTTTTCCTCTTTAATTTTGGAAAAAATACGAGGACGAATATACATAAAATGCGTTATAATAAATCCATTGTTTATTTTATTTGAAGGAAGATGCCTGCTATGAAACTCGGCGCACGTATGATGAAGACAGGCCTCGCTGTAGCTATAGCTCTCTACATTGGGAACCTTTTTGGATTTATTTCTCCATTGCTTGCAGCCATTGCCGTTGTCTTTTCAATCCAGCCATCTATTTACCGTTCTTATCAATCCATAATTGAACAGCTCCAGGGAAATACCATCGGAGCCCTTATTGCAGTAGTCGCCGTATTCACCCTTGGAAACGATCCCTTTGTCGTTGGGTTTGCGATCATACTCGTTATTGGTTTTACGACTACTTTAAAAATGAATGAAAACACGGTCGCCCTGGCAGTTGTGGCTGTCATTGCCTTAATGGACTCTACCGATCAGACATTTTTATACTTTGCAACATCTCGTTTTTCTTCCATGATCTTAGGAATCTTAGCTGCGTTTATCGTGAATCTCGTGTTCCTGCCGCCGCGTTATGAAACCCGGTTATTTAAGAAAATCGATCTTGCTACGACGGATATTCTCCAGTGGCTCAGAGTAACTACCAGGCAGCTGTCCGATGAACCAGCCTTAAAATATGAGATCGTCCGTATCCAGGATGAAATGCGCTGGACAGACCATACGTATCTTCTATACTCCGAAGAACGAACCTACCTTAAAGGAAGACGTTTTTCAAAAGGAAGAAAACTGGTGCTTTTCCGACAGTTAATTACGACTACTAAGAAATCCTTTGATGTACTGAAAGCTTTTTACAGACTAGATCATAAAATTGAGCAGATTCCGGAAGATTTCCAAGATGCTCTCGTGGATGAACTGGATAAGCTCATTAATGCTCATGAGAAGCTTGTTCTCAGCTTAAAAGGCAGAATTAAACGCACCCATAAGCAAGGCCTGCGTCAAATTGAGGAGCCTAATATTCCACTCTTGGTGGAGCGGCTGATGCATGTCTATGAACAAACCAATAACCCAGATAAGCTGGTATTCCTGCCTTTAGCTTCTCAATTAATGGAATATCACTATCAGCTGGAGAAATTGAAAAGGTTGCTGAAAAGTTACCAAAGTCACCATCAGGACGATTATATTCAAACCACAGATAAATAAAGATAAAGCTCAGAGGATCTAAACCTCTGAGCTTTTTTATGTGTAAACTCCGTTAAAGCTCCCAATACTTTAAGACTTGTTATCGAGATATTTGAAGAGAGGGAAGGTCCTGCTGGGGACGATTCGCTTTCCGTGGGCATGTGCTGAGCCTCCTCAGGCTTGCGCCTTCCGGGGTCTCACCGATCATGTTTATCCCACAGGAGTCTTCATCGTCCCCCTCCGGACCTTGCGAAATATGGAGCTCCAACGCATGTTTGAAACGCCCCGGTTTATGATGAAGAAAAAACTTATACCAATAAGCGTGTACGTGTGGATAACTCCCAATATAGAAGCATTTGAGGCGGCTCAAGCCCCCCTATCGCCTATAGAAGAGGCCGTTCACTCTTCAATCATAGGGTGGCGAAGGAAACAAGGAGACTCCCGCGGGAGAAGGAGCTAGGCGAGACCCCACAAGGAGTGTTAGCGACTGAGGAGGCTTGCCAGTTCCCCCGCAGGAAAGCGAGTTGTTTCCGTAGCCGCCCTCTTCTATTATTTGCCACGGACACTACTTATCTTGAAATTGAGTGTTCCGGATACCAGTCAGATAGTTGAAGGGCACTTTAATAAAAATCAACAAAAACCATTAAAAGAGCCTTATGTAATAATTGTGCCGCGACATGCGTTACTTTTTCCCTGCTGAAATGGCAAAAATAAATATAAATAAGAAAACCAGCCCTACTCCTATAAGAATATTTTCTATACTCATCCTTTCTCCCCTCCCTTCGTGAACAAGTATGCTGTACCGCGTAGTAGTGTCATTATTTCAAAGTCCCTTCACATTAACAATCACGAATAATACAAAAAGGGCTGAACCCCGATAGGATTCAGCCTTTTTTTCAATGGTAGCTATTACGTTTCTAAATATTCTTTAGAACCTGGCTTATCATCCAGCTCCTGCATCTGATATAGGTTGTAGTAGTTACCGCGTTTGTCCATTAACTCACGGTGAGAACCTGTTTCTACAATCTCTCCGTTTTCAATCAATACAATTCGATCAGCATGCGTAATGGTCGAGAGTCGGTGAGCCACAATAAAGGTGGTACGATCTGAAGCGAGGCGCTCCAGAGCACCTTGAATAAGACTTTCGCTTTCCAGATCAAGGGCTGACGTCGCTTCATCCAGCACGAGAAGCGGTGGGTTTTTCAAGAAAATACGAGCAATGGCTACCCGTTGTTTCTGACCGCCGGATAGTTTGATCCCGCGCTCCCCAACTAGTGTATCGTACCCGTGCGAGAGATTTGAGATGAATTCATGGGCGTTCGCTGCTTTAGCCGCTTCAATCACTTCTTCATCCGTAGCATCAGGATTACCCATACGGATGTTCATGGAAATGGATTCACTGAAGAGAATATTATCCTGCAGCACCATCCCTACTTTATCTCGCAAGGAACGAGCCTGTACATCACGAATGTCCATGCCGTCAATCATAATTCTGCCTTCCGTGACATCATAAAAACGTGGAATCAAGCTGATCAGGGTAGATTTACCCCCTCCGCTCATTCCGACAAAGGCAACCGTTTCTCCTTGTTTTACATCTAAACTGACATTATTCAGTACAAGGGGTTCACCTTCGTCATATTTAAAGGAAACATTCTCAACCGAAACGTCACCATTCACTTTCTCCAGTTTCTTAGCTCCTGGTTTATCCACGATATCGTATTTTTCGTCAACGAGTTCAAACACACGGTCCATAGAGGCGATCGATTGAGTAAGAACGGTCGCTGAATTCACCAGGCGGCGGAGCGGACTGTAGACACGTTCCATATATCCGGTAAAAGCAACCATTGTACCAATTGTGAGTGAACCTGTTATAACCTGATAGCCCGCAAAGGCAATAACAAGCAATGGCGCAAGATCCGTAATCGTGTTGGTAACGGAATACGTGTAAGCATTCCAGTTGGTGTGCGTGATGGCTTTATCAAGGAAGTTTTTATTTTGCACATCAAATTGGTCCTGCTCATAATTCTCAAGCGCAAAGCTCCGCGTCACCGGTATCCCCTGCACTCGTTCATGTAAGTGTCCCTGGACTTGAGCCAGAGCCTGAGAGCGGTCGCGGGTTAAGTGACGGAGTCGGGCATAAAAATACTTGACCGCAAATCCGTATAAAGGGAAAAGCGCTATCGATACAAGCGTAAGCCATACATTCATCGTAAGCATAATAATAATAGCAATAACAATCGTAAACATATCGAGCCAAATGTTCATGAGACCGGTAATGACAAACGTTTTTGTCTGTTCCACATCATGAATTACTCTGGAAATAATTTCACCTGTTTTTGTCTTTGAATAAAACCTGAGGCTTAACCTTTGAATGTGATCAAACAACTTTTCCCTGACATCATACAGGATATTGCTCCCGATCCACTGAGCCATATACTGGCGAATGTATTCAATAGGCGGGCGAATGATCATAAACACGAAGAAAGCCCCGCCCATCAGCCATAATAACTGATCTATTTTTTCAGATTGAGCCAGCGAATCTGCGTTGATGATATCATCTATCACATATTTTGTGATCAAAGGCATCAATAATGGGATCGAGAACTTTACAACACCTATAAGGACGGTAATAATAATCTTTCCCTTATAGGGTTTTACAAACTTTAAATAGCGTTTAATACTGTCCAAACAAACACCTTCTTTCCTTTCCGTACCTTACGAACAACAAGGATGCGCACTTATCTAGAAGTGCGCACCTCAAAAATTACCTATACGTTAAATATCGCTCGTACCACTGATCAATAAATTCCGGTGAAAAAGGCCCTTTCCTCTGGCGGATCCAGCGAATTAGTGTATCTACGTTGTTATACAATATCCGGTCCAGCACATGAGGATAATTCATTTTGCGTTTGTGGATTTCATATTCATCCTCATCCAGAAGTTTATAGGTCATATCCGGAAAAACTTTAATATCTAAATCATAATCAATGTATTTAATCATTTCTTCCTCATATATGAAAGGAGAACTGATATTACAATAGTAGTAAACTCCATCATTTCTCAACATACCGATAATGTTAAACCAGTATTTAGAGTGAAAGTAACAGATCGCAGGTTCACGTGTCGTCCATCTCCGCCCATCACTTTCGGTTACTGTCGTCCGATCATTTGCACCGATAATAACATGGCGGGTACCCTTTAGAACCGTGGTACTTTCCCAAACGCGATGGAGATGTCCATTATGCTTGTAACTTTGAATTTCAATACGCTTTCCTGCTTCTGGGCCGGGCATGGTGATCCCCCTTCCCTTGTGTAGTCCGATCATGCCTTCTGTCTATTATAACTACAATTGGAAAGGAATGAAAATAATTAACCTTCTTAAAAATGCACATAAAAAAAGAAGCCGTCAATAGGACGGCTTCTCTTATTCGGGGGATTGATACAGGCTAATAAAACAGCCTGGACAAGCCTTAACCATCAATCAGGTTATTTTTTCTTAGCCTGAGATTTTTGGTTCTGCTCACGTACTTGTTGAGCATCCGTTTGAGATGCAAATTCAGCACCATATTGTTGGTTCTGATTTTGTTGAGCAGCTTGTTGGTTCTGTTGTTTAACGTGATTTTTGTCTGTACCAGCAGCTGTTTTGTTTTGTTTTGGTTGCTTAGCCATGTTTATCACCTCCGCAAAGATTATTGTGTACACTTCCACCTGTTTTCATTCCAAAATTATAATATTTTTTTCGTCTTGTTGAAAAAAGAAAAGATGCTTCTTTAGGAGAAGCGCCTTTCATGGCAACTATTAATGCTTTATCCTTTTCGTTTCAATATAGCGGGAAGACCAATAATTACTGGTGAGAGAGGCAATGGATATTCCGTATGTAGATCCGCTATGAATAAATTGGTTGTTCCCCAGGTAAATTCCAGCGTGAGAAGCTCCTGGTTTGTATGTTTCAAAAAATACAATGTCTGCAGGCCGGCGGTTAGAATGGCTCACGGTCTCTAAGCTGGAATGAGCATAAATGGAAGCCACTGTCCTTGGGATACGGATTCCCTCTTTAGCAAAAACGTATTGAAGGAAACCGCTGCAGTCAAACCCTGTCGGTGACTCTCCTCCCCACTGATAAGGAGTTCCTAAATACTTCTCAGCTTCCTTGATCAAGCTTGTACTTGAAAATGACGGTGCGGGCTCCGATTTGGAAAGATTGGATGAAGATACAGGAGCTGCAGCTGATGATGGTTCTGCAATCTTTAATTTTTGTCTAGGATAAATGGTTGTGCTGGAAAGATCATTTAAATTCATTAAAGTTGATACGGACATTCCGTGGTGGTTCGCAATTGACCACAAAGAATCACCGGTTCTGACTGTATAGGTAGGGTCGCTTGAAGATGATGCGGGGCTTGAGCGTTTATTGGTGGAGATGTTCGTGTTATCGACGATTAGCTGCTGTCCCACATAAATGAAATTGGATTGAAGATCATTCCATGATTTAAGTTCCGTAACAGAAGCCTCATACTTTTGACTTATCCTCCACAACGTATCTCCCGCTTCTACTTGATGAGTTTCCTCTGCAAATACAGCCGTCCCCCAAAGCACGGCACCAGCTAAGCTGCCGCAAACTACTGCTGTTAATATTTTTTTATCCATTCCTCATCCCTCTGTTTCCTATGTGATTTTTGGATCTGCTTTCTGGAACTAATTATTCACAAAATCGACAAAAAAGTAAATAGTCCTAAACTTAAACAAAATACGACACACTATCATGAACCTTTGGTACTACTACATCGACAAACTTATGTTACATTTTCATTACAAATATAAAAACGATTCACTTAACAGGGGTCTAAAGTCATGAATTCCTTTTATTAACGGGTATGCTAAGTCCAAACAGGCATAAAGTAAAGCGAGGAGGGATTTTAAGTGTATGATGGCAGAGACTTCACGCGTTTATCTATGGAACCAAAGCAGGAATGGCAGGATGGAGAGTTGGGTTATTTTCATTACGCCTTATCTCAAACTGTTCCGTATTTGAATTCTGAAGGAGTAACCATATTGAGGGAAATTAATGAAGAAATAAAGCGCCGCGGTGGTCTTAAACAGCGGGAAGCTATTTGGACAAGCGACGCTTCTACATTTATGGATTAATGTATTTGTGAGCTTTTTGATGAGAAACTGGGAATGGAAAGTCGTTCATTTCATCCAGGGTTACAAAGCGGGCTCGCTCATGGTCAAGTTCACCGCCGACGATTTCCGCTGTTACGACTTCCATCTCCCAGATTAAATGGGAAAATACATGCTTGATGGTTTGCTTCGTGTCTTTTAATTCGATCGTTAAACCGTATTCTCCGTAAAACCAATGAGGAGATGCTTTCCGGTCTATATCTTCCAGTGGTACCATAGGATACTGCCACAATGAAGCGAGAAGGCCGCTTGACGGTCTTTGTTCAATGAGAACTTCTCCCATCTCATTTTGAATCAACAGCAGCATATAAGGGGATTTCTTTTGTTTTTTCTTAGATGACTTAATCGGCAGTTCCTCTTCGATTCCCTGTTCAAATGCACGACATTGATTCTGAATCGGACAGAGCATACAGGACGGACTCTTCGGTGTACATACTAATGCCCCAAGCTCCATAAGACCCTGATTAAATGAAGAAGGATCTTCATGGGAGATCAGTTTAGTTATCAGTTCTTCAAATAGCTTTTTTGTACTTTGCTTCGCAATATCTTCTTCCACATGTAAAATTCGGGATAATACCCGCATGACGTTACCATCTACAGCTGGAATTGGTTTATCATAGGCAATACTTAATATGGCCCCTTTAGTATAAGGACCGACGCCTTTTAACTTTGCGATTTCTTCCGGCTCTGATGGAACTACACCTTGGTATTCCTCAACAACTTCTCTTACAGCGTTTTGCAGATTTCTAGCTCGGGAATAGTAACCTAAACCCTCCCATACCTTGAGCACTTCTTGTTCATCTGCCTCTGCCAGGGCTTCTAACGTTGGGAATTTCGTTAAAAAGTTATTAAAATACGGAATCACCGTATCTACACGGGTTTGTTGGAGCATAATTTCTGATACCCACACACGATAAGGGTCCTGGTTTTCTCTCCAGGGTAAAACCCGCTGTTCATTTTTAAACCATTGAATAAGACTCTGTCTAAATAATTCTTGATCGAAATTTTGTATAATTTGCTGGACTCTCTCTAAATTTTTCATGGATCAACTTCCTTCGTGATAAACTACTAGTAGAACGGCTGGCCTAAAGGAGGAATCATCATGGACACCGGCACACACGTGGTCATGGGTGTGGCACTTGGAGGAATCGCTACACTCGATCCAGCTGTCCAATCCGACCCCGCTTTATTCAATGCCGTATTAATCGGGACCTTGGTAGGTTCTCAAGCCCCCGATTGCGATACTGTATTGAAGTTAAAAGATAATGCGACCTATATCAGACACCATAGAGGAATCACCCACTCCGTTCCTGCAGTCTTTCTGTGGGGGCTAAGTATTCCAGGCCTCATCTATTTATTTTCCCCTGAAGTGAGTTTTCTGCATCTATGGCTATGGACTTTCCTAGCTGTTATCTTGCACGTTTTCGTGGATATTTTCAATGCATATGGAACTCAGGCTTACAGGCCCTTCACCAAAAGATGGGTTGCTTATGGATTTATCAACACATTTGACCCCTATATTTTCATTCTGCATCTGGCCGGAATTGTAGCCTGGAACCTTGGTGCGGATCCCGGGTTAATGTGGCTCCTGATCTATTTCGTCATTGCCGTTTATTATGTGAAACGGTATTTTGATAAACGGGAAATGGTTCGATTAATCAATGAAAACTTTGACCAGGTCGAACAAGTTGCTACATCTCCCACCATCCAGCAGAACATCTGGAGAATCGCCATAACCACCCCTACGAATTATTATGTAGGCCGGGCGGAAAATGGACACATCACCATATTGGATAAATTCGTAAATAAACCAATTGATTACGAAGACCCCGTTGTCCAAAAAGCCTTAACAGATCATAATATCAAAGCGTTTTTATCCTTTTCCCCTGTGTACAGATATGAAATTACCTATTTTGATGAATACACAGAGGTACGCTTTATTGATTTACGATATCGCTCTAAAGGGCGCTATCCATTCGTGGCTCTTGCACAAATTGACGACGAACATGGAGATGATTTAGAGATATTAAATTCCTACACTGGATGGGTGTTTACTGAAGAAAAGCTTCAGGATAAGGTCAGTCCCATTCCCCATTCTAAAGGTTAAGTGTCAACGTAAAAGCCGTGCTTATCAAACAGCACGGCTTTTACTTTATCAATCAATGCATGCGTCTTTTTTTCTCAAAAAGATCCTGGTATTTCGGATTTGTGGCAATATATTCATGTAGCTTGGGCCCATAATTTTCTATCCAGCGGGTGACAATCTGTTCGGTCACTTTCTTGCCCTGATAATCATATCCGGCTTTTGCCCTCGTGGAATCAAAATCTTCCCATAGCAACTCCACCCAGGTCCTTGCTTCCTCTATCGTCATATGACCGTTTTTATAGTATAGCTGGTCAGCCAGTCTTTCAAATATTTCATTCAATGTGTGATTCACCTCAACTTTACCAAGGATTACAACCTCATTGTATCACATACTTAATACAGCCCTGCACATACTATGATCGTCCCCCACAAAGGGACAACAGGAGGGTATCCAATGCGTAATAAGTCTAAAAACTTTCCGAACGTAAAAATGACACACTCACCGGATGATCAAAGCGATATGCTCGCTTTACGTCCAAACGGGACCATTAATAACCAGCCGCAAGAGCGGGCGGCTAGGTCCAGAGATCGTGATGTTAACCAGGTCGGGAGGAATCGCCGTGGGTAAGAAAAACTTTAAACCAAGCGCTTCTCCTTTTTACGCTCATAGAGGAGCCAAGCACTTAAGTAATAAAGTAAATGGCGAAACAGAACAAACGCAGTCTGATATCATTACCGAAGTTCAAGCTAAAAAACGCATGTAAAAAAAGCAGCGCGCGATCATATTCGCGCGCTGTTTTTACTTATTCTCTATTTTTTGTCCTAACATGGATATTGGAAGAGCCTCTTCTGATTCTTCCGTCACTTTAACACCGGCTTGATTGCGGCGATATCCCCATGCGAATACTCCGTTCATATATTGAATATAAAAGGTGTTCTCAGGGTCGCCTTCAATTTCATAAAGTTCCCCCGGTCCAAAGTCCCCTGGATTAATCATATATGATTTAGCCATAATGATTTTACGCTCATGAACCGCAAACTCATTGACCATGCCGAACTGTTCAGCCTTCTGCGCTTTCTCCGTTAAGTCAGCAATTTCCTGTCTCAATTCTTCCTGACTCATATCACTAAATCGACGTTCCATTATATTCCTCCTCAAGACCTTACATAATAAAAGGATGTTACGCCTTTCTTTACATTTTATCAGGCTTTCTTCACAATGAATAATGATATACAAATGACAATCAAGGAGAGGAATACATGAGTACTGTATTTATCACTGGCGCAGGATCAGGACTTGGCAGAGCATTGGCCCACCAGTACGGGGCTGCCGGATATAGAGTTATTGTTACCGGACGCACAGAGAGAAAACTATTAGTCGTACAGAGCGAAATTGAAGAAAAAGGAGGGCAGGCAGAGGCTATTGTCTGCGATGTAACTGAACCAGCCTCTATTTCAGAAGCCTTGCGTCAGGTGGATGATTTAGAAGTGTTGATTAACAATGCAGGGCTTGGAATTTTTGGCGAACTCCAAACGTACACGAAACAGCAAATGGATGACATGTGGACGACAAATGTCCGCGGAACCATTTTAATGACTCAAGCCGCCTACCCTCAACTGAAAGAAGCAAATGGACGAGTACTAAACATTATCTCTACTGCCGGGCTGCGCGGGAAGAAAAATGAGAGCGTCTATTGTGCCAGTAAATTTGCCGTAAAAGGATTTACAGAGAGCCTCCAAAAAGAATGGGAAGACGAGTCACTGACGGCCACTTCCGTCTTTATGGGCGGAATGAATACACCTTTCTGGGAGGAGTCCACTCACGTGTCTAATCCCGATCTGCTAAAAGGACCAGAAGGCGTAGCTGAACAAATTTATAACGAAGATGATGGACGAAAAGAGATTATTATCGACCAGTAAGCTTCAAACTTACCTCGCATTTTGCGAGGTTTTTTTATTGAAATTATACGTGGTTCGAGCAGAATCGGGCCGTGCCACCTGCGATTGTGCGGTGATCCACCTGGATTGGGCCGTTCGTCAAATTGATTGCGCCGTCCGCCACCTTAATTGCGCCGCGTGTCGCCTTCAATTAAGTAACCTTCCCCTCAGTTAAAATAAGGATACAAATAAAGAAGCTGGCCCAATGGACCAGCTTCTTACTTTATTAAGTCTTACTCGCCAAGACCTTCTTCTTTAGCTTTAGCTGCAACAGCTTCTACAGCTTCATCTTCGTCAGAACCTTCAGCAGTGAATTTAATCTCCGCACCGTTTGGAATTCCTAAAGACATTACACCCATAATGGATTTCATGTTAACGGATTTACCTTTATACTCAAGGTTTACTTCGGATTGATATTTTCCAGCTACTTGGACAAGTGCTGTTGCTGGACGAGCATGGACGCCGTCAGCTGCAGTTATTTTCATAGAATGTTCCTTCATGACGTTATCTCCTTTTTATAAATATTTATTTTGTAATCTCAATAATATCTGGATCGTTATGCTGAACTTCTCCAGAGGCTTTGACACGGACTTCTTGTCCTTCGGCTAAATTTGTGAAAACAATCGGCGTGATAGCGGATGGAGCATTATTTCTAATGTAATCTAAATCCACTTCCATAATCGCCTGACCTTGTTTCACTTCATCGCCTTCGGAAATAAGTGCTGTAAAGCCTTCCCCTTTCAAACTTACGGTATCGATTCCGATATGAACAAGAATTTCCATTCCGTTCTCGGCTTCTAACCCTATGGCATGCTTGGTAGGGAAAATATTAAGGATCTTACCATTTACCGGCGAAACTATCTTACCATCTTGCGGGTCAATTGCAAAGCCATCCCCCATCATCTTACCAGAGAATACTTGATCAGGCACGTCTGTAATCGGCATAATCTTTCCTTTTATCGGACTTACAAAGTTAAGTTCACCTTTTGTAACAGGGGCTTGAGCGGCTTTTTCCTCATTTACAATTTCTGCTACATCTTCACGGGAACGAGGTGTCTTGCCATCAATAATGTCCTGCATTTGTCCGCGAAGCGTATCAGAAACCGGTCCGAAGATCGCCTGGATATTGTTTCCTACTTCCATAACGCCGGAAGCACCGAGTTTTTTAAGTCTGTTTTTATTTACACCGCCTTTATCGTTTACAGAAACGCGGAGTCGTGTAATACAAGCATCTAAATGGGAGATATTTTCCTGACCGCCCATAGCTTGCAGAATTTCATACGGAAGATCTCCTACTTCGCCTTGATCTTCTTCGTCATCTGCTTCATCTTCACGCCCCGGCGTAGCCAAGTTGAACTTCAGAATAGCCCAGCGGAAGCCAAAGTAGTAAATTACAGCGAAGATCAGTCCAACGATGATGACCCACCACCAGTCGGTACGGTTTGGAAGAACTCCAAATAGGATAAAGTCAATGAGTCCACCCGAGAAGGTCTGACCGATTTTCACTCCTAAAATTTCCATAGTCATGAATGATAAACCAGCGAACACCGCGTGAATACCAAATAGGACAGGAGCTACGAACAAGAAGGAAAATTCAATCGGCTCTGTAATTCCTGTTAAGAAAGAAGTCAGCGCAGCAGAAGCCATGATACCGCCGACAACTTTTTTACGGCCAGGTTTCGCCGTGTGATAAATAGCAAGCGCTGCAGCTGGAAGCCCGAACATCATAAACGGGAACTTACCAACCATAAATGTTCCTGCAGTGAATTCCACTCCATCTTTCAGCTGTTCAAAGAAAATCGTCTGGTCACCGCGAATAATCTCCCCGGCTTCATTGGTATAGCTTCCAAATTCAAACCAGAATGGTGAATAGAAAATGTGGTGAAGACCAAAAGGAATTAATGATCTTTCAATTAAACCAAAGAAGAAAGCCGAAATCGTCTGGTTTCCTTCTAGCATTAAATGAGACAAGCCGTTTAATCCAGCCTGTGCAAATGGCCATACCCAAAGCATAATAATTCCTAAGAATAAAGACGTAAATGCTGTGATGATCGGCACAAAGCGCTTTCCGGCAAAGAATCCTAAAAACTGAGGCAGTTCGATATTAAAGTACTTATTATACAGGAAGGCGGCGAGTATCCCGACGATAATACCTCCAAAGACCCCGGTCTGTAAGGTGGGAATACCGAGCACTTCCGCGTAGGCAGGTTCTGAGGTCATGTCAGCGTCCACGTTTCCGAGAACACCCATAACGACGTTCATAATTAAGTAACCAATAATAGCGGCTAATCCGGCGACCCCGTCACCCTTAGCTAATCCTATCGCAACCCCTACCGCGAATAAGAGGGGTAAGTTATCAAAGACTACACCGCCCGCTTCAGCCATAACCTCTAACAAGGTTTGGACCCAGGGGGTGCCAAAATAAGGTACTTTTTCAACAAAGCTGTCCTGAGCAAAACTTGTACCAAAAGCAAGCAGGATTCCGGCAGCCGGCAGCAAAGCTACAGGCGTCATAAGGGCTTTACCTACTTTTTGCAATGTTCCAAAAGCATTTTTGAACATGTGATTTCCTCCTTAAATATGAATTGTGATCCAAAACTGGCCCCGCCTCCCTAACCGATAAAACGGTTACATTTACTTTAAAAATGAAAGCGTCGTTTAATGGACGCGGATCATTCCAAAAGAGCAATAAAAAAGGCATGAGTATAGAAGATCAATCAGCTACCATTGGGTACACTTCACCCTTAATGATAACCGCGAAATCTTCCGATACTCATGCCTGATCGTGTCAGTAACACGTAACGTTAGGATTTATGGGTTAATCGCTGTAAATGAATCGTCAGATAAATTGCTTCTGATTCATCTACTGGCTTGTTAAGCCACTTTTGCATCACTTTTATTAACTTCCAAGCTAGATTATAGCACACAGGGTATTCTGCTTTCAACATGTTTGTGAGTTTAATTTCTTCTCCTACACTCTCTCCCTGATGAACGCGGTCAATCGCCCGGTGCAAATGCTGGACCAGCCGGTGGTAATCGATACTCTTCTTATCGATCGTAACTTTCATCGTATCTTCGACCAACTGCACCAACTGATTGATCAGCTGGTTATGGCGGTTGATCTCCCGCAGCGTTTTGTCCGTGACGGCACTATGGATATGCAGAGCAATGAATCCGATTTCACCTTCTGGGAATTGTATACCCAGTTTGTCATATATCATAGTTACGACTTCCATAGCGATCTGGTATTCCTTAGGATAGAGCGATTCAATTTCTTGCAGAAAAGGATTGGAAAACTGCATGTTTTTCTTAGCACGATTAATCGCAAACGCCAAGTGATCTGTGAGGGCCACGTGAATATGCTGGTTCAGCTCCTCCCCCATCCTTTTCTCAATGTGAAATAAAATATCATTGGTAAAATTGATGAGTTCTTCGTCAATGTGCGGAACAAGATCAACATATTGCTGTTTTTCCTTCTCGTTACTTAAAAGAAAGGTCTTATCCGCTTTGTTAAAGGAAACCGAATCATCTTTTTTTCGATTAAATCCAATCCCTTTTCCAATCAATACGACTTCCTCATAGGAAGGATGCTTGGCAATAATCACATTATTATTTAAAACTTTCTTGATGACGACGTTTTGCTCCATTCTATCCTCCCTCCCTATTTTCCATGTATTTCAATTTATTGATAAAACGGTTACAAGTGGTTGTTTCTCTATCCTATAGATCTTACGTTTATTTTACAAGATCACTTTAATGCAGATTTTTTCCTTTGTCTAAAAGCGCTTACGTCGTGTACAATCATTAGGGTGTAAAAAAGTAAGGTAAGATAAAGGAAAGGAGCCTCATCCATGATTAAACTGTTTGTCAGTGATCTTGATGGGACATTACTCGGAATGGACCACTATATTAAAAACGAAGATATAGATGCGCTGAGACGGATGGTCGAACAAGGTACGCCTCTAACGGTTGCCTCCGGACGCATGGACCACGAGATAAAAGAAGTGCTGAACCGTCTCAAAGTGCCGGGACACCGCATTAGTCAAAATGGAGCTTTTGTTTACAATGAATCGGATGAACACATCCATTCTAAAACTTTTGAAGGCGATCTGGCCAGAAAGGTTATGGAACACATTGAACAAGAGCCTATGATAAAGACAGTTTCCACTTCTGATAAGACTTTTACTAAGGAACACAATGAATGGATTGATAAGATTTCTGCCCAGATGTTTCACGATATTATTGTGGAACCGCAAATGACCGATCAGTTTGGTACAACCATCGCTCCATCAAAAATTACTCTGCACGGGAAGGAAGACGATGTGATCGCTGCTTATAAAAGGATTTATGAAGCTTTTGGCGAGACGACGGATACCTTCATCTCCCATGAAACGTGTGTAGACATTATGCCAAAGTCCATCAATAAAGGCAGCGGGCTGCACTCTTTAATTGCCGAACTGGATATCGAGCCTCATGAAATTGCCTGTGTCGGAGACTCTTTCAACGACTTGCACATGTTCGCACTTACGCCGCATAACTATGTCATGTCGACGGCTCATAAAGAGGTCCAAGAGAAAGCCAATACAATCGTAGACCACGTGCATGAAGCGATTGAAGATTTAGAGAAAAAAGGATTAATATAAAGATTAAAAGCTGCTGACGTATCAATGGTCAGCAGCTTTTGTTATTCTTCCATCCGGTGGAGAAGTTCATACGGTTTTACATAGTAACTTTCAACCGCTACTCCTTGCCTATCTCTGGCATCTTTAATTCTGGTTAAAAATTGCTCTCTCGTTACCAGGTCCGTTAATTCTACTTCTGTTAAATCTTGAAACACGACCTCTTTCGTTTCACCAGGCTGGATCTTTAAGTCACCACTCTCATACTTTCCTTTAAAAACGATACACACGATCCCCTGGTTCATATTGTGGTACACACCCGTAATTCCTTGTATTTGAGCATGGGCACCAGTTTCTTCAAGAATTTCTCTTCGGATAGCAGCTTCCAGACTTTCGCCCTTCTCCATTCTTCCTCCCGGCATTTCATACGTATCGCTCCGGTGTTCATTTCTAACGAGCAACAGTTCACCTTTTTCATTGGTGATGTATGCAGAAACCGATACGATATGTTTAGTAAAATGGTAATCTCCTGTACTTTCAATAAAGTCTTCCTTCACCTTTTCAAAGAGTGGCCTTAGTTCTTCTTTTCTCTTGGAGGCGATATGGTAAAGCTCGGATGCGTGTACGTTTGCGGTAATCCTTTCGTATTCATCATAGGAATCATATTCCCATATAGATGTAATTTCATCGCGGGAAGGTGTCACATACCTCCCGGCTAAACGAGCTCCGTGAGCCAATTGAGCGGGCAGTATATAGTCGTGAAAAAAACGTGTGCATCGTTCATATTGCTCTGGTCTTATCTGATATGTATATCGCTTATAAATCACAAGCCGTCCTCCTCATTAACATAGTACTTTTATCACCTATCAACATTCACATGAAAGCTTATTCTAAGTTAATCAAGTACTTTTTCCTTATAATCACTATTAAATTTTCAAATTAAATCTTAAAGTAAAGCTCCCGATACTGGAAGACTCAGTTTCGAGATAAATGGGGCCCGTTACTCTAGATGGAAAAGGGTTGGTGGAGAAATAACTCGTCTTGTTCCATCACCCAGACACTCGAGACATAAGCCGTTCATCAACGGATGGAAAAACCACCATCCTTTTGATGCTCGGCTTATGCTGTTCGTGTCTTTCGGGGCGATTCCACATTTGAACACTTTCCTATGGGGGAACGGTGAGCTTCCTCGCTCGTTACACTCCCTGCGGGATCTCACCTAGTTCCTTCTCCCATGGGAGTCTCGCTATTTCCCCATACCCGTCAAGCTAAGCTCATAATTTCGTATAACCCTTTATAAACGTTATCCTTCTTTGAAGAATTTTCTAAGAAAGGATGATCTTATGGGTATCAAAAAACACCTTCGGTCTATGGCT
>NZ_JBQQCN010000039.1:0-24119 GCF_052246795.1 Halobacillus sp. K22 | reverse complement strand
ATCCATTACTATAACCATAAACGTATCAAATCAAAGCTCAGAATGAGCCCCGTTTCTTATCGAACCCAGTTTCAAGAATCGGCGTGATAAGTTTAAGGAACGTGTCCAATTTTAGGGGGTCAGTTCAAGCCTGAGGAAGCTCACCTCATGCCTGCGGAAAGTGTTCAAAAGCGGAACCGGCCCCGGTAGACACGACACGCATAAGCAGGAAAATCAAAAGGGATGCGCTCTTTCGTCCCGTTGAATTTTCTGCTTATGGCGCGAGTGTCTGGGCGATGCAGCTGGCCGAGCCGTTCCCTTCCGCCTCTTTCTCCACACAATATCTCGAATTCGGGTCTTCCACAATCCGGCTCTATTGTGTAATAAGCCTCTAATGAAAAGTCAAAAATAATATTTAACAAAACACCTGGGAAATCTATTAGATTCTTGTCAGGATATCGATAGTCAGAGTAACTAATAGATCTGCCATGAGTTAGTCCAGATACTGTCTGGAAGGATGACCAATACGGCAAAATTTCCTGAATAAGTGTATGTATTTGATCAAAAAAAGAAACCTGCTATAGAAAGCAGGACTTCCAAAATAAAGACTCTACTAATGAATTTCACTAGTAGAGTCTATTTTTATCTTTTATCGAGTTTTATTTACACTTACTACATTATCTTCCTTCTCAGAAGAAGCAGCTGCTTCGTTTTCAGAGTCAGTTAATTCTTCTTTTGCTTCTTTAGCTTTGCTGCCTGCATCCTGAAGATCCTCTCCGGCATCTTTAGCTGTGGAGATAATTTCTTCGGACTCTTCTTTAATATCCTGTACTTTATCCGTAATCTCTTTACCCTGATTGTTGAAGACTTCCTGAATCGTTGAAATAGCTTCGTTTGTGATGTTCACTACTCGTTTTACTCGAGTCATAATGTCGTCTTTTTTACCTGATGGATCTTCTTTTACTTCAGAAGCAAATCCACTTACAGATTCTTTCGTGGAGCGGGAACCTTCTTTCAGGCGTTGTCTCTCTTGAGGATCCTTGATTAAAATAAAGGCTCCACCGATAACAGCACCTGTAATAATCGCAAGTGGAAGCTTTCTGCCTCCGCGTTTAGGCTGATTTTGATTTTGGTTTTGAGTCGTTTGATTATTTTCCATGTTTGATTTCCCCTTTGTATTAGTTTTAGCTTTTCTTTGCAGTTCTTGTCTGGCTGACTGCATGTTTCTGTACTTCTCCTTACCGGTTTCTACAAAACTTTCTTTCTTGCGTTTAAACTTCATTTTATAAACAGAAGGGCTTTTCTTGAGTGATTGAGCACTCATCCCCCCCAAGGTCCCTATGGACAAACCAGTTAGCCAGTCTTTTTTGCTCATTATTGACCTCCTATACGTGCGGTTTTTAACTCTTTACGCTTTTGGGTTAAATAGTAGGTTAGAGCAAGCGCTCCATAAATGCCGCGCCAGCCTTCCTCGTTAATTTTCTGTTCACCTTCGTGTGTACTTTCCTTCATGGATTGAGTCATGTCCACTAGAGAGGATGTCAGCTTTCTGGAAGATTCTCCGATATCCCCGATGATATAGAAAAGAGGGCTCAAGGCACGAATCTTCTCGTTAACATCTGCTAATGTATCATTACTGTTGTTAAGAACGTTCGAAGTTTCTTTCATAACAGAGTCCAATTGATCCGGCAGTTGATCGACGGTTTTGCGAACTCCTCCAAGAACATTGGCCAAATTATTCAATGCTTTAATTAAAAATATGGAGACAATTGCAAAAGCTATCCCTATAATAAGTACACCAATTCCTAAATAGTCCATTGTGTAAGCCTCGCTTTCCTATTTTCTTTGAGTTCTTTTCCATTTCATATACAGATTGAGAGCTGCATCGCCCCATCGCATGGCTTGAGCCACTTGATCGTTTCGTTTATTGGATGCATGAGCCACACTTTCACTCATTCCCTGTAAGGATTGATTAACGTTCCCTACAGTTGAACCAACGTTTTGTAATGAACTTACCAACCCGTTTAACGATTGGGTCTTATTTTCAACGTCTGCTGCAATGTTGTTTGTTTTCTTTAATAAGCTTTCTGATTCTGTTGTAATCCCTTGCATCTGTCCCTCTACTTTTTCAAGAGTAGAAGAGACACTCGACATTGTATTGGATGCTGCTTTCAATGTCTTCACCACAAATATGGCGATTAAAGCAAAGGATATTGCGATAATCAGTAAACTGATCCCTGCTAATGACATAACCACTCACCTCTTCATTCGTTTACTCTGTCTTTACCACTAAATAATTTTGGTGAAACCAATATATTACCATAAACTTTATTACAAATATATTACCAGAAAATGCATCTTCCAACATCATCCACCTCAGGTCATCCATTTATTGTAAATTATAAAATTGAGGTTTTTAGGGTGTGGTATAGTGGAATAGATGGAGTAAATCATTGTAAGCGCTTCCTATTTGAGCGTATTTGGCACATGGATCCATTTCGATTAATTTTTATGACTTTAGGCAAAAATCGACAAAACTTTTCAGAAAATTTTTATTAAATTCAATTGTAAAAGCTAACCTTGGATTTTATGATAAGAATATAGCAGAAATTAGCATGATTTCTGGGTTTAGCGAACAAACTATATTTCTAATCGATAGAGGAGTGATGGTGTGGCCAATGAAACAACGTTAGAACACGATATATACTTATTTCATGAAGGAAATCTTCGATATAGTTATCAGCTTCTTGGGGCCCACCCGGATGTACAGGACGGAGTAGAAGGAATTCGTTTTGCAGTCTGGGCACCCAATGCCGTACAGGTAAGTGTGGTAGGTATATTTAATGAATGGGATGGAAGACAGAATCCCATGGAGAAAGTGAACGAAAATGGAATATGGATGGCATTTGTTCCGAACCTTGAGAAAGGCACCATCTATAAATATGAAATTTTAACGGCTCATGGACATCTTCGTTTGAAAGCTGATCCTTACGCTTTTTCCAGCGAATTGCGCCCCGATACGGCTTCTGTCGTATATCCTCTTGATAACTATACGTGGAATGACAGTGAATGGATGAATGAAAGAAAAGCTAAAAACATCTATGAATCTCCTGTTTCTATCTACGAGCTTCATTTAGGTTCATGGAAGTATATCGAACCTGAAGTTTTCTACAATTATCGTGAATATGCTGATATGGTTATTCCTTATGTTAAGGGTCTCGGCTATACACATATTGAACTCCTTCCAATTATGGAACACCCCTTTGACCGTTCCTGGGGCTATCAGACAACTGGTTATTTTGCGGTGACTTCCCGTTACGGGTCACCGGACGATTTTAAATATTTTGTCGATCAATGTCACCAGCATGGACTCGGAGTCATTCTGGACTGGGTACCCGGTCACTTTTGCAAAGACGAACACGGGCTAAGACGTTTTGACGGGGAAGCCCTCTATGAATATCAGAACCCAAGTAAAGCGGAAAAGACGCAGTGGGGTACGTTAACCTTTGATTTTGGCAGAAGTGAAGTACACAGCTTCTTAATATCCAATGCCATTTACTGGCTGAAGGAATATCACCTGGATGGCCTGCGTGTCGACGCTGTGGCGAGCATGCTATATTTAGACTTTGGCAAGAACGAAGGAGAATGGGAACTGAATGAATATGGAGGCCGTGAAAATATCGAAGCGGTTTCTTTCATTAAGAAGATGAATGAGGCTGTATTTGAAGAAGTTCCAGATACACTGATGATGGCGGAAGAATCAACTTCGTGGCCATTAGTCAGTTCTCCCACCTATATTGGGGGACTCGGCTTTAACTATAAATGGAATATGGGCTGGATGAATGACATGCTCAAATATATGGAGACAGACCCGATTCATCGTAAGTACCACCATAATCTCATTACATTCTCATTGTTCTACGCTTTCTCAGAGAATTTCGTATTACCGATTTCCCATGATGAAGTTGTTCATGGAAAGAAATCGTTACTAAATAAGATGCCGGGCGACTATTGGCAGAAGTTCGCAAACTTACGAGCTTTCTTAGGGTTCATGTATGCCCACCCTGGTAAGAAGTTATTATTCATGGGAGGTGAGTTTGGTCAGTTCGATGAATGGAAAGACCTTGAAGATCTTGATTGGGAGCTCCTGGAGTATGACTCCCACGCTGCCATTAAGAATTACATGAAAGAACTTCACCAGCTTTATCTGGACACGGCTCCTTTGTGGGAACTTGATCACAAAGAAGAAGGATTTTCATGGATTGATGCCCAGAATTACGATCAAAGCATTGTATCATTCGCAAGGAACAGCCGTACATCAAACGATCAACTAATCGTCGTTTGCAACTTCACTCCTCAGGTTTACCACGATTACAAAGTAGGAGTACCGAAACATGGTTCATACAAAGAAATATTCTCGAGTGATGCGGAACGCTTCGGAGGTTCGGGTCAGGTCAATGGAGGACCGCTCGGAACAATTCCTGAACCTTGGCAAGGTCAAGATCAACATATCACCATGACAATTCCACCGCTCGGTGTGAGCTTCTTGAAAAGAACTTCAGTATCCAAGGAGGAAAATCATGAAAAATAAAGAATGTGTAGCTATGCTGTTAGCTGGAGGTCAAGGAACAAGATTAAAATCACTTACGAAGAAAATTGCCAAGCCTGCGGTATATTTTGGCGGCAAATACAGGATCATTGATTTTCCTTTAAGTAACTGTACCAATTCAGGAATCGATACAGTTGGGGTTCTCACTCAATATGAGCCTCTTATTTTGAATGATTATATCGGTATTGGTGCACCCTGGGATCTCGACCGTAAATACGGCGGAGTATCCGTGCTTCCTCCGTTTATGCAGGCAGAGGGAGGAGGCTGGTATGAAGGAACAGCCAACGCCATTTACAGGAACCTGGAATTCCTGAATCAATATGATCCGGAGCATGTGCTTGTTCTTTCCGGTGACCACATTTACAAAATGGATTATGCCGATATGCTTGAATATCATAAATCATCGGGAGCTGACGCTACCATTTCTGTTTTGGAAGTGCCATGGGAAGACGCCAGTCGCTTTGGCATTATGAATACGGAGGAAAATGGCCGAATCGATGAGTTTGATGAGAAACCTGAATTTCCGAAGAGTAACCTCGCCTCTATGGGCGTATACATTTTCCGCTGGGACGTGCTGAAGCAGTATTTGATCGAAGATGCGGAGAAAGAGGATTCTTCCCATGACTTCGGAAAAGATATTATCCCGGCTTTCCTTAAAGATGATAAGAAGTTAATGGCCTACACTTTTGACGGTTACTGGAAGGATGTTGGTACCGTTGACAGTCTATGGGAAGCCAATATGGATTTACTCCAGCCTAAACCGGAACTTAATTTGAACGATTATAAATGGAGAATCTATTCTAAAAATCCAAATCAGCCACCCCAATACATTGCACCTTCTGCCACAGTCAGGAATGCTCTGATTAATGAAGGCTGCCGAATTTATGGAACGATTGATACTTCCGTTATCTTCTATGGGGTGCATGTTGACGAATCCTCCATCGTTAAGGATTCCGTAGTCATGCCTGATGTGAAGATCGGTAAAAATGTAAAAATTAATCGCGCTATCATTGCAAAAGGAAGCGTTATTGAGGATGGAGCAGTGATTGGTGATCCTGCACCAGACAGTGAAATTACGCTTGTAGCAGAAGAAGGCAGCGTCATGGCATCAAGCTATGCAGCTAATAGTTAAGAGGAGGATTCTATGGATCAAATAGCAGGAATTATAAACTTGGATCATGAACAGGATTTATTAGATGAACTAACTTATTTCCGGTGCGGGGCTGCGGTTCCATTTGCCGGACGTTACCGAATGATTGATTTCACAATTTCCAACATGACAAATTCGCGCATTGAATCAGTCGCCGTATTTGCCCGTCGCAAATACAGATCTTTGATGGACCACCTAGAACAGGGTAAAGCATGGGATTTGGACCGTAAGCGCGGAGGTCTTTTCATCCTTCCGCCTGACTGGAATGATCCTACTGATATCTCCAGAGGAGATCTACAGCATTTTCATAACAATATAGATTTTCTAAGGCGTACCCTGGCTGACTATATTCTGGTCTCAGGCTCCCAGCACATTTGTAATATCAACTTCGAGGAAGTGCTTAGAGAACATAAAGATGTAAATGCCGACGTTACGGTCATTTATACGAGAGTGGATGAGCTTTACCCTGAACATCAGATGGCTCATAAACTGGATATTGATGAAGAGAATCGAGTAACTTCCGTTAACAACGATCAATCCAATACAAATGTTTATATGGATATGTATCTGATCAAAAAAGATTATTTGTATGAATTAGTGGAAGAGTGTATTGCCCATGGCTGTTCACACTTCTTCCTCGATGGGATTAAAGCCAAGATTCCAGATCTTCATGTACATGCCTTTGAATATGAGGGCGTACACGCTCTCGTGAATTCTGTAGAAAGCTATTACCGTGCCAGCGCTAAGCTGCTTGACGTGGACGAGCGTGATGAATTATTCAGAGATGAAGCACCGATCTTAACGAAGGTTAAGAATGAGGCACCTGCTAAATATGCAACTTCTTCTAACGTGAATAATACCTTAGTCGCCAATGGATGTATTATTGAGGGGCATGTGGAAGATAGTATTCTGTTCCGTGGCGTTAAGGTAGGCGAAGGTGCAGTGATTAAGAATTCGATCATTATGCAGCGCTGTGAAATTGAAAGTAATGCTGTCCTGGAAAATGTCATCCTGGATAAAGACTGCAGCATTTCCGAAAGCCGCACATTAATTGGAGCCCCGGAGAAACCATTTGTTTTGCCTAAACGAAAAACAATGTAGAATTTTATATAAAGGGCTGTCTGAACCAATTTATTCTGACAGCCCTTTTTCATCATCTTTACTATTTTATCGGTCATAATAAGTGATGTAGTGAACAATTAAAGGAGTGAACCACAATGAACGTATTGATGATAGGGTCGGAATGTACCCCATTTATAAAAACGGGGGGCCTGGCAGATGTGTTAGGATCTCTCCCTCAATCCCTGAGAGAACAAGGGGCGGACGTAAGAGTGGTACTGCCCAAGTATGAAAATATGGATGACCATTGGAAAATGCAGCTGACTCATCTGGACGAACTGAATGTTCAAATGGGCTGGCGGAACCAATATGCAGGAGTTGAATATATAGAATACGAAGGTGTACCTGTATATTTTATTGATAATGAATACTATTTTAAACGCTCGAGCCTATATGGATATGATGATGAGGCCGAACGGTTTGTCTTTTTCAATCGCGCGATTATGGAAATGGTAAATGCGTTAGACTGGCGCCCCGATGTTTTACACTGCCACGACTGGCAAAGTGGGTTAATTCCTGCCTTGTTACATACCCACTATAAAGATGTGGAAAAGTTTCAGGGGATGAAAACGGTCTTTACCATCCATAACCTGAAATACCAGGGGGTTTTTGCTCGATCAGTAGCCCATGACTTAATGGACTACGATGAGAATATGATGACAGAAGACACGTTCGAATTTTACGGTGACGTCAATTTTATGAAGGGCGCACTGAACTTCGCAGATTTTATTACAACCGTCAGTGAAACTTACGCAAAAGAGATTCAAACGCCTTATTTCGGGGAAAACCTAGACGGAGTATTAAGAAAGCGTTCCAATGAGTTAGTCGGTATAGTCAATGGGATTAATGAAGAAAATTATAACCCTATGAATGACGAAGCTCTGGCTTTTCCATTCCGCACTTCATTCATTCAAAAATCCCAGAACAAGATGTGGCTTCAGGAGCAATTAGGTTTACCGGTCAGGGAAGATGTACCTATGATTGGCATCGTTTCCAGATTGGTTGAACAAAAAGGGTTCGATCTCATTGGTCATGTCATTGATGATCTTCTAACCGAAGAAGATGTACAAATTGTGTTATTGGGTACGGGAGAAGAGGAATATGAGCAGATGTTTCAATGGGCACAGGAACGCCACCCGGATAAAATCTCCGCCAATATTACGTTTTCGGAGCCTCTTTCCCGACAAATCTATGCAGCAAGCGACATGTTCTTAATGCCGTCCCGGTTTGAGCCGTGTGGTATCGGGCAATTAATCGCATTGCGCTACCTGACGGCTCCTATTGTGAGAGAAACTGGCGGTTTAGCGGATACCGTCCATCCTTTCTTAGAGAGCACAGGAGAAGGGAACGGTTTTACCTTTGAGAATTATAATGCTCATGACATGCTTTATACGATCAGAAGAGCCATCGAATTCTATCATGATCCCGCTTCTTGGGAAAAATTAGTCAATAATATTAGCAAGAGCAAGTTCACATGGGAGACCTCTGCAAACGAGTACATGGATTTATATAAATCTATGCTTCAGTAGCAGGAGTGATGAGAGGAGACGATAGTGTGACTGTGATATTCAGCGATAAAGAAGAGTTTAAAGAGGCGTTTAAAACTAAGCTGGAAACAAAACTCGGGAAAAAGGCAGAAGAGGCCACAGAGCGCGATGCTTACAAAGCTTTAGGTGCACTTGTTCAGGAGAGAATCAGCAGGAATTGGGTTAAAACGAATGAAGATTACAGGACGAATAAGAATAAGCAAGTCTATTACTTTTCTATGGAATTTTTAATGGGCCGCCTGCTCGGAAATAATTTACTTAACCTGAAGATGTTATCTCTAGTGGAAGAGGGGCTTGAGGATTTAGGCCTGAAACTTTCTAACCTTGAGGAGAAGGAACATGATGCGGGACTTGGAAATGGCGGATTAGGCCGTTTAGCAGCTTGTTTCTTAGATTCACTGGCATCGTTGGAATTAGCTGGACATGGATATGGCATCCGTTACAGATATGGAATGTTCGAACAGCACATTATAGACGGCCAGCAGGTAGAACTTCCGGACCACTGGCTGTCCCAGGACTTTATTTGGGAAGTCCGCCGTCCTGAAGAAGCGGTGGAAGTCCGGTTCGGCGGTAACGTTGAAACGGTGAAAAATGATTCTGGTCCTCTTCACTTTGAATATAAAAACTACGAACAGGTTCAGGCTGTACCTTATGATGTTCCGATCGCAGGCTATAATAATGAAACGGTCAATACGCTTAGGTTATGGTCGGCGGAGCCAATCGTTGAGAACACATTAAGAAAAGCCCAAATCGAAAATAACTCGGCTTCTTTTTTAGATTATAAGCGGGAGCTTGAGTCTATTTCTTCCTTCTTGTACCCGGATGATTCCACGCAGGAAGGAAAGAGATTACGACTAAAACAAGAATATTTCCTTGTGTCTGCAGGGGTTCAGTCTGTTATACGCTCGTTTGAACGTCTGGATCTGCCCTGGACATCTTTCCCGGATAAAGCTGCTCTTCATATCAACGATACACACCCTGCTCTTGTCATTCCTGAATTAATGCGCATCCTAATGGATGAAAAAGGTTTAGGATGGGAAGAAGCCTGGGATCTTACGCAATCATCTGTTTCTTATACGAACCACACAACACTCAGTGAAGCACTGGAGTCATGGCCAGTAGATATGGTCCGCTCTCTCCTTCCCCGCATCTTTATGATTATTGAAGAGATTAATGAGCGTTTCTGTCAGGATTTATGGCGTACGTATCCTGGAGATTTTGACAGGATTGCGGACCTTGCCATTGTGGCTGACGGCCAGGTGAAAATGGCTCATTTATCTATTGTCGGCAGTCATAGTGTGAACGGAGTAGCGAAACTCCACACGGAAATTTTAAAGAAACGGGAAATGAAGAGGTTTTATGATACATTTCCTGAGCGTTTTAATAATAAAACGAACGGCATTACTCATAGAAGATGGCTCATTCACGCGAATAAACCTTTGACTTCAGCCATTACCGAAGCCATTGGCGATCGTTGGATTGAGCAGCCTAAACTATTATCCGATCTACTGACCAAACAGGAAGATGGAGCATTCTTAGATCGTTTACATGATATTAAACAGGAAAACAAACAAAAGTTAGTTGATTGGGTTCAGGAGACACAGGGGATCGCCGTTGATCCCGCCTCGATATTTGATGTCCACATTAAAAGGCTTCATGGATATAAACGCCAGCTGCTGAACGCACTCCACATTATGCATTTATACAATGAGATTAAATCCGACCCTGCGTTGGATATTGTGCCTAGAACCTTTTTCTTTGGAGCTAAGGCAGCCTCTAGTTATCATTTTGCTAAAAAGGTGATTCAGCTGATTAATCGAATCGCTCATGTTGTCAATAATGACCGTGATGTGAAGGATAAAATTAAAGTAGTCTTTTTACCAAACTATTCTGTATCCATTGCTGAGCGCGTCATTCCTGCCAGTAATGTGAGTGAACAGATTTCAACGGCCAGTAAGGAAGCTTCCGGAACAGGAAATATGAAGTTCATGATGAACGGAGCGTTAACAGTAGGAACCATGGACGGCGCCAATGTGGAAATCCACGACCTGGTCGGAGACGATAACATCTATACGTTCGGAATGAGTTCAGAAGAGGTATTGGAGTATTACCGTAATGGCAGCTATTCCTCTAGAGAAATCTATGAAAATGATTCAAGAGTAAGACACACCTTAGACCAGCTGGTGCACTACAGTCCTTTTTCAAAGGGAGAAACCGACTTCCAGGAAATCTATGATGCACTGCTTACCTACAACGACGAGTTCTTTGTACTAAAAGATTTTGCCAGCTATCTATTTACTCAGCAGAAAGTGAGCCGGGATTATCTGAATCAGAGAGAATGGAACAAGAAGAGTTTAATTAACATTGCAAAATCCGGGAAGTTCTCAAGTGATCGGACGATCGAGGAGTATGCTACTGATATTTGGCAGATTCAGCGCACGCGAATGTTAAAGTGAGGTCTTAGGGGGAGTTTAAGTGAAACAAAGGGACATTTATCATAATAGTTTTGACTTAACCTATAGAGAACCTTTTGGTGCAGCACCAAAAGGTTCAAAGGTATCATTATCCATTGATATTCATAATCGGTTTGAGGTTTCTCAGGTCATTCTTCATTATATTCTTGATAAAACCGATACAGAAAAAACAAAAAAGATGGATTTATACAGCGAAGAGCATCAGTTCGACTCGTATGAAACGTCGATTACGATGCCGGATGAACCTCAGTTAATCTGGTACTTTTTCGAAGTCAATCTGACGGATCATACCTTGTTTTACGGTCGGGAAAATATCTTTGAAAGCGGGGAAGGCACCATTTATGACCATGTGCCTCCTTCCTGGCAAATCACGGTCTATAATCCCGAGTACCAGACACCTGACTGGTGGAAAAACGCTACCATGTATCAAATCTTTCCAGACCGATTCTTTGCTGGTGGTACGCTTGACCCGACCAAAGCTCCAAAAACGAGCTTAATTCATGCGCACTGGGAAAATGATCCTTTTTATATTCGAAATGAACGAGGCGAGGTTGTGCGCTGGGACTTTTTCGGAGGTAACTTGCAGGGAATTAAGGAAAAGTTAGACTATATTGCTTCTCTTGGAGTTACGGTTATCTATTTGAATCCGATTTTTGAAGCGGAAAGTAACCACCGATATGATACCGGTGATTATCATAAAATTGATCCCCTGCTCGGTACAAAGGAAGAATTTGAGCAGTTAATTAAAGAAGCAGCTGACCGGGGCATAGAAATCATGCTCGATGGTGTATTCAGCCATACAGGCAGTAATAGTATATATTTTAATAGGGAAAATCAATATGACTCTTTAGGAGCCTATCAATCGAAGGAATCTCCTTATTATAGCTGGTACACCTTCCACCACTATCCGGATGACTACGATGCCTGGTGGGGAGTGGGGACCCTTCCAACGCTTAATAAAGAGAACGAAGACTACCAAAGCTTTCTGGTAGATGATGAAAACAGTGTCATCCAATCGTGGCAAAGGTCAGGAGTAAATCACTGGCGTCTGGACGTTGCAGATGAGCTGACGGACGATCTGATTAAGAAGCTTTACCAGCAATTGAAAAAAGGGGACAAATCGAGCGTTCTTCTCGGGGAAGTATGGGAAGATGCTTCGAATAAAAGTTCTTATGGAAATCGAAGAGACTATTTTCTCGGAGGCGTACTGGACTCGGTAATGAACTACCCGCTTCGAAGAATAATGCTCGACTTCATGAAAGGTGAAGTAGATGCTTTCTTTGTGAACCGTCGTTTGACCACGCTCAATGAGCACTATCCACAGGAATACTTTTATGCCTTAATGAATATGCTTTCGAGCCATGATGTGGAGAGAATTATTACGATGCTGCACGATTACCTGCCTGATGATATGGATGAGGAAGACCGGGTAAACATTAACCGGGCCCAGGTCAAAGCCCTCAGCTTATGGCTGTATTCGTTCCCCGGCATTCCTTCTCTTTATTACGGAGATGAAGCCGGAGTGGACGGGGGAGCTGACCCGGACAACCGTAAGCCTTATCCATGGGGCAATGAGGAGCAGGATTTGCTGAAGTGGTATAAACAAATTGGCAAGTGGCGAAAAGAGCATCCTGTGCTTCGTACTGGCCACTGGAAACCGCATGACCTTCATGAAGATCTATTCGGCTTTGAAAGATGGATTGACAACGGAGTCGATGCGTTTGGTCATGAGGCGCATGATGAACATATGGTTTATATTTTTAATCGGAACCACAGGGAGAAGCGTACGGCCCATATCCCTATCCGCAAAGGAAAATGGCAGGCTTTGCAAAATAAAAAGCGCATTTTCAGTTCAAAGAAAGGGAATCTTTCTATTGAAGTAAATCCTAGTGAATGTATTTTGCTAAGATTTATGCAGTAAGAGAGGAGAGTAAACAGTGGGTTTTTTTGATGAATTAATGGGAAATGCGAGTGAAGCGAATATTGAGAAGCTGGAAGAACAGCTGGATGATATTTTAGTAGACTATGAAGAAATCGAAAGCGGCTTTAAAGTACTTCGGGACTTATTTGTTTTTACTGATAGACGCTTGCTGCTGGTAGATAAACAGGGAATGACCGGGAAGAAAGTGGAGTACCATTCCATCCCTTATAAGAGCATTACGCATTTTAGCGTTGAGACAGCAGGGAGTTTTGACTTGGATTCAGAATTAAAAATCTGGATTTCAGGCCACAGTGAACCGATCGGGAAGCTTTTCAAAAAGAATAGTCCGATTGAAGATGTACAAAAAACTTTAGCTTCTCACGTGCTTTAATTCTATTGTTTCACGTGGAACATTTTAGGAAAGATTTTTCTGGCCGGTACCCATGTACCGGCTTTTTTATTTGGGTATGTTAAACTTCCGAGAGGTACGAATTTCACCTAAGAACGCCACGTGCTGCGGCAATGTAAAACGGCCTTGCATTCGTGCATGGCCGAGCCGGTCCTTACACAATCAGGAGGCGTCTATTAAATGATCATTTAATAGACTACCACTATTTATTTGTCTTGTCCCATCTTGAAAATTCTTGTAATTTCCTGCAATATAAAAAGAAAGACTTATAAATTTGAAAGCGTTATCATATCGAGGAGGATATTGGTGTGAACCTTAATTTGACCCAGACTCAGACCGTTGGATTAATGATGACCCCGGAGATACGTCAAGCCATTTCCTTGCTGCAGTACTCTACAACAGACTTGTGGGAATATTTAGAGGAGCAGGCATTAGAAAACCCCGTCCTTACTATAGATGAAGTACCGATGAACAGTAGCAGTTCAGCTGGTAAAATCAATAAAACCACGACAACTAACCCTGTGGAATACTTCGCTGCCCGTGAAAAAGGGTGGAGAGAAAAACTGGTAGATCAAGTTAATTGGATGAAGATAGAGGAAGATTTAAAGAAAATCAGCCGCTTCTTACTCCTGAATTTAGATGAACAAGGATATCTTAGAATATCGATTAGTGAGATTACCAGCCACCTATCCTTTCCGAAAGAGAAAATAGAGCAGGCTCTCCAGCTGATTAAAGAGTTAGAACCTAGTGGTCTAGGCTGCTTTACAATGCAGGAATACCTCCTTTATCAACTGAAAAAGAAGTATCCAGAAGATCAATGGGTATATGAAGTGGTCTCAAACCATCTGACTGATCTGGCGGAGAGGCGATGGAGCAAGCTCGCTAAACAATTAGGAGTTGCTACTGAGCAGATTCAGAGTGTTTTTACTGTATTAAAAACGCTGCAGCCCCATCCAATGACGGGGATTAATGAACAGACCACCACCTACTTGACTCCTGATCTAATCGTAAAGAAAGAGCAGGGCGTATTTAAACTGACCTATATCCCGTCGATCGCATCTTCGGTCAGAATGGATCCTACCATTGCGGATCTATCAGCTGGCTCCCCTCAGGTTCAACCTTATGTCGATAATTGTTATAAGCAAGCTTCCTGGCTGATCAGAAGTTTAGAGCAAAGAAAATCGACCATCTTGAAAGTGGCCGAAGTAATCATTGAGAAGCAGACATCTTTTTTAGAGGGCGGAGCTTTGCTGCCCATGACGCTAAAGGAAGTCGCAGAGAAAATTGACATGCACGAATCGACCGTGAGCCGTGCCGTAGCTAATAAGGCTATTCAAACCCCAAGAGGCGTGTACGAGCTTAAATTCTTCTTTAGTATTGCTCTTAATAAGGACAAAGAGGAAGCCGTATCTGCAAGTCAGGTCAAATTAATGATTAAAGATCTTATTGATAAAGAGAATAAAAAGCGCCCGGTTTCTGATCAGAAACTGTCTGATCAACTAAAAAACGACAGCCAGATTACGATTTCCAGGCGAACCGTAGCTAAATACCGAGAAGCGATGGGAATTCTGTCTTCTTCCAAAAGGAAAGAATAGATCCTTCTTCTAATCTTCCATTTTTACCCTTTCACCTGAATTTAGAAGGTTAATAATCTTCCAGAAAGGGGAAAGGATACAAAAGGATGGTTAGACAGGAGGATTATTTTTTATGAAAAAGTTAGTCAGTTACGTGAAAGAACTCGTCCATGAGTTTCAAAAAGATAATATTCCAATTCTGGGTGCTGCCCAGGCATATTATTACTTACTTGCTATAGTTCCTATGATTATTTTACTATTATCTATTCTGCCTTACTTGAATATAGAAGCAGAAGCGGCTATTAATGCGCTTGGTAAGGTGATTCCTAGTGACACGGCAGAAGTATTTCGTGAAAATATCATCAGTATTGTCGAGCAGCCTAAAGGCGGCCTCTTGACCGTTGGTATTCTCGGTACGTTGTGGTCGGCTTCTAATGGAGTGAATGCTTTTATTCAGTCGGCTAACCAGGCCTATAACGTGGAAGAAACCCGTTCCTTTATTAAAGTAAGATTGTTATCCATTGTATTAACACTTGGTATGATTTTAGCCATTGTAGTGGCGCTCGTTCTTCCTGTTTTCGGCGATGTGTTAATCAACTTTATGAATGATACATTTAACCTGCCTGGACAGACGGTTATTATCTTTCAATTATTGAGATGGGTTATTAGTGTGTTAGTTATTGGAGCAATTCTAATGGCTTTATATCATTTCGCACCGAACAAGAATATACCGTTTAAACATATTCTTCCTGGAGCCATTATTACGGCAGCTTTATGGCAGTTAATCTCTCTAGCATTTTCATTTTATGTGAGTAATTTTGCCAACTATTCTGCTACGTATGGAAGCCTTGGTGGTATTATTATTTTAATGCTGTGGTTCTTCTTGACCGGAATTATTTTAATGGTCGGCGCAGAAATCAATGTGATTTATCACCGACGTCGTGATGATCGCAACCGCAAAGCCGCATAAAAGAAAAAAGATCAGTTCTCTGGCATAGGAACTGATCTTTTTTCTTTTAAACGGTGTTGTTAATTATTAATAAGCAGTTTATTAAAGAAAAGGGCCGTTTACTTTAAGACTCAGTTTCGAGATATTGGTTATGAGGAAGGTCCTTCGGGGGATGATTCGCTTTCCGCGGGCATGTGCTGAGCCTCCTCAGTCTTCGACTTCCGGGGTCTCACCGATCATGTTTATCCCGCAGGAGTCTTCATCATCCCCCTTCGGACCTTGCTAAATCAGGAGCTCGAAACGGGTTCAAATATCCTCCGCGTGATGTAAAATTAGATCATATGGTTTTCTGCCCATTTTCAGGATGGAACTACCCGCAATAGCTTGTCCTAAAAGGATTTAATTCAGATGAAGCAGAAGAATTTTTCTCTTCTGGAAGGGTCCGTTATTCTCCTGTGGCTGGGTTGGTGGGGAAATAGCGAGACTCCCGTGGGAGAAGGAGCTAGGCGAGACCCCACAAGGAGTGTTAACGACTGAGGAGGCTTGCCAGTTCCCCCACAGGAAAGCGAGTTATTTCCCCACCAGCCCTTCTCCAGTTAACGTAACGGACCCCGATTATCTTGAAACTGAGTCTTCAAGTAATGGGAGCTTTTCTTTGGTATCAACAGGTTTTATGCCGTTATTCTTATAAGAGGGAGACTGGATACTTTTCTAATAATGATCTCAAGGTGTGGGCCTCTTTATCATCCCTGCCGGTGACTGAATCGGCTGTAATCAATGAATTTAATACGGCTTCTTCAGTAGCTTCACTTACGGCACGAAAGGCTTCATCGATGTCCTCTTCGTGAATGGTCTGAATAGAAAGGAGAGGAGTGTCTGCCTGATGCGGTATTTTAGCAGCGGTAGAAAAACCAATCACTACATCTCCGCTTCCCGTCGTAATAAAGGAACCTGTGCGTGAAAGACCGGTAACCGAGCGTTTTATAATACGATTTAATTGTCTTTCCGAAACAGGAAGATCGGTCGCCACAATAACCATTACCGAGCCCTTATCGGCAGCATTTGAAGCCGTGACATGGCGCCTTAACTGCTCACCTACAGGCTTGCCATTCACAATCAAATCACTCAGACGTCCAAAGTTAGACAGTACGAGGACTCCAATCGTATAAGTTCCGTGACTGAGTTCAACCAGTCGGGAAGAAGACCCGATCCCTCCTTTTAAGGAATAACAAACCATTCCTCTCCCTGCTCCCACACTTCCTTCTGAAAATTCGGAAGTTGCTTCTTCCAGCGCCTGGCGCGCATGCCTTTTTTCTATGGACAGGGCTCTGATATCATTTAATAACATATCATTACACTCTCCCACGACAGGGTTCACACTTCCTGTCGAACGCCCGATTTCCGGGTTGTGTTCCAGCATGTATTCAATCATTGCCTCTGAAGCCGTTCCTATCCCCAAAGTGTTCGTGAGAAGAATAGGTGTTTCAAGGGTTCCTAGTTCACTCATTTGAACAGTTCCCATCGTTTTTCCGAACCCATTAATAATGTGGCTCGATGCTATTAATTTTTCTTTAAAGATATTTCCCTCATGTGGCAGGATGGCTGTAACACCAGTTTGAGTACTTCCCTTACTTAACGTGCAATGTCCTACCCGCACTCCCTCTACATCAGTGATGGCATTTCGCTTGCCCGTACTTAATGTACCAATATCAATTCCAAAATCTCTAATTCTCAGCTGGCTCATGATAAGTTCTCCTTTCTCCTTTTACTGCTTTCGTAACACCCTGCCCGAAGTCCTTTATTTTTCGTAATTGTATATTCATTCGATGAATGGTGTATATATACAGAGATTTTCTTCAATTAAACAAAATAAAGGGCGATGATAGTAAAAAAAATTAAGAAAATTTTTCAAAAAAATAAACTTTTATGATTGCGCTTACAATATCTAAATGAATGTGTTTACGCGTGTTTGGAATTATTTCATTACTGTGAAAATAAACGCAAATACTGTCACGAAAGCGTGAATCATCTAATTTTTCATGATATACTTGTAAGAAACTAAAAAGACAGAATTTTTTAATTTCTACTTTTGACCTACAAGAATACGTCCGCTAGGGGGAATGAATATGCAAAAAAACGGCTACCCTGTACCGCAGGGTCTATATCATCCTGAGAATGAACATGAAGCTTGTGGCATAGGAATGATTGCGAATATCGATGGAACAAAAAACCATAGCATTGTTGAAAATGCGATTACTATACTTTGTAACCTGGAACACCGCGGAGGACAATCCGCTGATATCAGTACTGGTGATGGAGCGGGAATTCTAACCCAGATCCCTCATTACTTCTTTAAGAAACAGTGTGAGAAAGAAGACATTGAACTTCCAGAACCGGGGGAGTATGGAATTGGAATGTTCTTCCTTCCAGAAGACCACGATACTCGAATGGAATGCAAACGCATATTCGAAAGAATTGTGGAAGAAGAAGGACAAACCTTTTTAGGCTGGCGTACAGTGCCAATCAATGATTCATTCGTTGGGGATGATGCTAAGAAGACGAAACCATTCATCCGCCAGGGATTTGTTGCACCTTCAGGAGATGTTAAGACGCAAATGGATCTGGAGCGTCGTCTGTACATCATTCGAAAGCGTGCAGAAATAGAGATAGCTGGTAAAGAAGGCTATGACGACTTTTATATGTGCAGTCTATCTTCCAATACAATTGTTTATAAAGGAATGCTGATTCCAGAACAACTGGATTCCTTCTATATAGATTTGAACCACCCTGATTTTAAAACGGCTCTGGCCTTAGTCCATTCCCGTTTCAGTACGAATACATTCCCTAGTTGGAAACGTTCACACCCGAACCGGTTCACGATCCACAACGGGGAATTTAATACATTAAGAGGTAACGTTAACTGGATGAGAGCCCGTCAAGAGCTTTGCAGTTCTGAGTATTTCAGTGAAGAGGACCTGCAGAAGATTCTGCCGATCATTGATTCAGAGGGCAGTGACTCCTCTATGTTTGATAATGCTTTTGAATTCCTTTATTTATCAGGACGCTCCCTTGCTCATACAGCCATGATGATGGTGCCGGAGCCCTGGGCAAATGACGATACCATCCATGAGGATAAAAAGAGCTTTTATGAATACCATAGTACGTTAATGGAGCCATGGGACGGCCCAGCAGCACTTGCTTACACCAATGGAAAGCAAATTGGTGCTTGTTTGGACCGGAATGGTTTAAGACCGGCAAGATACTACGTTACAAAAGACGGAATGATTGTGCTGGGTTCAGAGGTAGGAGCCCTGGACATCTTTGCGGACGATATTTTGTATAAAGATCGTCTTCACCCAGGGAAGATGCTTCTTGTGGACTTAGAAGAAGGTAAAATTATTCCGGATGAAGATATCAAACTCCAAACTGCGAGGGAACACCCTTATCAGGAGTGGATTGACAATCATAAGTATGACTTGGAAGATTTACCGGAACCAACGGTAGAACACCGTCCGATCAACCCATTAATCGATCAGCAGCTCGCTTTCGGATACACAACAGAAGAATTAAATAAAATTATTGTTCCTTTAGTATCCAGCCAGAAGGACCCTGTAGGTTCTATGGGATATGATTCACCGCTTGCTGTCCTATCTAAAAAACCGCAGCTGTTATACAGCTATTTTAAACAGTTGTTTGCACAGGTGACCAACCCGCCGATCGATGCCATTCGTGAAAAATTAATTACAATGGTAGAAACAACGATCGGAGCCGAAGGGAACTTAGTAGAGCCGAAACCGGACAGCTGCCGCCAGGTCAGGCTGGAAACTCCAGTATTAACGAATCGTCAACTGGAACAGCTGCGTCAGCAGTCAATAGAAGGGTTTGAAGCTCGCACTCTATCCATCTTATTTGAAGCAAAAGAAAACAAGATGGAGCAGGCGCTTGATCGTTTGTTTGAAGAAGCTGATCAAGCCGTGGAAGAAGGAACGACTCTCCTCATCCTGTCTGACAGAGGTGTAAATGAAGAAGAAGCCGCTATACCTGCTCTTTTAGCTGTTTCCGGTCTTCACCACCACTTAATCCGTCAGGGGACGAGGACGAAAGTCAGTCTATTGATTGAATCCGGGGAACCTAGAGAGGTTCACCATCACGCTGCTTTATTAGGTTATGGAGCAGAGGGAATTAACCCTTATTTAGCCTATGACACGATCCGCGACCTTGTAGACCGCGGGGATATTCAAGTAGATTCCTATGAAGCTGCGGTGGAAACGTACGTTAAATCGGCAACAGACGGGATCATTAAAGTCCTTTCAAAAATGGGGATATCTACGATTCAAAGTTACCGCGGCGCACAAATTTTCGAAGCCGTCGGTATTCAGAAAGATGTAGTCGATAAATACTTCACACGTACAGCTTCCCGTCTTGGCGGAATTGGTTTAGATATTATTGAAAAAGAAGTATTAATGAGACATGAGAAAGCTTATACAGAGAACCGTGGAGGTAACCGTAAGTTAGAAGCGGGAGATGAATTCCAGTACCGTGAAAACGGAGAGGATCATCAGTATAATCCACAGACAATCGCTACACTTCAGCACGCTTGCCGAAGCAATGACTACGACCTTTTCAAGCAATATTCCAACATGCTGACAGATGAGAATAATAATCTGCAGTCGCTGCGCGGCTTGTTGTCCTTTAAGAAGCGACCATCGGTGCCAATTGAAGAAGTTGAATCTGTGGAAGATATCTGCAGCCGTTTCAAGACAGGTGCGATGTCATATGGTTCGATCAGTCAGGAGGCGCATGAGGCATTAGCGATCGCTATGAACCGTGTCGGCGGAAGCAGTAACACGGGAGAGGGCGGAGAAGATCCGGATCGTTTTACTCCTGATGATAACGGTGATACCCGCCGAAGCTCCATTAAGCAGGTAGCTTCCGGACGCTTCGGAGTAACGAGTCACTATTTAGTCAACGCAGATGAAATTCAAATAAAAATAGCGCAAGGTGCAAAACCCGGAGAAGGCGGACACCTTCCTGGTAAAAAAGTGTATCCGTGGATTGCAGAAGTACGCGGATCTACACCTGGTGTTGAGTTGATCTCACCTCCGCCGCACCATGACATCTATTCAATCGAGGACCTTGCAGAATTGATCTACAATTTGAAAAACGCGAACCCTAAAGCACGCGTAAGTGTGAAGCTTGTTTCAGCGGTTGGTGTAGGTACGATTGCAGCCGGTGTTGCTAAAGGCCGGGCGGACCTGGTTTTAATCAGCGGCTATGACGGGGGAACCGGAGCGGCTCCAAGAACAAGTATTAAGCATACGGGTCTTCCGTGGGAAATCGGCCTTGCCGAAACGCACCAGACCCTTGTACTGGATCGTCTTCGTGACCGTATTGTCGTGGAAACGGACGGGAAAATGATGACAGGACGCGATGTAGTCGTTGCGACCTTGCTTGGAGCTGAAGAATATGGATTCTCTACAGCCCCGCTTGTCGTATTAGGCTGCGTTATGATGCGTGTGTGCCATTTGAATACTTGTCCGGTAGGTGTGGCTACACAGGATCCTGAACTCAGGAAGAAATTCACTGGAGAGGCCGATCACCTGGAAAACTTCATGCGTTTTATTGCCCAGGAAGCAAGAGAATTAATGGCTGAGCTTGGTTTCCGTACGATCAATGAAATGATTGGACGTACTGATGTACTGCAGGCTAACGAAGCAATTGACCACTGGAAAGCCAAAGGTGTCGACTTATCGGCCCTTCTCTATCAGCCTGTCGTACCTGATAATTATGGACGCTATGCGATTAGAAAACAGAATCATGGTCTTGAAAAAACATTGGATGTAGAAGAACTGCTTCCACTTTGCAAAAAAGCAATCGAAACCGGAGAGCCTGTGGAAGGAACAGGTTCCATTCGAAATATCCACCGGGTGACCGGTACCATTTTAGGAAGTGAAATCACACGTAAATATGGAGCGGAAGGTCTTCCGGAAGACACGATCCGTCTGACCTTTAAAGGATCAGCCGGCCAGAGTTTCGGTGCTTTTATCCCTAAAGGAATGACACTTAGACTCGTCGGGGACGCCAATGATTACGTCGGAAAAGGACTGTCCGGAGGTAAAATCATTGTACATCCATCTCCTAGATCCACTTTTGTTCCAGAAGAAAATACGATTATCGGTAACGTTTCACTCTATGGAGCTTCTGGTGGAGAAGCCTATATAAATGGACTTGCCGGAGAGCGTTTCTGTGTACGTAATAGTGGAGCAGAGGTGGTCGTTGAAGGAGTCGGAGACCACGCATGTGAGTATATGACAGGCGGGAAAGTGGTCGTTCTTGGGGGAACGGGCCGCAACTTCGCCGCCGGAATGTCTGGTGGAGTCGCTTACGTGCTGGACGAAACCGAAGAAGTTTTTGAGACAAAATGCAACCATGAACTCGTACAGACTCAAAAACTGACAGACTCTAAGGAAATTCAAGAGCTCTATGAAATGATTGAAAAGCATGTGGCTTATACCAACAGCACAAATGGTCAGCGCATTTTGAATAATTGGGATGCCTTCGTCTCTAAATTTGTTCGTGTCATACCGACAGCTTATCTTGCTATGCAGGAACGTATCCAGAGCTTGAGAGAAGAAGGTATGGAGAAATTTGATGCTGAAATGACTGCATTTGAAGAAAGTAATAAGCCAGTAGAAACAGTAAAATAACAACAGAGGGGGAGATCTGATGGGAAAGTCTACTGGATTCATGGAATATGAGCGTCAGTCGATACCTGAGCGTGATCCGGCAACTAGAACGAAAGATTGGGAAGATTATACTTTACCCATGTCAGACGAGGAAGCACAAAAGCAAGGGGCGCGCTGCATGGACTGCGGCGTACCTACTTGTCATTCAGGAATGGAAATCAAAGGCATGACCACCGGTTGTCCCGTATACCATTTAATTCCTGAATGGAACGACCTTGTCTATAGAGGTCAGTGGAAAGAAGCATTAAAGAAAGAACATGAAATGAACAACTTTCCTGAATTTACGGGATTTGCCTGCCCGGCTCCATGTGAAGGAGCCTGCGTGCTGGGTATAAATGAACCGCCTGTAGCTATTCGATCAGTTGAGCGTTCCATTATTGAAAAAGGATTTGCTGAAGGCTGGGTAGTCCCTGAGCCGCCAGAGAAACGAACAGGAAAAAGCGTGGCTGTTGTAGGTTCCGGACCTGCAGGTATGGCCGCAGCAGCCCAGCTTAACAAAGCAGGGCACTGGGTTACTGTATTTGAACGTAGCGACCGCATAGGCGGGCTGTTAACTTATGGTATTCCTGAAATGAAGCTGCCTTATGAAGTCGTGGAGCGAAGAGTGAATATCCTTAAACAAGAAGGGATTCGTTTTCAAACAAACACAGAAGTGGGAAGAGACTACCCTGTTTCTCGTCTTCGTGAAGAGTACGATTCCGTGATCCTTTGTGGAGGAGCCACTACTCCAAGAAACCTGGAGGTAGAAGGAAGAGGGTTAAAAGGGATCCACTATGCTATGGATTTCCTTTATGCCAACACGAAGAGTCTGCTTGATTCAAATCATGAAGATGAGAATTACATTAGCGCCAAAGATAAACATGTCATCGTTATTGGCGGCGGTGACACAGGGACAGACTGTATCTCTACTTCCGTCAGACATGAATGTAAGTCCCTGACCCAATTCGATATATACGATAAAAAAGGGTCAGAGCGTGATAATGAAGTGAATCCTTGGCCTCAATATCCAATAATTCACACCGTAGGTTACGGACAAAAAGAAGCAGAAGCCACATTCGGTGACGATCCACGTGCTTATGCTGTCATGACGAAAAAATTCGTCGGGGATGAAAATGGAAGAATTAAAGAAGTGCACACGATTAATGTAGCGTTGTCCTATGACGATGATGGCAATAAAGTGAGAACGGAAATACCAGGTTCAGAAAAAGTGTGGCCTGCTGATCTTGTTTTGCTTGCGATCGGTTTCAGTGGTCCTGAGCAGGATCTAATTGATAAACTTGGAATTGAAACGACGGTTCGCACGAACGTAGCTGCTCAGTATGGCAAATACACAACCAATGTGGAAGGTGTATTCGCCGCTGGTGACATGCGTCGCGGACAGAGTCTGATTGTATGGGCTATCAATGAAGGACGAGAAGCAGCCCGTGAATGTGACCGATTTATGATGGGCACCACACAACTGCCATAACCAGAATAATCATCAGAGATGTCTCTTAACAAAGAGGCATCTCTTTTTGTGTGCCCGGCAGGGGTATAAACTCTAGGGTTCAAGTCCCGAGCGGCGAAGGTCGTTGTAGCCGTTAGTCAAAGGCAAGGGTGTCCAGGGAGACCTGGAATCTGAAGGAAGCCGGAGACAAATTTC
>NZ_JBQQCN010000038.1:0-30569 GCF_052246795.1 Halobacillus sp. K22 | reverse complement strand
TGAATGGTGATGGGAAGAGCCGTGTGCGGTAGTACCGCTCGCACGGTTCTGTGAGGAGTGAGGAGCCCTTCTATATGAAAGGCTCCCGCTTACTCGACCGGGAGAAGGAGCTAGGCGAGACCCCACAGGGAGTGATAACGACCGAGGAGGCTTGCCAGTTCCCCCGCAGGAAAGCGAGTTGTTTCCGGAGCCGCCCCAGTCTATATTTTGGCAACGGACCCGAGTTATCTCGAAAATGAGTCTTCCCCAATCCGACCCGATATTTTAATAAAACTGTCTCATTATAAAAAAAGCCAGGAACTTCTGCGCATCAGAAGTTCCTGGCTTATTAAGATGGGTTCATTAGGAGCGTTTGTCACCTGATCTGGAATGGTGTCTTTCTGAAGTTCTCGTACGTGTATCAGACTCCTGAGTCCTGACGTTGGAAAAAGGATCATCGGGGTTTACACTCTTCTTGGATGACTCTGAGGTCTTATCATGGTTGCTGGCGCCAGTTTTATGCTCATGGTTGCGTTTCGTAGTAGAATGATCATCATTACTTCGATGATGGCCTTCAGATTCATGGTGAGCGTCATGATTTCGACTATGTGCTTCAGAAGTATGGTGAGCGTCATGATCATGCTTATTATAAGGTTCAGGATACATAGTCTTATTCTCTGTCTTATTGGTTAGAAAAGCGCGGTAAACTTTGTCCTGGAGTCCCTCTGTTGCTTCAACAATAACAATGACTTTTCCTTCTTTCAGATGGCTCTCGTACATCTGGGCATCCTTCTCAGACATTCCAGCGCCCACAAGCGCACCGACGATACCTCCGCCGCCGGCACCTACTCCAGCGCCAGTAAGAGCAGCAGCGATCGGACCTGCAGCAGCAACCTGGCCGATTCCAGGGATCGCAAGTAAACCTAATCCTGCAATTAAACCGCCGATTCCACCGAGTACACCTCCGGACACAGCACCTAAACCTGCGCCTTTTCCGGTATTTTTACCTCGACCACCTTTATTGGAGCTCACAGGTGTGTCCATTTCGTCTTCTAACACGGCTACTTTACTTTTATCTTTTGCAAAAACAGATATATTATCGGATCCATATCCGTGATATTGGAGATCCGAAATAGCTTGTTCGGCATTTCCTACTTTACTAAATACGCCGCCTATAATTTTCTTATCCATAAATGGTGCCTCCTTTTGTTTCTTCCAATAATATTCCATACCCCAAAAGTAGAGGAGTAAGCTTTCAAATAAGCAAAATAAGCAGTTAGTAGGAAAGGCGCTTAAAGCTGTGCTTACGCTTGTTGAGCTCTGAATGATTTTGCTCATTCACCAGGAGTCCTCCGTTTTCCACGCTGGAAAGTGATCCATTGGCAGGACGTCACTTTTTACGGAAAATGAAAAAATGGCAGAATTGAGAACTAACCCCGGATTTCCTTAGACTTCCAATTTATAAACCAAAAGAATCAGGGTAAATTTCTTATTACTTGAAACATTTAGTAGTAACGCTCGTCTCATGTATGAGAGAATCTTTAGAGAGCAAGGAGGTACGCCATGAAAATAAGACTCGGTTTCTTAGCGCTGATGATCCTACTAGGTGCCGCTGCGGTTGGAAAAGCGGTTTACGACACCAATGTATTTAAAGTCAATCACGTAAATTTTGAAAGCAGTGAGTTTCCCGTGGGGGAAAAGCTTGATATTCTGCAGGTTTCAGACTTACATAATAAAGTTTTTGGAGACGATAATAAGAAATTAGTGAGCAAGGCTGAAGAGTTGGATCCTGATGTGATTGTAATTACAGGAGATTTGGTTGACCACAGTACAGAGCAGTTTCAGGATGTTTTTAACCTGATAGAAAAATTGAAAGCCGTCCAGGAAGAGATTTATTATGTATCGGGCAATCATGAATGGGAAAACGAAGGTACAGAGGAATTGTTTCAGGGGCTTAGGGAAAGAAACGCAACGATGCTCGACAATACAAACGCTGCATTCAAACGGGAGAATACCACGATAAATATTGCCGGGATCGCAGACAGCTCTACAGATCATGAAGATATGAATCAAGCATTTACCGGTATAGATGACCAATCTTATACCATTCTGCTGTCTCATTCTCCGAACGTTATTACAAAATATGATGATATTCCCGCCGACTTAATTTTAAGCGGGCATACGCACGGCGGGCAGGTCCGCTTCCCTTTGATTGGAGCAGTAGTCGCTCCTGATCAAGGCTTATTTCCAGATTTGACTAAAGGCATGTATCAAGTAAGTCAGGGTTCAAGGCTTTATATTGACAGCGGCCTTGGGACGAGTATGATTCCTGTGCGGTTTTGGAATCAGAGCCAGATGAGTTTAATTACGATCTCAAGTTCAAAGGAAGCGAGCTAACCGCGTGTCCTTGCAGGGTTTTGATCATGAGGAGAACAATTGAATTAGAAGGCGTCCAGAATCGTACCGACGAGTCGCGCGAAACCTTTCCACAGCAAACTCAGGAGGCGCACAGGTAAAAAAATCAGCTCAGGGATCCCTGTAGAAAATATCTCCAGGATATCCCTTTTATGAAACTTTCTCCGTTTCATATTCATTGAACGTAACTCCTTTCCATTTATTTCTTGTTGTTAGGTATTACGAATGATACAGGGAAAGTGTTTCAGTTTTATCTTGGAGGAGCTCATAATGCTTCCTGCATATTTCCACTGAAAAAGGCTTATTTTTCAATACGGAAAAAGGATCCAGTTCCTACTTATAGCTGATGTATAATAGGAAACAATCTATGTTAAGATACGGGGCAAGGGTAAGACACTCGTCATTAGGATGGGTGTCTTTTTGTTAGGATTACGATAGGTGCTTCTCGTAAGATAACTTTACCAAAAGTAGAGAGATGCACAGAAACTGCACAAATTTTTCATTAAATAAGGCTATGGGGAAGCTGGGGATGATTGTAATAGAAGAACTCTTACTATAGGACCGTTATCTGGGGTGAGAAATCCAGGTGCATCCCTGCCCAATTCAAGCATACAGCCTTATACGAAAATAAGATTTATATAAAGGAGAGCCATCATGAAACTCCAGGAATTAGTCTATGAACTTGAAACAAAAATGGAAGTTACGAATAAACAAGTGGACGAAACCATACAAATCCGAGGTTTAGCAGATAATACCAATCAGATCGAGGAAGGTTATCTGTTTATAGCAATCAAGGGGTTTATGAAAGATGGCCATACCTATATACAAGAAGCGATTCAAAAAGGAGCGTCTGTCATCATAGGTGAAGAAGATCTCCAAAATGAAGAGATTCCCTATGTACAAGTCAAGAATGCAAGACGGGCTTTAGGAATTATCAGCAGCAAATATTATCATCACCCTTCACGAAATAAAACACTGATCGGGATCACAGGAACCAATGGAAAAACGACTACCAGCTATCTGGTCAAGCATATATTAGCGTCCCTGGGACATTCATGTGCTTTATTTGGATCGATTCATAACATTATTAACGGAGTGGACTATCCATCTCAACATACAACTCCCAATTCCCTTGAAATCAACCGGATGTTAGCTGATAGCAAAGATGACGTGGTCGTTATGGAGGTCACGTCACACGCTTTAACTCAATATCGTGTGGAAGGATTATCCTATGATCTGGCTCTTTTCACGAACCTATCTCATGACCATCTGGACTACCACGCTTCTATGGAAGAATACTTTGAAGCGAAGAAAATGTTATTTGATCTGTTGAAAAGTGATGGAATAGCGGTGATCAATACGGATGACTCATGGGGAGAGAAATTGGCGGAGACCTTACAGGAAGAAGGCACATCCACATATCGTATAGGAGAAATGAGCGGAAGTGACTTCCGCATTGTGGGATCGAACCTTAATCCGCCGCGTGTAAAAGTCCAAGAAAAAAATGAGATTGCTGCTATCCATTCGAACATGTACGGGACGCATAATATGTACAACGTGACCATGGCTTATGCCGCAGCTAAAGTGTTGGGATCAAATCCAGCAGAGATTCTGCGCGCCATTCAGAATTTTGAAGGAGTAAAAGGACGCTTTCAAATCATGACCCACCATGAAGTGAATTTTGTTATCGACTATGCTCATACCCCGGACGCCATCTTTCACTGCTTAAGCACGGCCAGACAGGGTGGGGCTCGGAAAGTTATTCACGTCTTTGGCTTCAGGGGAGATCGGGACCGGACGAAACGGCGCGAGATGATTACCATCACTTCTGAAATAAGTGATCACTATATTTTGACGTTTGATGACTTAAATTCTGTTTCAAAGGAAGATATGGAAGAAGAACTGCATCATCTGCAAAACGAACATGGAAATGAAAAAGGGCAGATTGTAACGGATCGGACAAAAGCAATCAAACAAGCCATGGAACTAGCGGAGGCAGGAGACTGGGTTTTGATCACGGGTAAAGGAAATGAAGTTTATCAGCAACGGTACGAGATACCTGCGGAATCAGATGAAGACATGATTAAAAATTTAGCTTACCAGCGATAGCAGATGCTCGTTTAAACGAGCCGCTTACCGCGGTTGCTGATTTGTAGCAGAGACCGCGGTAAGCGAACCATAGGTAAGTCCTCGCCTGTTAAAAGTCACCATTGAGATTAGACTGTCCTTCTAAAGAGAAGGGTGGTCTTTTTACTTGTCTATGTTATTTAAGACTAAGCAGAGGTTCTGCACAGATTTTGCAAAGGTATCTACTACTATAAGTGTACATACCGTTATGAAAGAAAGTGAGTAGATGATGTCATAACGCTATGATGAAAAAACTCGTGCCACGATAAAAAACTGCAAACTCTAGGAAAGTTTTATTTTTTTTAGTTATTTAATATACCTTCCGCGGTATGGGTATGTAAAAGGAGAGAGAGGTGATCGTAATTATGAATGGAATGATGAATGGAAGCGGAATGGGCGGAGGCTTTTTTGGGTTTGGGTTGATCAGTATCTTAGTTATTGCGGCGATCATTGTGATCGTGGTTTGGATGATGAAGCCTGGTAAAAATCAAACCTCATCCTCAGATTCACTGGAAACTTTAAAAAAACGCTTGGCCAAAGGCGAAATAACAGAAGAAGAATATGACCGCCTGAAGAAAAAGCTGGAACAGTGAAAAGAAAAGGGAGCATTAGTTAAAGAAGAGGTGAAAGGAATGAATCGAAAGTGGGTGGGCTCATTTCTCATTATACTTTTGCTGGCTTTTGATGTTTGGTTGTTCTTCAACTCTCCCTTCAGTACAAGCAAGCAAACACTCCCTGCAGAAGTAAAGAAGGATGGCACAAGCATTCTGGATATTGGGAACCAGGAGGCGGGAAGTCGCTCGGTTAAGAAGTTCAGTCTGACGGCCCAGGAGAAAGAGTGGCAGATCAATGCAGATAAAAGTGTGAGTGCCTGGACATATAATGGCACGGTGCCAGGCGAACCGCTCCGCGTGACGGAAGGTGACTTTGTAAAAGTTCACTTGAAAAATGAGTTGAACGTTCCCGTGACGATCCACTGGCATGGCATGATTTTACCTAATCAAATGGACGGGGTTCCCGGGTTGACCCAGGATGCGGTTCAGCCTGGGGAATCATTCACATATGAATTCATTGCGAACGATGCCGGCACGTACTGGTATCACTCGCATCAACATAGTTCCAAGCAAGTGGATAAAGGATTGTACGGTGCATTTATCATCGAAGAAGATGCCCCGGCCTATCAACAAGAGCAGACATATATGTTAGATGAATGGGCGGTTAATCAGGATAAACAGAATTTAACCAATATGGGCGGTATGATGATGGGATCTATGTCTGGCGATGGGGAGGCAGATACAAAGCAGATGTATGATACATTAACGGTCAATGGAAAGTCAGGGGAAGCTATTGAACCGCTTAAAATGGACGCAGGAGAAACCGCGAGGCTCCGGTTTGTTAATGCAGGGTATCAGCAGCACCGTCTAGTATTCCCTGAAGGATCTATGGAAGTGATAGCTGCCGATGGCGAGAAGGTTGCAAGCGAAGGATCGTCATCGAATATGCTTGAAATCGCTCCAGGGGAGCGAATCGATGTAGCCTTTACCAAACAGGGAGAGGAAACAGAGGTGATTGGCGAGGATCCGCAAACACAGAATGCACAGGATATGAAAATACCGGTGGTTTCAGAAAGTAATGGGGATTCTTACGCCTACAACCAGTTATCGGTTTCTTCCGCTTCCTCAAAGGTAACGGGAACCTCTAGCGGAAGTGAGGACGTGCTATTTAAAGAGACCCCTGAAAGTGACGTATCCTATCATATGGATCTAAGTATGGGGATGGATATGGGGGAAGGTATGGTCTTCCAGATTAATAATAAAGTTTTCCCTGATACGCCGCTTATCCCCGTGAGTGAAGGGGATGTGGTTAAAGTGAGGATTACGAATTCGGGAAGATTAAACCACCCGATGCATTTACATGGACACCGGTTTCAAGTGGCTTCGAAAAACGGCGAGGCCTATGAGAATCCTATTGTAAAAGATTTGATTCACGTGAAACCAGGTGAAGAATATACGATTTACTTTAAAGCGAGTAATAGAGGAGAGTGGCTGTTCCACTGTCATGACAATAATCATGCGGATCTTGGAATGGTAACAATCGTAGATTATCAAAGCGTATATTCCCCTTTTAAATTAGGCGGTGAGAATAATAACCAGCCGTGATTAAGATGAGGCTCTGTTAAAGATAATTGTTGATTTATCGTATAAAGCTTATTACGCAATAGGGCCGGATAGTTGAAGACTCGATTTCGAGATAAATCGTGGTCCGTTACGATATAAGGAGGAGGCTGGTGGGGAAATAACTCGCTTTCCTATGGGGGGAACGGTGAGCTTCCTCGCTCGTTTCACTCCCTGCGGGATCTCACCTAGTCCCTTCTCCCATGGGAGTCTCGCCATTTCCCCACCAACCCAGCCACGGGAGAATAACGGATCCTCTGAAAAGAGAGTATCCTATCCTCCTTATCCCGCCTGAATGCTTATATAACAGGCGATCCCGCATAGTTCCAGACTGGAAAAGTATACACCCATGTGATTATTTCTTCTCAATCGGGTGAATGATGAAGTCGTTTCGAGTCTCAGATTCGGCCAGGTCCGAAGGGGGACGATGAAGACTCCTGTGGGATGAACATGATCGGTAAGATCCCGCAGGGCTGTTAAGCCCGAGGAAGCTTACCACATGCCCACGGAAAGCGAAATCGTCCCCCGCAGGACATAATTCTCACAAAAGTCTCGAAACTGAGTCTTCCAGAAAAGGGAGCTTAACCTTAAGATCAACACGGAGTATTCCTCACCCATTTCTGTGCATGCTATTTCTTTCCATAGTTGTAATTAATCATAGGATCTGGTTCTTCCATCTATCCGACCTATAAACGCCAATGGTTGACTATTAATACCTTAGGTGGGTATATTAAATAATAGGAGAGGGAACCGATTTCCCTTCCTTTGGAACTGAAAAGTCCCCGGATTTGAAGATATATTATTCCTTTGAAAGGGTGAACCATTATGCAAACTACAATTAAAGTGGAAGGCATGACCTGTGAACATTGCGAAAAAGCCGTTACCGGAGCTTTGAAGGAATTAGATGGTGTCCAAGAGGTTCAAGTCGATTTGAACACTGGAAAAGTTGATGTTTCTACGAATAAAGAAGTAAGTAAAGAAGCGATGGCAGATGCCATTGAAGACCAAGGGTATGACGTCGTATCTTAAGAGATAGTAGAGAAGGAAGAAGCCTAAAGATGAGGATCTTTAGGCTTCTTCAATGATAGAGTCGTACAGTGAAAGACTCGGATTTCGAGAATGAAAAATAATAGAACCTTTTTTAAAAAACGGATTTCTTCACAATTTCTCGATATCTTTTTGCTAGAGTAAGAGGAGACTTTTTAAGGAGTGCATTTTATGAAAAAAGTAATAGGGATCATTATATTTATTTCCATGCTTGTTCTGGGCGCTTGTAACAGCGAATCGAATCAAAGTGAAGGCTCAGAAGAAGGATCAGATAAAAAAAAATCTATTCAAGAGAGCACCGATTCTTTTGATGGAAGTGTAGAGCACGTACATGGTATGGGCTATGTGGATGCGGATACCCTCGCTTACGCCGCTCATTCCGGAATAAAACTACATAAGGGTGGCAAGTGGCTCGAATCCACCCACCACAAAAATGATTATATGGGCTTTAATGTTGTCGATAATGGATTCTATACCTCCGGTCACCCTGGAGAAGGCAGTGATCTTCCGAATCCGATCGGTCTTCAAAAGGGTAAGGTGACGGAAGAAGGCTTATCCGCTCTTGCGTTTGAAGGCGAAAGTGATTTTCATGCGATGGGGGTAGGAGCCAGAAATCATGCCGTTTATGTGTGGAATGAACATGCGAACTCACAAATGGAGCAGGGGCTGTATAGAAGCCTTGATGATGGAGAGAGCTGGGAGAAGATAGCTGCAGAAAATTCAGGCGAAAAAATCTTTCAAATTGCCGTTCACCCTGATGATGAGAACATCGTAGCTCTGGCCACTGCTTCCGGTATTTATTTAAGCGAAGATGGAGGGGCAAGCTTCAATGTGATTTCAGAGGAAGGACAGGGCAGCGGAATGCACTTTACCAAGGATCGCTTATATTACGGTCTTTATACCGGCACTCCTTCTTTGTCCGTCTATAAATGGGATGATCAATCCAAAGAGGAGATCGGACTCCCTGAAATGAATGAGGATGCCGTCATGTATCTCGCTAAAAATCCTGAAAAGAAAGACACATTTGCCATTTTTACGATTAAAGGAAACAGTTATACGACTTCTGACAACGGAGAGTCCTGGGAGCAGATTATTGACCAGGGACAAACGAAATAATGCATTCGGCTGTCCGAAGATAAGGAAAGGGAGGGTACTTTGAATCCTAAAAAAAAGAAACGGCTCATCATGAGAACAGTGGTACTCAGCTTTTTTCTCTTTCTCGTCGCCTTTGTTATTTATCAGAGCATTAACCGGGAAAAGGACGTCATTAATGCCGGAGATCAGGCACCGGACTTTACGTTGAAGACGTTAGAGGGAGAAACTGTGCAGCTGAGCGATTACAGGGGACAGGGAGTGTTTCTCAATTTCTGGGCGACTTATTGTAAGCCCTGTGAAGAAGAAATGCCCTATATTGAAAGTCAGTATCAAAAATTTAAAGATCAGGGCGTGAAGGTTCTGGCCGTGGATGTAGGAGAAAATGACGTAACGGTCGAATCATTTGTAGAACGTAAAGACATGACTTTTCCCGTCCTGATGGACCGGGGAGAGCAGTTGATTGGTGCTTATGGCATCGGTCCAATTCCTGTTACCTTTTTGGTCGATAAAAATGGGAAAGTTGTCGACCGGATTACGGCTGGGATGACGGAGTCCCAGGTGCGAGAGTACATGAAACGAATCCAGCCGGAGAAATGGAGGAAGTCGGATGGCTGATGTAAATATTTTCTTAGCCTTTGGAGCCGGTTTTCTATCGTTTATATCCCCTTGCTGTCTGCCTTTATATCCAGCATTTTTGTCGTATATTACCGGCATGACGGTCGAAGATCTGCAGACAAAGAAAAAGCTATTTCAAAAGCAGCCGATGCTTCACACGATTTTTTTCCTGCTTGGATTTTCAATTATATTTATTGCGATCGGCTTTTCAACGTCCTGGATCGGAGGATGGTTCATCCGGTACAGCGATTTGATCCGTCAGCTGGGAGCCATCCTTATTATATTCCTGGGGTTTGTCGTCATCGGCTTCTACAAGCCTACGTTTTTTATGAAAGAATATAAAGTTTCCTTAAAGAACCGGCCTCCTGGTTATCTAGGTTCCAGTGCCGTCGGGATGGCTTTTGCCGCCGGCTGGACTCCATGTACGGGCCCTATACTCGCCGCTGTGATCGCTTTAGGCGTATCTTCACCTGATGAAGCCGTTACTTACATGATCAGTTATGTGCTCGGTTTTTCCATTCCTTTTTTCTTAATGGCTATGTTTATTGGCCGTATGAACTGGATTAAGAAGAATAACCGCAAGATTGTGAAGTTCGGGGGTTATACCATGATCGTGATGGGAGTATTTCTCTTCTTCGGCTGGATGACTCAATTAACCTCGTTTATTACAAACCAATTCTTCGGGGGCTGGACAGGTTTTTAAGAAATTCGATTCAATGAACGAAAACAGGGGAGCCATTATGAGAAGACGAATATCTTTAAAGTTAGGAATGCTGTTCTTTATACTAATGATCTTAATCGAGCTATCCTTATTCTTTGTGTTATATACGAATATATCGAACCATCAGATCGACGAAGTACTCGATGGACTGTTAGCCCGTGGGGGAAGTCATAGGGACGTACTGGAAAAGAATTTTGATCAGGCGACTTTGAACCACGTCGCTTTAATGGAATCGGAAGCTGAGACAGATGTGGTGATTACAGATGAGAAGGGACAGATTCTCTCCAGTTCCTCAAACCTCGAGGAGTATCAGAGAAAATTGATACAGTCTCAGAAAAAAGGCCAGGCTGGTCAAGGCCGGATTATTGAAAGCGAATGGAAAACAGAACCGTACGTGGCGACGTTATCTCCAATTGTGAGAAATGGGGAGGTCGAGGGGTACGTGTATATGTTCTCCCCTTCGACGATTATACGCAATCTTACGGCTCATCTATCTCAGCAATTTATCTTTGTGATGATTCTTACACTGCTGGTAACTTTGATTGTCGTGTTCACCCTATCTAAGCTGATTACGAAGCCCTTGATCCGGATGAAAGAAGAAACGGAGAAGTTAAGCCGGGGGGAAACCACTGTAGAGTTAGATGAGCATTATAAGGATGAACTCGGAATCCTTGCTCGATCGATCAATCGACTGGCGGAAGATTTAGAAAGAATGAAGCAGGAGCGGAATGACTTTTTATCTTCGATTGCTCATGAGCTTCGTACCCCTATAACGTATTTAAAAGGGTATGCGGATATAGCCTCAAGGGAACAGACGAACGAATCGGACCGTCAGCATTATTTAATGATTATTAAAGAAGAGTCGGAAAACCTGACCACGATGATTAAGCAGCTTTTTCATTTAGCTCAAATGGACGAAAACACGTTTGCGATTCATCCGGAACGATGTGAAGTGAAGTCCCTGCTTGCGCAGGCTGAAGAGAGCATATACCCCTTCCTCAACAAGCATGAGGCAGAAATAACGATCGAATGCCCCTCTGATTTGTATATTTATGCCGATCCCGTCCGTTTCAAACAGGTCATCGTAAACATCCTGGATAATGCGATAAGGTATAGTGGCAAATCCCCTGTTATTTCTATCGAAGTGCTGGAAAAGCCGGATACGTGTGAAATTAGATTGAAGGATCAGGGTCCGGGAGTACCTGAGGAAGCCCTGCCTTATCTGTTTGAACGTCTGTACCGGACAGATAAATCAAGGTCGAGGGAGTATGGAGGTACGGGTTTAGGACTTGCCATTGTGAAAGAAATCGTGGAAATGCATCTCGGAAAAGTAGAAGCAAGTAATGAACAAGGGTTGCTGATTATAATGAACTGGCCAAAGGAAGGACGCGTATGAATAGAGTGTTACTTGTAGATGATGAACAGCGTATGCTCGATCTGCTTGAACTGTATTTGAAGCCTCACGGGTTTCAATGCGACCAGGCACGAAGCGGTTTTGAAGCTCTAAGGAATCTTGAGCATACATCCTATGACTTAATTCTTTTAGATGTCATGATGAAAGATATGGACGGATTTGAAACATGTCGTCAAATAAGGGAAAAGTCGAATGTGCCCATTATGATGATTACAGCCAAAGATCAAAAGCATGATATTCTTCAAGGACTGAAGCTTGGCGCAGATGATTATATAACCAAACCATTTGACGAAGATATCTTACTGGCCCGCATCAAAGCCCTTTTACGACGTGGACCCGAGCAGAATAAGATTGTAATGAATGATCTGGTATGGAATGAAGAAGCCCATGAGCTTCATTACGAGAATAAAGAGATTCACCTTACCCCTAAAGAGTTTAAGCTTCTAGGGCTGTTGTTAAACCGCCCCAATCAAGTCTACGATCGCAATTATCTTCTGGAACGAGTATGGGGATTTGATTCTAATACAGAGGGAAGAACCATCGATTCTCACGTTCGAAATCTACGGGAGAAGATTCGGAAACATGGATACCCCATCGACCGCCATTTGAAAACCATTTGGGGTGTAGGATATAAATGGGAAAATTGACAGCTAAGAGGCCTAGTACACCAACCAAATCGGAATCCAGCTGGTTTCACTTGGAAACCCATGCACAGAAGGAGAGAGACACCTTCCGTGCATGGGTTTTTTTAATGATTTTGATGGAAAGGTTGCTCATTCATGGGAGCTGCATCTAATAAACTTCCTCCAAAAAGAAAAACCAGTGCCACTACGAAAACTAGGAAAGGCTTCAGCAGCCATTTTCCTGATGGAATCGGCTCTTCCCGATGAGAAGCATGAAAAAATACAGGATATAACAGCAGGGAGCTGATGGAAAGAGTGATGAAAAGTTTAAGAAAAACAATGGATTCCGCATAGGAAATCATTTCTCCTAACATGGCCCCCATCATCCCTCCCATCAGTCCAGCTATGAGACCTTCAATCAAAGAAACAGTCCCTAATTTTCCTGTACATCCAGCTGCGAAAAGGGCACCGGCAAAGATTGCGGTCATCGTAGAAAGATATAACCCGCCTGGCATAAGCGTGCTTGCCATTAATCCAACCGTGAGGCCCACGCTTGTGCCTGAGAGCATGGATATGACCATGCGCTGGCTGTGAGACAGAGAGTCGCAGAATTTTCTTGTTAAAAGAAATGAGCTGATAACAGTTAACAGCAAAGCCACTAGAATAAATACGTGAAAGTCACTCATTTGAATTCTCCTCGTCCATACGTCTTGTCCTATCTAATGTATGGGGGAGAGTGGTTAATTATTAATTAAAGAGTCTATCGGTAAGAGAAAGGAAGATACCGCTCAAATTCAGAGCTTTCAAACGTCACAGTTTAAATTGCGTAAAGCTCTGGTTTAATGAAACCTTGGATGCTATCTAAACGTATAACTAGAAATTGCATATCACCTTTGGGCATACAATTGAATGGGAGGGATCCAGGTGAAAAAGATATACGGAGGTTTACTCGTACTTATCATGTTGTTAATGAGCGGCTGCTCGTTCCTTGAAGGCGTGAATAACTCATTGAACTATGTAAATGAAGCATCCGAGTATGCGAACGAAGTCAGTACGTTTACCAGTGAAGTTCCATCTCTTGCTGAGCAAGCCGTGACCGATCAGCAGGCGGCTGATGAATTGGAAACCAGGCTTGAGGAAATGAAGACGAATATCGAAGAATTTAATGAGCTTGAAGCCCCGCAAGCAGGAGCAGATCTGCACCAGCAAGTGGTTGAACGAAATAATCAGGCGTTAGAGGGCATTCAAAAGTATTTAGACAATATGGAGAACGGGAAGCTTGATCCATCAGTGATCGAGAATACGGCAGTTTTCCAATCATTAAGAGAAATTACAGAGATTATTGACCAGATTAAACAATTGGGAGAATAGGCAGGAAACCCCTCATCATTTGTTGAATAGTGGGGAGAGGGGGACACACTGGATGAAAAATGTGGCACTGAAAAAAGTATCATACAACGAAAATCAGAATGAAATAGAGTTTTCTAAAGGTTTGTTACTGATCGATGATGTCGGACCTCTTGTGAACTGGACAATCAGTTTAAACAAAGTACAAGATGTAAGTCTTTTTACTGATCTTAAAAAAGAAGAAAAGCACCTTCATTTACACATAGTGGATGCAGCAGGGGAAAGGTATGAAGGGACAGTTGCTGTTGATTTGGTTCCAGATCAACGTACGGTTCTTATGGTTGCGAGAGGCGAGCTGAAACAATTATAAATAACAGGTAGGAAACGCTGATCAGAGCGTTTCTTTTTTTCATGGCTTGTAAAGGATGGTGTGGATTTCAATCACTTATTAAACTATCGGGCGCTTTCTGTAAATTATATTTTTGTAACTAAAAAGGAGCTGTGTCGGCCTCGCTGGAAGTTCTCACCCTGGTCATTGCGCGGCGCACGAGCCGTCCCCGTCTTACTTGTTCTTCATATATTAATAGGGAAAATTGGTAGTTAGTACATAGAATTAAGTCGAAGGGCGGAAAAATAATGAAAAAATGGATGATTGGGCTCATGGCTTTATTGGTAGTTGCCGGAGGAGGCATCGGGTACTATTATTATTCTGCACAGGAGTCTGCTACTGACGGAGGGGGAAAACGCTTGATTTACAGTGATGATTCTCTGATGGAAGCACAGAATGCTGGCAACGATACCGTTGATGAAACCTACAAGCAACGATCCTATACATTGAAAGACCCTCTTGTTATTCAGGATCCTTACAATCGAACGCCTCTCACGGCACTCGTGAAATTTGAGACAGACCAGCCGGCTGAACTGTCTATGACCATCGAAGGGAAGGACAAGGAGACAACCATTCAACATACTTGGCCGGATTACCAAACCTCACATGCTCTCGATCTTCTCGGACTTTATCCGGGAACGGCGAACAAGGTGGAGCTAACGGCACGATTTAAGGATGGTTCGGAAAAAACTAAGATGCTCACCATTCAGACAGAGCCTTTACCTGATGACTTTTTGAACATAGAAGTTGAGAAATCAGACCGCCAGCGAATGGAAAATGGCCTCACATTCATGAGTCCGAGTGAAGAATATCCGTTCGCTGTCGACTCTATGGGGGATGTACGCTGGTATTCCACACAAGTAAACAGCCATGTGTTGCAACGACTGGATAATGGGAAATTTTTATATGTAACGAAAGAACAGGACCAATATAACCAGCTGGTGGAGATGGATATGATGGGGCGCGTCTCCTATTCTTCTGTCGTAGAGATCAGTAATTACAGCGGCTGGGGAGTCATCCACCATGATGCCGTTAAGCTGCCGTCAGAAAATTTCCTGATGACCGTGCATGACGCTTCTGGAGATTACATCGAAGATTCCATGGTGGAAGTCGACGGCAAAACAGGGGAAAAAGTCAATGAGTTCAATTTCCGCAGTATTTTCCCTGAAGAAATCTATGAAGACTATGACGGGCCAGCTGCCGATGAAGGAGACTGGTTCCACCAGAATGCTCTCTGGTATGACGAAAAAAGAGACGACTATCTGGTCTCCAGTCGTCACCAGAGCTTGATCATGAACATGGATTATCCGAGTGGAGATATTTCCTGGATATTAGCCGAAAATGAAAATTGGCCAGAGGACTTTGATCCACCTCTCTTGGAACCAGTGGGTGAGGACTTTAAGTTTCCGGGTGGACCACATGCGGTCATGCCGCTTCCGGATCAGGACAATAATGAGGCAACACGGGACATTTTAATATTCGACAACAATATCGCCATTACGCGTGGCAATGAGGAATTGAGTGAAGAATTCAGCCGCGCGGTCCAATACCGGATCAATGAAGAAGAAATGACGGTCAAAGAAGTTTGGGAATATGGCAGAGAGCGAGGAAAATCGTTTTATTCTAATATTGTCAGCGATGCGAACTATTTACCGGGCACAGGGAATCGCTTAATCACTTCCGGCTATACACAGGCAGAAAGTGAAGACATGAGACAGAGCCAGATCGTGGAAGTTACAGGGGAGAAAGATCCTGAGGTAGTATTTGAAGTCAATGTCGGCAGCTTTGAAAAAGGAAGTCACAGACAAGTGTACCGTTCCGAGCGTCTGCCGTTATACCCCGCTGCTGAATAGTTGGAGGATTGGTATATCTTTTGAAATCAGTGGAACTAAACAAGGTGGTTAATGAGGGGGAAAAGGAAGCTGTATTCTATCTATAATAGAATGCTGGATAGAGAGGGAGTGTACATTTTTTCCTAAAAAAAGGCCCTGTTAAACTTCCGAGTTGATTTAAAGGTAAAGCTTCCGATACTGGAAGACTCAGTTTCGAGATATTGGTTATGAGGAAGGTCGTGCAGGGCCATAGGAAAGCGAGTTATTTCCCCACCAGCCACCTCCTCATTTCGTAACGGCCCCAAGATATCTAGAAACTGAGTTTTACAGTAACCGGCCAAAAATAAGTGAACGATAGCACAGGAGGTACGGGTTTGAATACAGTGAAGCGAATTTTTACATTTCTATTTATCGCAACGGGTTTTGTTATGATTATGTGTACATATGTTATTAAAGAGATTCCACAGTATTTTATTCTCCTATATAACTCAGTCATGTTTTTATTATTAGGAGCCAATCAACTTAAAGAAAACAGGAAGAGTATATTGGGGTATGCATGTGTAGTGCTATCCCCTTTTTGTGCCTATTTAGGAGTAGAAGAAATAGCCGTTGTTCTCTAAGTGAAATGCTGGAGGTGTTTCGCTATCCGTATCCCTGAATGACGCAGCGTCGAACGATCCTGCCTCATGAAGAGCCCAAGAAGCGATTTGTTTCCGTAATCTCAAAACTGAACCTTCCATAGTCCGGTCTTATAGCTTACTAGACTTTTATGAAAAATTAAAACAAAGTTACAGAGCCAATAAAAAAAGAGTCCTGAGACTCTCCCTTTGAGTTATTTTGTGTTTGCGTAGACTCTGAGCTCCCAGACAAATAAGCTGATACTTACCAATAAAGCAACGATACCACCAATGAGCAGGCCGCTTGGAGTATAAACAAACATATAACGAAGAAACTCGTCTCTGCCCCACGTGTCTGCACCGATTCCTCCTATCGCGGCACAAATAAACAGGGCGGCAAACAGGAAGGCTGCTAAAAACAAAAACGAAATACCTGCATAGATTCGATTGATCACATTCGTTTCTCCCTTATAAATCTTATTCGGATTCTTCTCACTTAACGTCGTTCCCAGCTTTTTTCATAACAATGATACGTCTGATGCCCTTTTGGTTTAGTCGAAAAGGTAACAGTACCAGTGGATTCATACCCCAGCTTTTGATAGAAGTTATTGGCATGCTGGTTTCCTGAAAAAGCATCCAGCCTGATGCTGTCATAGCCTTTCGAAATCGCATAATCCTCACACCATTCAGCAATCTCTGTTCCACATCCCTTTCCCTGCCAAGCAGGATCGATCATAAGTGAGTGCATGATTAAAGGGTTGCTCCCTTTCCAGGCCATTGCCTTCCATTCTTCTGACTGCCATTCATTCAGCACGACATGACCCACTATCTGTCCCTTTTCCGACAAAACGAATAGCGATTGCTGGTGAATGCAATCTTCGAAATAATCACGGCTTGGGTACTGGTCATTCCATTGCTGAATGCCGCTTTCTAATAAGTCTCCGCGGCACCTTACATACAGGTTATATATATTTTCTATCCGGGACAGCGAGGCCGCAGAAAGCTTCCGATGCGTTTGGTCCATTCGTTTCCTCCTTCCTTATTAATAATTCGCTGACATCGTTTTGTTTTCCTTTTTATTGAAAATAATTCATTTAATCTTCTAATTGGTATAAAAGGTGTGGTAAAAAATGCTGTTATAGAAAGAAAAGAAGTAACACGCTTAGGGGGAAACACGAGATGAAGAAGCTCAAACGAAGAAACTTTCGGAGCAGGAAGCCACAGAAGAAAATCATCCGTTTGATCGAGCAGGTTAAACAAAAAAACGCAGGCATGTCCGGATCCTTTAGGAAAAAAGGAGCGGGATATGTCTGCGTTTTTTTAATGGTTAAAGTTTAGCGTTGATATTACTAGCAAAATAGAAAACCTTATTCAGAGATTAACGAATCACCAAATTAATACCCCAGACTAGAAAACGCAGCGAAAAATATACAGTACAAAGAATAAAGGGGAGGTCTATGAAAATACCGGACCAACTGAAATTACCCTTATCATCTCTCCAAAAGAATATCATCTCTTTCAAAGTAGCTTTTAATAAATCAATCACCTAAACTCCACCTTAAAACTTTCTATGGGTGAAACAATGAAACTGTTTTTTCTTAGTAGTACGGAGCGGGATAAGCTTCTTTTTTCACCCTTCGTACCTACGCGTTGTATTATTTTTGAAGACTCATTATAGAGCTATTCTCCAAGGTCCCTTCCCTTATAAAACAGAGACGAGCACACAATTTTAACTATTATGTAGAATCCTTAGATTCCATCGCTTGTTTTTCCGCAATCCAATGTAGGAGGTCCTGTTCCTCCTGCTTTAGCTTGCGGCCAAGCTGTTTTTCAAAGTCATAAAGAAGTTCTTCGTATATCTGTTGTTGTTCCTTAGTCATTTGAAAAATCCCCCCAGCGGCAGTTCTTCTTAATGGTGTTGGATACCAAAATATTTTATTAATATAACGTATTGCATAGAATTTACCACAGCTTGGCAATCTCCACAATTCATACACCTACAAATTTTAATATTTTTTGTATGTGTATTTTGGATTTCCAAAGTTATAACATTTCATGTATTAAAACAGTCTTCAATTCATAGGGGAGGTAAGAGAAGCGTCAAGGTTATTTTTTCTTCAGTACCTCAAGTGCCTGTTCCGTGGTGGAAAGCGCCTGACTGCGTAGAATCTCTGTCTTAGAAGAGATTTGTTTTCCGATTCTTCTACGCTGATCCAACATACGCTGTGCTTCCTTGAACATAAGGTGTCCGTCCCAGTTTTCACCTTCCACATGCCAGCCATTATCAAGCTCATACATAGCAGCAAAGGAATCAATTTTCGGATCGTAAGAGAGCGGCAGGAACGGCGTATGGCTGATGGCAGCAAAAATAAGCGCATGCAGCCTCATGCCGATCAGAAGCTCAGATTCTGCGATCAACCCAAGTTTTTCTTCGATGGAGTCATTCCCGGGAGTGACGACAGCTGGTTCGGTCATCTGCAGTTCCACAAGCTTTGCGAAGCGTTCATCCTCTTGACCGTGCATAGGGACGAATATAATGGAGAAACCTTGCTGAGCCAGCTGGTCACAGGCAAAAGCAAGCTTTGGAATATAGAGTTCCGACCCATGCCACGACCGAAAACTGACGGCGATCTGGTGCTTCTTCTGAACAGACGGGGCGTCATAGCCAAAGACCGCATCGGGTACAACGGAGCAATTCTGCTTCACGCCCAGCGATTCAACCCGATGTTTCGAGTCCTCATCCCGAACCGTAAGTCCGTCGACACGATTCAAGGTGTAGCTGGTCAGTCTTTTTCCAATCAGCTGATCAAAAGGTCCCATCCCCTGGGCATAGACAAATACGGGTTTCCCGAGCCACATCGCCATGTTCATAATTGCCGTATAATAGACGATCGACTTCGGTCCGGTAGCATCCTGAAGCAGACTTCCTCCTCCTGAGATCAGCCCATCACTTGCTTGTAACACCCGCCGGATGTCACGGAAGTTCCAGCGGCTGACAGATTCTACTCCATAGGTGGTCGTTGTATGGATCAGATCATCAGAAAGTACTGTGATACGAATACCTGGGTGGAGGGTGCGAAGTTGTTTAATCATCGAGGAGAGAATGGCTTCATCTCCAGTATTATGAAAACCGAAATAACCGGATAACACGACGTGCATAGTCATCACTTCCTTTTCTTTTTGGGCTCTCTTAAAGCACCTTGTTGATATTAAAAATAAGCTTCCCATTGAGTAACAACGGTTTCGGTCACTTTGTGTTGAAAAATGGGGTCTTGGAAATGACTCGCTTTCCGTGGGCATGTGGTAAGCTTCCTCAGGCTTCGCCTTCCGGGATCTTACCGATCATGTACATCCCACAGGAGTCTCGCCATTTCCAAGACCCCATTCCGATGGATGGAGGAACGAAACCATCCTTGCATGATCATAAAGGAAGTGCTTTCGAAAAGCCTGTACCATCGGTGTTTGAACGATATTTCAGTTGGTTTAATAGAATGAGAGTTTAGCCTTTCCAAAGAGCCTTATATCGCAAAGGGGCGGAGGGGAACGGCGTAGACTCCTGCGGGATAAGCGGTTTAGGTGAGACCCCGGAGAGCTTTAGCTCGAGGAGGCTCAACAAACGCCCGCGGAAAGCGAGTCGTTCCCTGGAGCCCCTTTCTCCACACAATCTCTTGAAATCTAGTTTTCAGCCATCCGGCCTGATAGTGGAATATTTCTTAATAAAATCAACGGATTCTTTTCTTAATAATAAGCTTATAGATTCCAATCGCCAGCAGTCCGATGATATATCCGAACACGATGCTGTAGCCTGTTCTGAGCATGGAAATGTGGAGCGGGATATGCAGGTGGGTAAAGGTATTAACAATCGACATAAATCCGATCACCCCTGGGATAAGCAGCATTTTGCCGATGCGCTTAAACCGTGGGAGAACGGCCAGAGCGAGCAAATAGGCTGGGAAACCCAGAAGAAATTCCTTCGACCTCGGTCGAGCGTATAGCCAATCCTCAAGTTTAGTCCTGAACCACAACTCAAGCTCACTCACCGCCTGGCTATTCCCGCTTCGCAGTACGTAATATACCGCAGCTGCTCCCACCAGGACAAATAAAATCAGGTGCCAGCCCTTCACGGATTGCTTCACCTCTTTAAACGTAAGTCCCCACAATGCATAAACACCAAAGAAAAGCAGAGGAACCACGTATAGCAATTTGACTCCCCGGAACAAGGCAATCCCTGTTAAAAATACGGTGCCGTTAAGCAAGCCAATTATGATCACAATTCCGATCAGGCTGATACCTAATGCTTTCGCATACGATAAAGTTATCTCCCTGATCCTGGTACTGCCCACAGCCGTTGCTTTGACGGCGCATACCGGAGTTACGAGTCCCACTCCGAGGGCAAATCCCTGCAGGAATAAAAGAGAATCCGTAATCAGGTAAGCGGCCATAAGTCCAATTGATGCTGAGGCGGCAAGCCATCCTATGAGTCGATAGCGGAAAATAGATACGAGCGATTGATAGATAAATAGAATCCCGGCTAGAAATGATGCCAGCGTCGCCCACAGCGGCGGAGAGAAGTCTTTCCATCCATCTGCCTCCTTTAATTCAAATCCAGACGGCATGGCCTCCGTTATTTTTTCTAAGTAGGTAACCGTATGATCAAGCGTGTCGGCTTCCATCGAAGATAACAGGATCGAGCGCTGATTGCGTTCTTTCACGGCCCGCAGTGTACGGTCCACTTTTTCTTCTACGGTCTGGTGGCCGTGCAAAAGATCCAGATCATGCATGCGAATCACATTATAGTTCAGATCCTCGGTAAATTCCTTGAATCCATCAAGCCGTTGAAATTCCGTAAAATAAACGCCTTCTTTTCCTTCTGAAAGAATATCGGCAAATTGGTTCATATCGGCTGTATCAGGGTAGCCGGGAACCTTATTCCCGCTAATATGTACATAATCTGCTTCTCGGGAATAATAGTGCACAGCCGCATCCAGCTGCTGCTTCCAATTCTCAGCTGATTTTGCGCCCACTGAAACGATCACCTCTAAATCAGCGTCTGTAATTTCAGAAACCGCTTCTTCCGGCAGGGAGGATTCCTTCATATCTACCAGCACAGCGGTCAGACCAGCTGCCTGCAACTGATTAAGCACGGACGAGAGAGAGGCATCAGCTCCTGCCATCTCCTTTATATGCTTATAAGGAAGGACGAGCTCGTAGTCATCCTGTGCCCGTTCGAGAGAGGAGCGCTCGGATAAACTTGGGATCGTTGCGGTGAGTAATAAAATGATAATGATCCAAAGGACACGCGATTTGTTCATAGGTCTGCCTCCTTCATTAACTGAGATATTTTCCGAAAATCGGCATGCGCTTAAGTGTTTCACGATCGATGGCTTTCAAAGCGTACAGGCACCCGATATACACGATACCTCCCAAAATAATGGCGAGGAGGGAGTAAAGCAAGGCCTCCCATCTTCCCCAATCAGATATGGAGTAATACAGGGAAGGCAAGCCGACAAGGAGCCCCATAACGATCGACGAGCCGATAATTTTCATATCGCTTTTTGAAACGATTGAGAAGGAAATGTATCGAACGATGAAAAAGGTATTCACGATGGCAATAAGCACATAAACAATCAGGGTGGAGAGGCCAGCGCCTTCAAGACCCAGCCAGCTAACAAGCAAGAGGTTGAGAAAGGTTTTACATACGACTCCGGCGATAATAATTATGGCCGCTTTTCGAGCAAAATCAAGTCCCTGCAGAATACCGGTTCCAACAATCGTAAGCGAAGTGAACACAGAGCTTACGCCGAGAATAGCGATTACGAGGCTTCCCTCCGCATTCGTGAACAAAGCAACGTTTAACGGAATTGCAAGAGCTGCGAGTCCTATGGCGGCCGGCCACGAAATCAAATTGGTGAGCCGGTGGGTTGCTTCAATGGTTGAACGCATATCGGCACGGTTTCCTTCCTTTTGTTTCGCTGTCAGCAACGGCACGAGCGGAAGGATAATCGATGTGGCAAATACGGTCGCAATCTGGACAAGAGACAGGCCGCGCCCATATATTCCATAAAGATAAGTCGTAGAGGATGAGGCCTCTACTGTATGACGTTCAAGACTAAAAGGGATCGTAAACGAATCGACAAAGTTAAGTAAAGCCATCGTCACGGCACCAATGGCGATAGGAATTGAAATCCGGAGAATGGTCCGGCTCCACGTTTTAAAATCGTTAAACGAATAGGAGGTACTTTTTTGAATCCGTTTCGGAGATCTTACATAGGTAAAGCGTAAGTAGATAAAAGAAGCGAGCACCCCAAACAGGGATCCTGCCATAATACCTCCAGCAATCCATTCGTTAGAGATGGACATGCGAGTTAAGACGTAGGCGATCAATAACACAAGAGCTGCACGAAAGAACTGCTCGATCACCTGGGAAATCGCGGTGGGATTCATATTCTCATATCCTTGAAAATATCCCCGGTACACAGCCATGTACGGAGCGATTAGCAGCCCAGTAGCCACAAGCAGCAGGGCAGGCTCGATTTCTGGTCCTCCAAGCAATTGACTGATAGGAGAAGAGAGGACGGCGATAACGGTAAAACTGAACACACCAAAAAGAAGCCCCAGAATACTTGCGGTCACGTAAATAAGTCGAATATGTAAGGTGTTGTCGTTGGTCCGGGCTTCAGCAATCAATTTGGAGATCGCAAGTGGAATCCCGGCCACGGATAAGATTAGTGTGACCATGTAAACAGGATAGACCAGGGTGAAGATTCCAAGGACTTCATCCCCGGCAATATTTTGGAGTGGAATACGGAATAAGCTGCCCAGTATTTTTGAAAATAGGGCAGCCAGAGTTAAGATGAAGGTGCTTTTGAAAAAAGTGGATCGGCTCATAAGGACCGCTTCACTTTTTGACGAATGACATGATACGAAAAGCGTGGGAGTGCAAGCATCCTTTTCCAGCGTGTCGGCTGCTGGAGAAGGCGGTAAAACCATTCAAGGTTCTTGTTCTGCCAGCTGAGAGGAGCGCGCTTTACTTTACCGGCGATGACATCGAAGCTGCCCCCCACACATAAGAATACACCTTTACTGAACTGGTCAATATGTTCTGCGATCCAGTTTTCCTGCTTCGGAGCTCCAAGAGCGACAAAGATGAGATCTGGGGAACAATGCATTATTTCCTCGGAAATAGTGTTATTGTGCCAGTCGAAATATCCATCATGGGAGCCGACCACCTGGATATGAGGATAGAATTGCTCAATATGTTTCTTCACTTCCACCAGCGTATCCTGATGAGCTCCGAGCAGATAAATTCGGTAGTGATTCAGATCGGCAAGCTTTAACATCTCGATCATAACATCATACCCGGTCACTCGTTCAGGAAGGGTCTGGCCTAAAAGACGGGAGGCTTTTACGATGCCAATACCGTCTGCTGTTATGTATGTAGCACGGTGAAGACTTTTCATATAAGCTTCTTCTTGCTTCGCGCGCATGACAATTTCGGGATTCGCTGTTATGACGAAAGATTTTTCGTGTTTTTGTATATGGTGGTTCAGCTGTTCGACAAGAGTCGAGTGGTTGGTTATTGAGAATGGAACACCCAAAATGTTTACGTGCTTCATGGTATGATGAGACTCCTTTAATTTACACATTCCTGCTCCCTTAATATAACATAAAAAAGGAGCAACCATATAGCGGTTGCTCCTTTGTAATGGGATTGAAATCACTTACTAAGCGGTAATTTTCTGAGACTATTTCCATAGGAGGAGTAGCCATGACTGTAAACAAACGCATTCTCATAGGTAGTGGATTCGATACTTTTCGGCGAAATTTGATACCACGTACCCAGACCATCTGTTTCGCTCAAAATTTGTACCGTTTCGCCTGCTTTTGGAAGCGTATAAAGTTTTTCGGCTCCAGCATCGGCTTCGGCACGCACATTCACATAAGAGGTGATGGTTTCAGCCAGGTCATAAGCTGCGTTTTCTTTAGGAGTTCCATATTTACTGCTTAAATACGAATCTGCACGGTACATATGACCGGCAATTTTCTGGCCCCAATACACATCAGAAGCATAATAAACGTTCATTCCAGAACTCTTATTCCCAAGATGAGCCCCACGCGCTTTCCATGTGCTAGAGTCAAAGTAGCCGGGTACGATGAATTCAGAAGCCGCGACCAGAATCCCTTTTTCATAACTCTCGTACGTCCACGCATCTTCGTATGGATTTCCATCATTGGCTCCAATCCCGAAGAGGTTGTTTTTATCGCGGGCTATTTTACTTTTGCCCCAGTTACTTTCGTGAATCGCATGAGCCAACAGGTAAAGAGCATTCGTACCATGCAGTTCTTCTGCTTTCTTGAAAGCATCTCCTGTTCCAATTAAGGGACTGTCCGGCACTTCAGAAGCGATGAATTCATCAAGCTGTGCTCCTGTATAAGAGGTTTCTGTATAGAGAGGCATGCGGTTGAAGTATTGATGAGCTTCGCCTGCTTTGCTGCCATCTTCAGAAAAAAAAGTGCTGCCGTTGTAGCTGTAATATTTTTCGCCATTCTTCATGAAAGATGGAGCTGCCCCGTACTTGTAAGCAGCCGAGCCTTCCGTAAGAGAATTATAGATTCGGTGATACAGATCCCCATTTTTCTCGTAGTAATAGGAACGGTCTTTCACCATGTGCTGCGGTGTTAGATTAATTTTATCGGCATCTACATAAGCCGTTGTATCCGCAAGCTTAATCTTCAATGTATCTTCATTAATCTCCAGTAATTCCACCTCAACGCCTGAGGTCATATATGTAAGCGATCGACTTAAGTCACTAGAATCATAGAGAACGGTGTACGCATTGGATACCGCGAGTCCTTCATTCATCCACACAATATTATTTCCTTTCAGAACCACTTGATCGTCATCAGCATTGCTGACGGCTTCTTCATAGGTTTCATAGTCTTCCTCGACAACAGGATCTTCATCTTCAGACAAACTGACCACTTTATAATCCAGCTCTTTCGGAGGTTCTAACACGTTCATTAATCGGTTAATGACAGCTGCTGTTTCTCCTCGTGACGTTTCGTCTTTTGGAGCAAAAAACAGGGTGCCGTCTTGATTCTGTTTTCCACTGATAATTTCGAGGTATGTTAATCTTTCCACGGATTCGACCGCGTAATCTGAAATCTCCTCATTATCAGCAAAAGCTAACGGTTTTCGCTCTGATACGACGTTTTTAGCTTTGGCCGCATTAACCATCATCATTGCCATGTCCTGCCTGGAGATCACCTTGTTCGGCTGAAAATCTCCATTCGGGTAACCATTGACCAGCCCATTATTATAAGCGATCATGACCGATTCGAAATACCAGTCATCAGGTTCCACATCTGTGAAGTGTTCCTCTGGCAGTTCTCCATCCCCCATCTTTAGGTCTAATGCCCCGTTAAGGAAGACAGTGAACTCTGCTCTCGTGACTGAGTTACTAGGTCTATAGGTACCATCATTATATCCATTCATGATTCCTGACTCGATGAGAGCGCGCAGATCATCCTCGAATGGTGTTCCTGTAATATCATCTTCCGCAAAAGCTGTCGAAACCATAGATGTTAAAGCTAAAACTAAGACAAAAACCGACAACAATACCTTCTTCATTCATCACCCTCCTAAATTCATTCTTTATTAATCTATCAGAATAAATTGGTAATGAATAGGTGAAAAAGAAAGTTTTAGAAATTTTGAGCAGGTAGAAAAGGCTTAGAATCAATGTTTCCTACCCCATGTAAATTTATATAAAACTTTTTTTAAGCAACTTTTAAAATAAATGAGACTATTTTACTATAAATATTCAGTCGACAGGATTCGATATTAGTAAAGACGTTCCGGTAGAAATTAATACAATTTTTGACATAGCAATCAATCAACCAGTTCGAAAACAGAAAAAGGAGGAAATGCTTTAACCGATAGATTTTAGAAGTTGTCTCTCTGTCCCTCTCTGACAATGGTTTTATAAATTATTTAAGAAGGAGCATGTTGAATTATGTTGAGAAAAGTCTACAGTCTGCTGTTTGCCCTGATCGTGATGACATTTGTTACCATTCAATCGACGGATAAGGTGTACGCTGCCTTAACAGATATTCCTGACAAGTATGCGAGTGAAATTAATTACTTAATTGAGAATGAAATCATCTTTGGTTATCCGGATGATACGTTCAAACCTAAAAATGCGGTAACTCGTCAGGAAGCAGCGACGATGATTGGGAGATCTTTAGATTTAGAGAACAACCGCCAAAATACAAAATTCCCAGATGTTACTGAGGAACATTATGCTTCTGGATACATAGCGTCAGCTGCTGAGAAAGGGATTATCAGTGGGTATGCTGACGGGACATTTCATCCCAATGAAAAAGTAACACGCGCTCAAATGGCTACGTTGATCGCGAGAGCTTTCGATTTAGAAGAAACAAGCGGCCACTCATTTTCAGACGTAGCAAAGAGTGCCTGGTACTACACACCCATTAATAAAGTAGCCACGGCAAAAATTACCGTTGGTTATCCAGATGGTACGTTCAACCCAGGCAAGGATATATCCAGAGAAGAATTCTCTGTCCTAATGGCCAGGGCCATGGACGGTAATGTTGACTCAGTAAGCCAGGAACCTGAACCGGACCGTACAGAAACGGTTATTGGTGAGAAAATGGTTACCACTGATGGCTTAAATGTACGTAAAGGACCAGGAACCAGTTACGATGTAGTTGGGAAGTTTTCGGATGGAGAGGAAGTAAAAGTACATGAAGAAGATGGAAGCTGGAGATATGTTTCTGGCAATGGTGTCGAAGGGTACGTACACAGTGCTTATCTGAAAGACATTCCGAAACCTGTGATTGCCGAAAAGATCGTAACCATTGATGGGTTAAATGTACGGCAGGGACCAGGAACCAGCTATGGTATCGTTGGGAAGTTTTCAGATGGCGATGAAGTTGACGTTCACGAAGTGGAGGGAGACTGGAGGCTGGTTTCCCGGAATGGCGTCGAAGGATATGTGCACAGTGCTTACCTGGATAATATCCCGAAACCAGTCATCGCTAAAAAAATCGTTACGGCTGACTCTTTAAATGTAAGAAAAGGACCAGGAACCAGCTATGACATTGTCGGGAAGTTTACCACTGGAGAATCCGTTGATGTTCATAAAAAAGAAGGAAGCTGGAGATTGGTTTCCTCAGGCGGTGTGGAAGGATATGTGCACGAAGCTTATTTAACGGACAAACCAAGTGTGAACCGCACCGTGGCCATTGACCCTGGACATGGTGGAAGCGATCCAGGAGCTGTAGCTAACGGACTATTAGAGAAAGAAGTCGTTTTAGATGTATCTCTTAAAGTTCGTGAGTATTTAAGAGACACAGGAATCAATGTGGTTATGACTCGCTCAAGCGACTGGTATCCGACCCTTGATGGCCGAGTAAACATAGCGAATAGAAACAATGCGGATTCTTTTGTCAGTGTTCACTCGAATGCATTCTTAAGTAGTGCAAATGGAGTGGAAACCTTCTATTATGCTGCAGGAATGACCGACCGCGAGTATAAGAGCTATAAACTTGCTGGTTATATTAATGAAAGATTACACAGATCCATGGATATGACCGACCGAGGAATTAAAAACGCAGGATATCGAGTAATTAAAGCTACTAATCTTCCAGCCGTGCTCACAGAAATTGGCTTTTTGACGAATGATGAGGATGCTGCTAAATTAAAAACTCAAAAATATCGTCACGAAGCAGCCAAAGCTATTGCAATGGGGATCGTAGACTATTACAATTGGAGAGAATAATAATGTAAGAGCGACCATTTTTTGGTGCGCTCTTTCAATTATTTGTCAGCAGTGAGCACTTTGGAGGAGGAAGATTTATTGAAAAAGTTAATGGTTGTCGTGGTGTTACTGGTTTCAGGGGCTTTGGGTACGCCTTCTGTTTCTCTGGCAGCTTCTGATCAAAGTTCAGAAGGGGAAAAAATGGAGCGCGTGGTCGTTCAGTATAAGGAAGAAATTGATTTAAATATACTGAAGGATATTCCGCACACCATTCATTACCGGTATGATTCTCTTAATTCTGTAGCGGTAACGATACCAGACAATAAGATTTCTGATTTGGAAGGTAAAACTGCAGTCAAATCAATTGAAGAAGACGGCCAAGTTCAAGTGAGTTTCCAGGAAGCTTCCTGGGGAACAGACACGCTAGAAATGAACAAATCAAGAGCCATGGGGCTTACGGGAGAGGGAGTTAAAATTGCTGTCCTCGATACCGGGGTTGCAAGTAACCACCCCGACCTGAATGTAGCCAAAGGGATCAGCTTTGTAGAAGGCACCGATGGTTATGAAGATGATAATGGCCATGGCACACATGTGACAGGCATCATAGGCGCCCAGGATAATGAAATTGGCACCGTCGGCATTGCTCCTAATGCTGAAATCTATGCAGTAAAAGTGCTCGATGAAGAAGGTAACGGATTGAATTCAGAAGTCGTGGCCGGTATTGATTGGGCCATTGATCAGAATGTGGATATTATTAATTTAAGTCTCACATCCTGTAAACCTTCTGAACTCACAAAAAATGCAATTAAAAAAGCTAGAAATGCTGGAGTCCAGGTGGTGGCAGCTGCAGGTAATAAAGATGTATGCGAGTCAGAGAATATTAATGATATCCTTTATCCAGCCCGCTTTCCAGAAGTGGTGAGTGTAGGCGCAGTTACGAAGAAGCTGGACGGCTCGGATTACACGTATGATGGACCATCCCTTGATTTCACAGCTCCTGGCGCAAGAATTGAAAGTACTTATATTACTAATGACGATTTTCCAACCGGCTATGCAACCATGAGTGGTTCGTCAATGGCTGCTCCGCATGTAACAGGAGTTCTTGCTTTGTATGAGCAGTTATTTCCTGAAATGTCAGATTCAGAGCGAAAAGAACTGTTGATCTCTAATTCCCTGGATAAAGGGGCCAAAGGTAAAGACAATACTTACGGACACGGGGTGGCGCAAGCACCAACCACACCTTTTAAAGATTTCAACAGAAGCCATTGGTACAGCAGTGCCGTGGAAAATCTATCCCTAGGAAATTTAATCAGTGGATACGACGACGGTATGTTTAAAGCGAAGCGATCCATTACTCGTGAGGAAGCAGTAACCATGGTAGGTCGTGCTTTGAAACTGAATGGAGAAGAAAGAGCAACGGATTTCTCTGATGTAAGTCCAAGTTCATTCGGTTCTGGTTACATTTCTGCAGGTACTTCTGCAGGTTTCGTTTCCGGTTATACCGATGGAACGTTCCGTCCAAATCAGGCGATCAACCGTGGTGATGTAGCGATGATTATTGATCGTGCTTTTAACATTGAAGGATCTTCTTCTGAAAGATTTAGTGATGTGCGTGAAGATGCTTACTATTATGAAAGTATTCATGATTTGAAGGCTGCTGGATTAATTTCCGGATATCCAGATGGAACGTTCAACCCTTCTAAGGAGATTACACGTGCTGAGTTTTCTCTGATTCTTTCTAAAGTATTGAATCAATAGTTTGGTAGATCACGAGTGAATAAAGATGAAAACCCTGAAACCTTATCATTGGTTTCAGGGGTTTTTGCTTTGTTAAAGGTAAGCTCCCGTTACTGTAAGACTTGATTTCGAGATTTCTAGTGAGAGAGTTAGGTCCTGCGGGGAACGACTCGCTTTCCGGCCCTGCACGACGCAGGGTCGTTCGACGTTGCCACACGACGTGGCGTTTTTAGTCGAACCTCTTCTGTGCTGAGCCTCCTCAAGCTATGCTTTCCGGGGTCTCACCGATCATGTGTATCCCACAGGAGTCTCCCCGTTCCCCTCCGGACCTGGCCGAATAAGAAACTCGAAACGGGTTCATCCTTCACCCGCTGGAGAAGAAATAATCACATGGGCTTATATACTTTTTCATGCTGGATCTATGCGAGATAGCTTGTTATAGAAGCATTAGAGTCGTGATAAGGAGGATAGGAAAATCTCTTTCTGAAGGGTCCGTTCGTCCTAATATAGTTGGGCTGGTGGGAAAAGGCGCATACCCGTCAAGCTAATAGAAGATTAATACCAAGCAAATAATAATTACGATTATAAGTTCCATATATTTACAGTAGTGAGTCTAACTACTCCTTTAGGAGTCAATGAGTAAAAAACAAAAGAT
>NZ_JBQQCN010000037.1:0-34888 GCF_052246795.1 Halobacillus sp. K22 | reverse complement strand
TGAGCGGCTTATGTCTCGAGTGTCTGGGTGATGGAACAAGACGAGTTATTTCCCCACCAGCCCGCTCCTCATCTCGTAACGGACCCAAGATATCTCGAATTCGAGTCTTACACAATCCGGCCCTTTACTGGGACAATCTGCTTATAAAAAACTAAGAACGATGTTTATAAAATTCTTGCTAATTTAAATGAAGGGAAGTGGGAGGATTGAAAAAGGGAATAGCACACTATCAAATTGGAGATTCATTTGACTATTTTCTATTGATAAAAACGTCCGTTAAAGGAGTAGCCAGCAATGGCAAACCATTCTTAACCCTCCTGCTTAAAGATCAGACTGGCGAAATTGATGCCAAACTGTGGGAAGCAAGCCCGGAGGATGAGAGAGTATTCCAGCAGGGAGAACTCGTAAAGGTGACAGGGGAAGTGGGGCAGTTCCGTAATAAACCTCAGCTCAAAATTCAAAGTATTCGCCCTGCTCAACCCACCGACGGAGTTTTTCAAGCTGATTTTATAGAGAAAGCTCCAGTAGAAAAAGAAGAATTAATGGAGCGAATCACGGAAGCGATTTTCGAGATGAAAAATGCAAATCTCCAGCGAATCACCCGCCAATTCATAAAACAGTACCAGGAGGATCTGCTCAGTTATCCGGCAGCAGTCAGAAATCACCATGAATATGTGTCGGGGCTCGCTCATCATATTGTCAGCATGCTCAATGTTGCTCGGGAAATGTGCAAGCTTTATCCGGACATTGATCAAGATCTTCTTTATGCCGGCATTATCCTTCATGACCTTGGAAAAATTAAGGAATTCTCCAATGCCGCCGCTCCGTCCTATACTACGGAAGGTAAGTTAATAGGCCATATCTCGCTGATGGCAGAAGAGGTCCGTATCGTCGCTAATGACCTGCAGATTGAAGGGGAAGAAGTCACGGTTCTGCAGCATATGATCCTGTCACACCACGGCAAGGGGGAGTGGGGAAGTCCGCGCCCTCCACTGATTAGGGAAGCTGAGCTTCTGCATCAGATTGATATGCTGGACGCGCGCATGAATATGCTGGATCGAGCTTTAAAAAAGGTAAGTCCAGGAGAATTTACGGAAAAAATCTACCCGATGGAACAGCGTGCCTTTTACAAACCTTCCTTCGAAGATAAGTAACTAGAGGATAAGAGAGATTACTAATCTTGTTCATATTTGGACAAACCTATTCATAGAATAGACACAAATGGAACAGGGAGGAAGCTAACCATGTGGTTTGGAATTCCAATTTGGGTCTTTTTCTGTATAGTCCTTATATTTGTTAGTGGAGCTATGGCTTTCAGGTCAATGAGAGCTGAGTATCATATGGAGCAGCAGTCGATCGAACAGGAAGGTCAGATTTATTTAGCGCGTATGGAAGAGGAAAAAGAAAGGCGAAATCGCCATAGGAAAGTTATGCTGTGACAATAGAATAGAAAAATCCCTGATGTAAATTTACATCAGGGATTTTTACTTTAATTAAACATTTACTGTTCTGAAGAACTGCTATCTTCAGATGAACTATTTCCTTCAGAACCGCTGCCTTGAGCAGGTTGAGCAGGCTGCTGTTTAAACAGATCCTTGTACTCATCAAGTTTCACATCAATTTCAGCTTCCTTCATCATGGTATTCATTTTTTCTTGTAGTTTAGCCTGGTCTACTTTTTGGCTGACTAGTGTACGTTTGATTTCTTCTTTAGCTTCTTCGTATGGCTTCACGTCTTCAGCGTCACGCTTATCGGTTACTTTAATGATGTGGAAGCCGAACTGAGTTTTAACTGGTTCGCTTACTTCTCCTTTTTCAAGACCGTAAGCCGCTTCTTCAAATTCTGGAGCCATCTTGCCTGGTCCAAACCAGCCGAGTTCGCCGCCCTGCTGAGCAGAACCGTCAGATGAATATTCTTTAGCAAGCTCGGCAAAAGATCCGTCATCTTCAAGCTTCTGTTTTACTTCTTTAGCTGTTTCTTCATCAGAGACTAAAATATGACTCGCTTGTACTTCTGTCTTCATCCGTTCGTAATACTGTTTCATTTCTTCTTCTGAAATGTCAATATCTTCAGCCGCCGCTTTTTCCTGAAGCAAGCTGAATCGAATGGTTTCTTTAAATTGTTCTTCACTAGAGAACCCGCTTTGTTGCAGAACCATTTCAAACTGATCGCCATATTGTTCTTTTAATGTTTCAAGTTCTTTATTAACTGCTTCATCAGATACATCATATTTTTCAGCAAGAACTTCTTTCATCACAAGCTGCTGAAGCACTTGTTCACCATTCTTGCTTTTCAGTTCCTGGTAAAATTCTTCTTTAGTTACGTTTCCACCGCTCGTTTCTACTACAGTTTCTGATTCATCCGCATTGGAAGAACAGGCAGATAAAGTGAATACGCTAGCCGCAAGAGCCACTGTAATTACTATTTTCTTCATTTCACGTACACTCCTATAAAACATTTTATTATTGTTGACGTAGAGGTTATCTTAACAGCCCATGAGTAAATATAACACATAAAGACCTGCGACTGCCATATTCTTCATTAAAAATTTGTGACAAGCCGATTACGACCAGCAGAATCTAAAAAACAGGCCGGGCTGTAGCTGCAACCGGGCCTGTCCGTTTAAAGTGTTATAAGCACTTCTACATATGAAGATATCAATAATATTGTAATGAGGACATTGATTGTCCGGAATACGCGAGTCTGCTTTTCATTCGACATCTTTGTTTTCAAGCATAAGGAATGAGTGAGTGAGTTGAATACGAATAAAATAACGAGCGCATACAAGATGAATCCGAATGCCATGACGATGTACCTCCTTTATTCCCTATGCAACTACTCTATCAAAATTTCCAGTAGTTGAACAGAAGAAAGGTTCTAAAAATAAAAAGCAGCTGATGCACTGGGGTGCAAGCTGCTTTATTATAAGGGTTTACGCTTCCCTTTGACGGATTAAAATGTCGTAGCCATCTTTAGCGTTTTCGATTACGCATTTTCTAGGAGCTCTAGCGAAATAGTTTAAATATAAAAAGTCAGGAAATGATAATCCGATATTGACCGCTGCAAAGATTACCAAATAAGCAAAGTAATTAGGGAATACGCAGCTCATGATGAGTGTTGGAATCGTAATAAAGATAGTCGGCGATAAGGCCATCATCATGGATGTCTGTTTTGAAAGTTTGGATTTGCATTGGTAAGTGAACGTCGGAAGTGTTCTCTTTCTGAACTTGAATTTAACACTAAACCGCTTGTATAGCAGCACTAAAGGCAAAATATGCATAAGCCTGTGCATAGCTGGCAGAAAGAATAAGATAACGACCAATGGCAGAAAGCCATGATCTTTCATATCATGCGTACCATGCAGCATAGAGAAAGGCAGATATAACAATAGAAAGGACAGAAGCCCTGTTAAAAATGACATCAGATAAACACGATTGAGACCGAATTCTTTATTGATGTTAACTGATTTCCAGCAATTCATCATAGAATCCCCCTTTACAGCGAAAATTGGTGTGAATAAGTTACGAAAATTTATAGAAAGTTAGTTTTTTTATGCGTTCTTATTGAGTAGCACATTTGGAATAATAGTACCTTTACAAGGAAAAAGCAATAGGTTTTTCGTAAAAAAAATAATTGCTTTATAAACCGCCATGGTGGGGCTGAGCTTGGGTAGGGTTATGTAGAGATGAAAGACTAAAGGAAGGAAAATTGTGAAAAATTAAGTAACAGGATTTGAAAGGCACAGTGACAGGAGGTTTGAGAGTAGGAAGTGACCTAAGGCGGAGGCGTTTAGCGGATCAGAATTTATTGAAAAGCTCCTCCTTAGAAAAGTAGAAAAAAGTTTTTGAAAATTTTCTCAAGATACAAAAAAACCCCTCCAGAAGTTATGACTTCATGGAAGGGATACCCTTAGGAAGATTTATGTTGATTTTTAAAGTCTTCAATATCGGTAGGTTCTTGAACAGAAGCTTCCTCTTCAATGTTATCTAAGGATCGTTCAAGAATTTCCATATACTCTTCGCCGTAAATTTCCTTTATAAGAGCAGATAAGTCCAGAAACTCCGGTAATTTACCGTACATTTCCGTCATTGGAAGAGAACCGCGCAAAACAGAATTATCTTCCGGGTTATATTCGCTTAACGTAGCCTCAAGAAGCTCGTTACCATCATCCGTAAGTTCTATATACGTATTCCTTTTATCATTCTCACGTTTTGAAAATTGAAGGAGACCGCGTTTTTCTAATTTCTTCGAGAAGTTAAACGCTGTAGAGACATGCATGACTCCAAACTTGGAAATTTCAGAGATGCTGGCCCCTTTTAAATGATAGGCAATCCATAAAATATGGTGTTCGTTGATGTTGAGCTGAAAAGGCTTTGTCCATTCCTGCCAATCTTTTTCGATGGCTTTCCAAAGCGCCTTGGATAATTGGGCCATTTTATGACTATAAAAAATAGCTTCTCGCTTGGAAATTCTTTCCTTCATACATCTCACCTTCTTTACGTATAAGTTACATCTATTGTGACAGGTTTATAGACATATTGAAAGGGATAATGCGCAAGAATACTATTTTTGTAAAATAATCTGAATATTTACAGGCGTATTTAGGGGTTCAAAACAATAATTACTTATTTCGGGTCCAATTTATGGAATGTTTTCAATATATTTTCATGAAAGTCGATCATCTGTTCCAGCCGCTGATACAAATGATCAGCTTCTTCCATTTGTTCCTCACTGGAAAACTCGCGATACCGTTTTTTCAGCTGATCTTCTACATTTTTTAAGGTGGTTTCCTGTTCATTGGCTGCGGACTGCCATCTACTAATATAAGAAGACATGAGGTTTTTATAGATACTTTTATTCGCTTGAAACAGATCTTTTCGAACGCCTTTTTTCCATACACGGTCAACCAGTCCCTGATCAACCAAGGAGCGGACTCCTGTACTCATGGAAGTTTTGCTTTTTCCGAGCGCCTGACTCATTTCATCGAGGGTCATAGAATCAGAATTAATATAGATCGTAACGAATAATCTCGCTTCTGCAGGGGTTAACCCAAACATTTCTAAGGTTTTTGAAAATTCAGTTATGACTTTTGTATGAATATCTTCTAACGGTTGGTGATCTTTTAATACCATAAGATCCTCCTTCAATTCATTGCTATCACTACATTACTATTAATTGGATAAAAATGAAAATTCCTTATAAGTAAGTAAAATCGAGCATTTTGGAGAAAATAAAAACATATTGGGAGTTTTGTTCTGTAAAGTTTATTCTGTACGTAATTTTTAAACTTAAATAAAAGAATTTATAGTTTGAACTATTTATTACAAATAGGTTACAGTTATAAGGTGGAAAGATGAGTGCGGATAAAATTTCGACCTAAACGTACCATAATAATAAAAACTAGAGGTGATAGACGTGCCGATTATTCAAGTAGAGAACTTGTCCAAAATCTTCGGTAAGCAGGCTAAGAAAGCCACCAAGTATTTGGATGAAGGTTTATCCAAGGAAGAAATCCTGGAGAAGACCGGAAATACAGTAGGGGTCAACCGGGCTTCCTTTAATGTTGAAGAGGGAGAAATCTTCGTAATTATGGGACTATCCGGAAGTGGTAAATCTACGCTTGTACGATTAGTCAATCGACTAATTGAACCAACAGAAGGCAGTGTTTACATTGACGGCCAGGATTTAGCCAAAATGGATAGTAAAAATCTTCGAGAAGTCCGCCGCCAAAAATTAAGTATGGTTTTTCAGCGATTTGCTTTATTTCCGCACCGTACAATCCTTGAAAACGCTGAGTTTGGTTTAGAGGTACAGGGCATCGATAAAGAAGAGAGACAGAAAAAAGCCAAAGAATCATTAGAAATGGTGGGACTTGGCGGATACATTCATCAGTTCCCTTCACAATTGTCTGGCGGTATGCAGCAGCGTGTAGGACTAGCCCGTGCTTTGGCCAACGATCCTGAAATTCTGCTTATGGACGAAGCATTTTCAGCTTTGGACCCATTAATCAGAAAAGAAATGCAGGATGAGCTGCTTGAGCTTCAGGAATCCATGCAGAAAACCATCCTATTTATCACGCACGATTTAGATGAGGCGCTCCGTATTGGAGATCGAATTGCCTTGATGAAAGACGGTAAAATTGTGCAAATTGGTACGCCGGAAGAAATTCTTGTCAACCCGGCGAATGATTATGTGGAAAAATTCGTAGAGGACGTAGACCGTTCCAAAGTATTAACAGCCGAACATATTATGAAGCGTCCTGAAACTGTTGATATCGAAAAGCATGGACCAAGGACAGCACTTGAACGTATGCGCAAAGAGGGTCTTTCAAGCATTTATGTTACGGATGCAAAACGTCATCTTCATGGATACGTCATGGCTGATGATGTGGCAGAAGCTGTGAAAAGTGATAAGAAAGACCTGAAAGATATTATGCGCACAGATATTCTTAAAGTGGAAAAAGACACTTCCATGGCAGAAATTTTTAATCTAATCCATGATGCACCGGTACCTGTCGCCGTAGTTGAAAATGACAGGTTACAAGGCATTATTGTTCGAGGAGCAGTAATTGCCGCACTTGCTGGAAATGAGGTGAATCTAAATGGAACTGATTCCTAAAATACCTGTGGCTGAATGGGTATCCTTATTTACTGAATGGGTTACCGATACATTTGAGCCTTTATTTGATTTTATCAAAAATGACTTTGGCGATTTTATTGAAATGTTTGCTGAAGACTGGTTAATGAGTATTCCGATTTGGCTGTTCATTATCGTTGTAGGTGTTATTGCATTCTTTATCTCTGGTAAGAAACTAGGCTTAACAGCGTTCTCGGTTGTCGGTTTATGGTTCATTTCCAACCAGGAGCTATGGGAAGAATTGATGAATACATTTACGCTTGTCATATTTGCCAGTTTGATCTCGGTTGTTATCGGAGTTCCTTTTGGTATATGGATGGCCAAGAGCGGAACCGTAGAGAAAATCCTTACTCCTATTTTGGACTTTATGCAGACGATGCCGGCTTTCGTTTATCTAATCCCGGCAGTAGCCTTCTTTAGTATCGGAATGGTGCCAGGGGTGGCTGCATCTGTCATTTTCGCTACACCGCCTACGGTCCGTTTTACGAATCTCGGGATCCGTCAGGTTTCCCATGAATTAATCGAAGCATCCGATTCATTTGGTACAACGAACACGCAGAAATTATTTAAAGTTCAATTGCCAATGGCTAAGAAAACGATTATGGCAGGAATTAACCAGACGGTTATGCTTGCTTTGTCTATGGTTGTTATTGCTTCCATGATCGGTGCAAAAGGTCTGGGGCAGACGGTTATTACCGGACTGCAGCGTGCTGATGTCGGTACAGGTTTTGTAGCCGGTCTAGGGATTGTAATTCTGGCTATTATTATTGACCGCTTTACCCAGAATTTGAACACCCAGCGTGGTGATTAAACGTTTTACAATGAGGGCTGGAAGTCCAGTCCTCATCTACTAAATAAAAAAGGAGCAAATGACATGTTTAAATTTGATTGGAAACGCCTTAGTGTAGCAGCTGGTCTTTCGTTGACTCTTGTAGCAGCAGGCTGTGGCTCGTCTGATGAAGGGTCTGAAGGAACAAGTGGAGGTAGTAATGAAGGTGGAGAGTCTACTTCAGAGGAAGTAAACTACGGAGAAGAAATGAACTATGAAATTACAGGTATCGAGGCAGGAGCAGGGGTAGTTAAGGCTGCTCAAAGTGCTGTAGAAGAATATGAAAACCTGGCCGGATGGGAAGTATCTACCTCGTCCTCAGGTGCGATGGCTACAGCTTTAGGACAGGCTGTTGAGAATGAAGAACCTATTATTGTAACAGGCTGGACACCGCACTGGAAATTCGCTAAATACGATTTGAAGTATCTCGAAGATCCTAAAGAAGTTTTTGGTGGAGAAGAGCAAATTAAAACCATGGTACGTAAAGGTTTGAAAGAAGAAAAACCAAATGCTTACAAAATTCTAGATCAGTTTAATTGGACAGCCGCTGATATGGAAGAAGTTATGCTTGAAATCAATGAAGGTGCTGAACCTGCCGAGGCAGCGAAAAACTGGATTGAGAATAACCAGGAAGCTGTAAGCTCTTGGACAGAAGGTACAGAAGAAGTGGACGGCACAGAAGTTGAGCTTGTTTTTGTAAACTGGGATTCAGAAATTGCTTCTACGAACGTTGTGGCAGAAGTTATGAAACAACAAGGTTTTAATGTGACCATTACACCACTTGATAATGGACCAATGTGGGAAGCTGTCTCAGAAGGAGAAGTGACCGGGATGGTAGCTGCATGGCTTCCAGCAACACACGGTGACCTTTATGAACAGCATAAGGATAACCTGGAAGACCTTGGTGCGAATTTAGAAGGGGCTAGAGTTGGATTGGTTGTTCCGAAGTATATGGAAGTTGACTCTATTGAAGATCTAAAAGCAGCTGAATAATTATAAAAAACCGGAAGGCGATTACCCGCCTTCCGGTTTTTTTAATGGTTATTACTTTCATCATCGGATGGATTGACATCCTCGTTATTATTTTGCTGCTCGGATTTTGCTTTCTCTTCCAATTCTTTTAGACTTTCTTCGATCTGTTCTAAGTATTTCTGGATGTTTTTTTGGTGAGGCTCTACGGTTTTTTTCCAGCTTTCAATGGATGTTTTTACATCTTCAGAAAGTTCTTTAATCAAATCGGCTCCCTCTTTAGAAGTTTGGGCAATCTGATCTTTCAGCTGCATGCCATCTTCCCGTAGACTGAGTACGGTGTTTTTTAAGTTTTCGCTTTTTAAGCGGGCGCCTTCTCTAAATTCACGTCCAGATGAAGGGGCACTGAGCAGTGTATAAGCAGCTCCTGCGATTCCACCTACGATGATACCTAAAGTTAAGGATTTTGCATTTGGCATAAAAAATCTCCTTTCCTATCTCCTGTTTTATTATTTTCTCTTAGAATGAATGAACCAAACATAAAATAATAAATAAAAAATAAAGTACGATGAAGATAACCTGAAAGTGATTTCTTTGGTGATAGTAAACAGAAGGCACTACATCTGATGCAGTGCCTTTAACTCCTTATAATTCTTCCAATAACCCTTCAATTCCCTTTGGAAATGGAAGGGGAAGAAACGGGGAGAACTTCATTTATGCTGGATCTTCTTAAAATGGAAACAGCAATTGGATATATAATCGCCATGAACGCGAGGTTCAAGGCAGCTGTTGGTAAAACAACCGTTAGGAACATGACAGAAAAGCTCGCTTTCATTAAACCGATAACATATAGTACAAGGCTTAAAAAGATCGTCCCGCTGATTATGGTCCCCACAGCTGCCAATGCAGGTGCTCCCCACTTGGAATGGCGTAAAGGACGAATCAATAAGACAATTCCAAACACGAGTAAGCCTGTTACAGGTTTATCAATTAAATTTGCTAACTGACCTCCCGGAACCGTCGTAGTTAATGCGGAAATAAAACCGGTAGCAATCGATAAGATGAGCACATAAGGAAGCTTAGGGAATAATAAAATACCTAAGAACATCATGGCAAGCATCATATCCGGCCTCATTCCCAGGAAGAACGGGGGCACAATTGCGTGCAGAACTGCTCCAATTCCAACAAATAAAGATAGCATGACTAACACTCGAGTATTCATTTGTACATCTCTCCTCAACTAAACTAGTCTCTTTGTAATTTACAATCCAAACGTGCCCTTGTGGCCGCTTGCGAATGCATAGCAGTATTATACCAAAACGAATGTTGAAAAATCAAAACATCGCACAGTTATTTAGGAATATTCTGGCTGATTTCTCCGGCAATACTTTGTAAATCTTCCGGTGCATAGTCATCGGCATGTGTTTCCCATTTGGCTTCAAATCCATCTTGATCTCCGTATCTCGGCAGCAGGTGGATATGTAAGTGATAAACAGATTGACCAGCCGGGGCTTCGTTATTATTCAGGACATTCATCCCAATGGGGTCATAGGTTTCTTTAATTGCATTCGCAATCTTTGGAATGCGGGAAAATAATTTCTCCGCCACATCCGGGTGCGTATGATAGATGTCTTTGGAATGCTGCTTAGGAATCACCAGCGTATGGCCTTTCGTCACTTGACTGATATCAAGAAACGCATAGACGTCTTCATCCTCATAAACTTTAGCTGATGGAATATCTCCATCCAGGATTTTGCAGAAAATACAATCTTGTGCTTCAGACATATCCAACACTCCTTTAACTTTTGTTCTATTGTATCACAAAAGTAGAGGGTGACTCGACGCTCAGCATCCTTCCGCCGTCTATGCAAGTTAGGAAGGAATTGTGGTAGAATTTGATAAGAATGTATGCATATGAAAAGAGGGATCAAGTTGAGTTCGTTACTTCAAGTGAATAACCTTCATGGAGGTTACACCCATAAAAATGTCCTGCACGGAATTTCGTTTCAAGTGCAGCCGCATGAAATTGTTGGGCTGATCGGTTTAAACGGAGCAGGTAAAAGTACAACTATTAAACATATTATCGGCATGATGCAGGCTAAAGAAGGAGAGGTTTCCATTAATGGAACTTCTTTTGAAAAAAACCCCGAAGAGTACCGTCAGCAGCTTGGCTACATACCTGAAATGCCAATTCTGTACGATGAATTGACTTTATTTGAACATCTTGAGTTAACAGCTATGGCTTACAATGTACCGGAAGATTTGTTTAAGAAGCGTCTGGATCCATTGCTTAAGGAGTTCCGAATGGAGAAGAAACTTAAGTGGTTTCCCGTTCATTTTTCTAAAGGCATGCGCCAAAAAGTAATGATTATGTGCGCCTTTTTAATTGAGCCGGAACTTTACATTGTTGATGAACCATTTGTGGGTCTTGACCCTCTTGGAATTCAGTCGTATTTGCAATTGATGGAAGATATGAAAGACAAAGGAGCCGGTGTGCTCATGTCTACTCATATTTTGGCTACCGCTGAAAAATACTGTGACCGCTTCATTATTCTTCACGATGGAAAAATCAGAGCGATGGGGACGCTTGAAGAATTAAGACACTCCTTTAAGCGCCCGGGTGCATCTCTGGACGAAATTTACGTTCAGCTGACAAAGGAAGACGATCATGATTAATGCCAAAGAGCTCTGGAACCGCCGATTTTCGGAACATATGAAAGAGACAAGCCGTTACTTAAAGTACATCTTTAACGAGCATATTGGTATAGCTTTATTCTTCTTTCTAGCGGCTCTCGCTTATTATTACCAGCAATGGCTGGCTGATCTTCCAGAAGCATTCCCGACCGCCTGGGTAGTGGGGATTGCCTTTGGGTTGATTGCAAGCTACAGTCCTGTACGGACCTTGTTGAAAGAACCTGATCTTGTCTTCCTGCTGCCGGCTGAATACCAGCTGGATACGTATTTTAAGAGGAGTCTGTATTTTAGTTTTGTCATACAGATTTACACGGTTTTGATTGTTGCAGCTGCGCTTGGGCCACTTTATTTTGCCTCGTATCCTGATCTTGGAAGTCGTCATTACCTTGTAATGATTGGTGTTGTGTTTGTGGTTAAAGTATGGAATATGCTTTCCAACTGGTGGATGCTGAAGGAAAGAAATGCAAGAATCCGGAACACTGACCAAGTGGTAAAAGTCGCTTTGAACATCATGATCTTTTATTTTCTGTCACAGGGAGAATGGCTGTATGCAAGCATTGTAACGATTCTGCTCGCTGCACTCGTGTTGTACACATACAGTCTTTCAAGTAAAAAAGCCGGACTCGCCTGGGACCTTCTAGTTGAAAAAGACCAGCAGAGAATGAGAACGTTTTACCGCATTGCGAACATGTTCATCGATGTACCGCATTTGAAAAATACGGTAAAGAAACGTCATTCGCTCGTCCGGGTATTGCTTAAACCGCTCACGTACAAACAAAGCCACACGTTTACGTATTTGTACCGGATTACCTTTATTCGGAGCAGTGATTATCTAGGGATGTATCTGAGGTTGATGGTGATAGGTGGACTTGCCATCTGGTTTGTGCCGAATATATGGATGAAAATCGCCTTTGCCATTTTATTTTTGTATTTGAGTGCTTTTCAGATGATGACACTTTGGAATCATCATCGGACAAACATTTGGCTTGATTTGTATCCAATAAAAAGAGAGTGGAAGCAGGGGGCATTGCTGGAATGGCTGCGTCAGATCATGCTATTTCAAACGTTTGTATTTGGGCTGCTGTTTATTATTCAGTGGAACCTTTTGGGGCTGCTGATCGTATGGATTGGAGGAAGTGCCTTCAGTATCGCCTTTATCCAGAGTTATGTGAAACAGAAATTAACGTAAACAAGGAGGGCGCATACTTGCGCGCTCCTTTCTTATTAGAATCTGAAAATATATTTTGAAAGACCGGCTGAAAGCAGTGTCTGCGAGTTTAGGTTCCGTGGCATTATTCAACATTAGCTATCGCTACTGAAAGTATTGATTTCGATTACTTTCTCGGGCTCCGCCTGACGGCTCTTACCTATTGTTCATCCCATAGGAGGATCTCTCGTTTGTTTGATTGTATGATGAAGATATTTTAATAAAGGAGGTTGTTATGTGTGAATTATGAAGAAAAAGCACTTAAGGAAGCTTTGCGCTGGAGCCGCTCTTTAGAAAAAAGATCTTCTCTAATGCAGCGGCACTCCAAAAGGGTACAGGAGGTTATTAATAACAAAGTTCCTGACAAAGTTCATGATGTGGTGACAGAAAGTATTCGAAGGATGATTGAAACCGCACTTACCACTTCCGAATACGTGCGGCCATTGGAAGTCAATCCCGATTGGACTTTGGAGGAAAGGGAACAAAGGTTAGAGGAAATTTTAAAACAGTATAAACAGACCGCAGCTTTTGAGGGAGCAGGCACTGGCTTTGGCGGATTTTGGCTTGGGCTGGCAGATTTTCCTTTGTTTCTAAGTATTAAGATGAAATTCTTGTTTGATGCAGGGCAGCTTTACGGGTTTAATGTAGATTCATATGAAGAAAGAGTGTACTTGCTTCACATATTTATGCTTACATTTTCAAGTGATGACACCAGACGATCGATTAAAGATATAGTACTGGACTGGGACCAGGCTCCTCCTAGCCGAAAACAAATTGACTGGAAGACGCTCCAAATTGAATACCGGGATACATTGGATTTTGTGAAATTGCTCCAGCTCTTTCCAGGAATCGGAGCTGCCGTCGGTTACATCGCAAATGGTCGGCTGCTTCAGTATTTAGGAGAGACGACTAAAAATGCTAGCCGCCTCCGTCTCCTGAATAATTAAGAAGTGTGATGTTTTTCCTGGTAACTGCGATAGGCTTGCAGTAAAGTTTTCGCAGCGTGATTCATCGCTTTTTCATCAAAATCAAATTTTGGGTGATGATGAGGATAATAATGGTCGGGAATTTGAGCTCCGGTAAAGTAGAAAGCGCCGGGCTTGTCTAACAGGTAATAAGCGAAATCCTCACCGGCCATGACAGGCTCAACCTCTTGCGTGCGGAGATTACTGTCTGCTTCGTGGGCGTTCTCTAAAATGAGTTCGGCCTCTGCTTCGTGGTTGACTACAGGCGGGTAGCCTTTTTCGTAATTAAACGAATAGTCGGCATCATATCCTACACATGTACCTTTAATAACTTTTTCCATTTCCTCTATAATCAACTGCTGTACTTCGGGATCGAAAGTTCTAACTGTTCCTGTTAACTTAGCTGAATCAGCAATAATGTTGAACGTATGGCCCGCTTCAAAGGTGCCGACAGATAAGACAGCTGTTTTAAGTGGGTCAACTCTGCGGCTGATAACCTGCTGTAATGAGGTGACGAGCTGGGATGCAATGACAATGGCATCTTTTGTCTGATGCGGCTGAGCTCCATGCCCGCCTTTTCCTTGAATCGTTATTTCAAAACGGTCGGCTCCTGCCATGAAGGGTCCTTTTGCTGTTTCAATAACATTGGTAGGTGTATTTACCCACAAGTGCGTGCCGAATACAGCGTCGATATGATCGAGCTTTCCGGACTTAACAATAGGCTTGGCTCCGCCCGGGGCATATTCTTCAGCGTGCTGATGCAGAAAGATCACAGTGCCAGGAAGATCCGCTTGAAAAGGAACAAGCGCTTCGGCTAGCCCCAGCAGAGCCGCGGTGTGACCATCGTGGCCGCAGGCATGCATAGCGCCGTCATTCTGGGATTTGAATTCAAGGTGATCGTTTTCTTCTTGAATCGGAAGGGCGTCAAAATCTGCTCTTAAGGCTACTGTCTTTCCAGGTTTTCCACCTTTAAGGGTAGCCAGCACTCCATTACCGCCGACGTTTTTTTCGTAGGGGACCCCTAAACGCTCGTATGTATCCGCAATGTACTGGGCGGTTTCTTCTTCGTAAAAAGAGACTTCAGGATGCTGGTGCAGGTGCCTCCGCGTTTGAACCATTTGATTATATTGTTCATCAATTGCTTGAAAGACATCATTCCACATTCATAACTTCCTCCTATGTTTTCTATAGATTGCATAAAGTGTAATATAAGTAACCCTAATTCTCAAACAAATTAGATTAGTCTAAAAAATGACAGCCTCGTTCCTTACAATACTCTGGCTAAAACAATCACGTTATTAAAGAAAAGCTACCGTTACTGGAAGACTCAGTTTCGAGACTTTTGTTAGAATTAGGTCCTGCGGGGGACGATTCCGCTTTCCGGCCCTGCACGACGCAGGGTCGTTCGACGTTGCCACACGACGTGGCGTTCTTAGTCGAACCTCCACTTCTGTGGTAAGCTTCCTCAGGCTTCGCCTTCCGGGATCTTACCGATCATGTTCATCCCACAGGAGTCTTCATCGTCCCCCTCCGGACCTGGCCGAATCAGAAACTCGAAACCACTAAATACACTGGTTGCTTGGTGAGAAAAGGATGGGATGAAGAGTGTATTTCATGCTAAAATGATGTGAAAAAGCTTGTCATAGAAGCATTTAGGACCTATTTAGAAGAAGAGCATTCTCTTATCTGAAAGGGTCCGTTATTCTCCCGTGACTGGGTTGGTGGGGAAATAGCGAGACTCCCATGGGAGAAGGAACTAGGTGAGATCCCGCAGGGAGTGAAACGAGCGAGGAAGCTCACGGTAAAAGGAGGATCGACTAAGGTCGCCACGTCCTGTGGCAACGTCGATCGACCCTACGTCGTGTAGGGCCATAGGAAAGTGTTCAAATGTGGAATCACCCCGAAAGACACGAACAGCATAAGCCGAGCATCAAAAGGATGGTGGTTTTTCCAACCGTTGATGAACGGCTTATGTCTTGAGTGTCTGGGTGATGGAACAAGAAGAGTCATTTCCCCACCAGCCCGCTCTTCATATCGTAATGGACCCAATATATCTCGAAATCGAGTCTTCCACAATCCTGCCCTATTGTGTGATATTTCTTTTGTGTAAGATAACACCTATAAGGTATAAGGTACAAAAAAACCGCTGCCCAGGCAGCGGTTTTGGACTTCGTCTATTCAGTTAATCGAGAATCTTTTAGCATGCGACCAATTTCTTCATAGTGACCTGTTTCATCAGAGATCAAGTCATCCAGTTTAACAGCGAGTTCAGTAAGGCCAAGTTCCTCTGCCTGCACTTTACGCTCTTCGTATCGCTTAATAGTTTGACGCTCAGCTTCTCTTGCTTCCTCAAGCATCGGTTTTACTTCCGTATGCTGCTTCACCTCTGCTGGAGTGGTGGTAGGCGTACCGCCTAATATGCTGATTTTCTCGGATAAGTAAAGGGCATGTGCTTGTTCATCAGCCACTTCGCTTTCGAAAAATGGTTTTAGAACGGAACGATATAGACCAGATACAACCGCGGCATTATAAGTGTACATAATTGAAGCGGCATATTCATTGGCCAAGTCTTCATTTAATCCATCGATTAATACTTTCATTTTTTCATCCATATGACAACATCCTTTCTATAAAAAAGTTGCACAGTTTAGATATTCCCTGAGACTTGTTATTTAAACCTCCTCTCTGTTTTTTCTAAGCCTCCGTCCTAAGACGGAGAAGAAACCCATCTTCGGCTTGTTTCTACATGGTAGAATAAACGCTAAAGTAAAGATAAGGAGAACCTTTCCTATATCTAAGAAGGGATTTAAGAAACGAATAGAGAATAATTCATCGCAGGATGAAAAAAGGGTGATTCAATTGAAAAAAAGAGCAGCAAATATTTTATTAGCCGTAGGACTGGTTGCAATTGGAGCCATTCTGCTGTTGGCGAACCTAGAGATTATTTCCTTGGAAATGGAGTTCTCATGGGCCACGATTTATCCATTTCTACTAGCGGGTATTGGGTTAAAATTGTGGGGGGACTCTCTTTTAAAACAAGGTGGATCCTGGACGATCGGCTCCTTCCTTACAGTGTTTGGAGTCTTGTTGATCCTGGACCGTTTTGAAGTGATCTCCTTTCATTTTGGGGATGTTTTGCGATTATGGCCGTTGTTATTTATATATATTGGTTTCAGTATTTTTCTTGGTGGGCAAAAAACGAGAAAATTTGAATTTGATGTAAACGGAGCCTCTTATCATGAACCTTCTTCAGGAAAGAGAAGAAAATCCACCAAGATGCTCATTGGGGACCACTCCTATAATGATGAGAACTGGAAGGTCGAGCCGATGGATTTATGGAATGGTATAGGGGATTACAAGTTTGATTTCACCAGAGCGTTCATTCCGGATGGAGATACTCCTATCATTGTAAGAGGGTGGATTGGCGATGTGAAAATGATTATTCCGAATAACGTGCCTTTTCGTGTCGAGGCCAGGATTAAGACCGGGGATATTAAAGTAGCCGGACAGACTGCTGATGGTTTAAGAAGAGAGATCGTGTATGAAACGGATGATTACCAGTCGGCAAATAGAAGATTATCTCTATGGATTGACTTCAATATAGGATCAATAAAGGTCGAACGTGTTTAGGGGGGAGTGCTATGTTTAAGCAGCTGAACAGTATCCGGTATATGTATATCCGTTCGCATTTGTACGGGCTTATCTTGAATATATTTATAATGCTTGCTTTGCTTCTCTCTGTTCACGTATGGTTTGATCCCACCTGGCTTCACCCCGGAGCGATCTTGTTTTTTATTATTTCCTATCTTTTAGTTGGATTCGTAATGGCGGTTTATGCTGGCTTCAAATCAAGCGGGGATATGAAACAGCGCATGGACTATATTTCTACGATGATTACCAGGCTTGCCCGAGGTGAACTGTCTTCACGACTTTATTTTAATGAGGATGATGAAATTTCGGGAATCGCGGATGAGTTGAACACACTTGGAGAAAAACTGCACCAGCAGAGGGAATCTCTTCTCAAGCTTGCAGATGAAAAAGGTGAATTGGCGCGCTCAGCACATAAAGCGGCGACTATCGAAGAGCGGCAGCGATTGGCTAGAGATCTTCACGATGCGGTCAGTCAGCAGTTGTTTGCCTTAACTATGATGGCTCAGGCAGCTGACCGAGTGATTGAAAAGAAACCCGAACAAGCAAAAGTGCAGCTGAAGGAAATCACGCAAATGGCTTTGCAGGCTCAGACAGAAATGAGAGCACTGCTTCTGCACTTGCGGCCGGTCCACTTATCAGGAGAACCCCTGGATCAGGGAATTGCTTCGCTTATTGAAGAACTGAAGCAAAAATGTTCCTTGGATTTCAAGGTTCAAATGGAAGAAATCTCGGAACTGTCTAAGACCACGGAAGAACACATTTTCAGGGTGGTCCAGGAGGCACTATCAAACATTCTCCGGCATGCCAACGCGAAGGAAGTCAAGGTGGAAATGACGAGCTCCAGCCGTGAAGTATTTTTACATATTGCTGATGACGGCGCGGGTTTTCATGCAGAAGACAAAAAGGGTAATAAGGCATCTTATGGATTAAAAACGATGAGAGAACGCTGTGAAGAGGTGGGCGGGGAGTTCACGATCCGTTCACGTGTAGGAGAAGGGACTCACATTGATCTTCGAGTTCCTAAACAGCTATCTACCAAGGAGGCAGAAGAATGATACGTGTCGTAGTCATTGATGATCATGAAGTGGTCCGTAAGGGAATTATAGCCTATCTAAATACGGAAGAGGAACTCGAGATTGTAGGGGAAGCTGCAGACGGTCACACAGGAGCAGCTCTTGTAAAAGAGTTAAAACCTGACGTCGTATTAATGGATTTAATTATGGAAAATGGGACGGGAATTGAAGCCACGGAAGAAATAATGAAGACAGAGACTTGCAGAATTATTATTTTGACGAGCTTTTATGATGATGAAAAAGTGTTTCCTGCACTAGAAGCCGGGGCATTCAGCTATATGCTGAAAACTTCTTCTGCGGACGAAATTGCCGAGGCGATCAAAAAAGCTTACCGAGGTGAAAACGTGATTGAGCCGAAAGTGGCCACCAAAATGATGACTCGTTTTCGCCAGGATAGGAAGCCCCATGAGGAACTGACGAATCGTGAGAGGGAAGTTTTAATGTGCATTGGAGAAGGGATGACCAACCAGGAGATCAGTGACAACCTTTTTATCGGAATTAAAACGGTAAAAACGCATGTAAGCAATGTTCTCAGCAAGTTAGAAGTACAGGATCGTACTCAGGCTGCAGTGTACGTCCACCGTAATGGTCTGTTGAAAAAAGATAAATAAGATCAAGTTCTTTAAACAGACTGTATTTCCAAATAAGCCAGCCACCGTTTGTGGAAGAATCAGTTTCAAGATAATCGGGCCCGTTATGTTAAATTGAGAAGGGTTGGTGGGGAAATAACTCGCTTTCCTGAGGGGAACTGGCAAGCCTCCTCGGTCGTTATCACTCTCTGTGGGGTCTCTCCTAGCTCCTTCTCCCACGGGCGTCTCGCTATTTCCCCACCAACCCAGCTTTATTAGGGGGGAACGGATCCTTCCAGAAGAGAAAGATTCTCCTGCTTCATCTGGATTAAATGCTTTTAGTACGGGCTGTTGGCTGTTGCAGGTCGTTACATCCTGAAAATGGGTAGAAAACCACATGGTCTAATTCCTCATCACGCACATGATGTTTGAAATGGTTTTGAGCTTCTGATTTGGCAAGGTCCGGAGGGGACGATGAAGACTCCTGTGGGATAGACATGATCGGTGAGACCCCGGAGAGCGGAGCTCGAGGAGGCTCAGCACAAGGGATGTTCGACTAAGGTCGCCACATCCTGTGGCAACGTCGAACGACCCTGCGTCGTGCAGGGCCGGAAAGCGAATCGTCCCCCGCAGGACCTTCACTCTATTTCAATATCTCCAATTCGAGTCTTCAACTATTCGGCACTATTGTTCAATAAATGCACTTATGAAAAATCAACAGTTTAAAGATGAATCGCAAGTAAAAAAAGATATAGTAAGTATTATAATATATGACAAAGTACTAACTGAAACATCTTGAAAAGCCACTTTGGGTGGCTTTTTTTGTTTCTGTGACAACTTTGTGATAAGTGAGGAATAGGGACAAAACTATTTTGTTTTCGAAACAATCCCTAGTATAATATCAAAATAGAGAGGTAGAAAGGAAAATGACGAATGAAGGCGAATCATGAAAATCTATTGTTTATCATATGGGCAGCCGCGCTTACTGCTACAGCAGGAAGCTTATTCTTTTCTGAGGTTCTGGGCTATGAACCTTGTGAGCTATGCTGGTACCAGCGTATTCTCATGTATCCACTTGTGATAGTATATGGGGCCGGACTGGTTAAAAAAAATGCAGCTATGACGCTGCCGGGGCTGATTCTAAGTGGAATTGGAGCCGCAGTCTCTATATACCATTACTTATTGCAGAAAGTACCCGCGATAGGAGCAGGGGATGCTTGTGGACTAGTTCCATGTAATGCGCAGTACATTAATTATTTTGGCTTTATTACCATTCCTTTTTTGGCAGGAACGGCATTTATTATTATTTTTATCACACATCTAATGATGGTAAGGAAGTAAAGGGGATTTTATTATGAAGAAAAAAATGATTATTTTTGGTACAGGCTTAGCTGTATTAATTGCTGTATTGATCTTTGTAGTGAACTACCAGAATAGTCAGAAGACGGCAGATAATCCTTATGGCAAGGATAATCTTAACCAAGCAACGATCGACCAATTGGATAACGAAAATTACCAAAATCAAATCCAGCCTGACGAACTAGAGGAACAAATTGAATCCGGTGAAGATACTACCGTTTATTTTTACAGCCCTACTTGCGTCCACTGTCAGCGTACGACTCCTATCGTAGTGCCGATGACTCAGGAGCTTGGCGTAGATATGAAGAAAATGAATGTGCTTGAGTTTAAAGAGCAGATGGAAAAATATGGTATCGAAGGTACGCCGACCATTGTACACTATGAAAACGGAGAAGAAAGAGCACGGATTTCAGGTGAACAGCCCGTAACCACTTTTGATAACTTTTTCCGTCAAGAAGTTTTAGATGAGGAATCCGGACAGGCAGAAGAATAAAAAAGTGAGCGGCACTGTCCGCTCACTTTTCGTTTATTCCTCTAACTGAAGCATTTGATACTTGGTAATGTAGGCATCTCCATCAATAAATGAAGGCTTTTTCTCGTGCTTTGGTCCTGAATTTTTGTGGGCTTGCTCGAAAGATTGGGAATTCTTCCAGTCTTCAAAGTCCTGAGCATTGCGCCACTGAGTCAGCACCACATAAGTATTACCTTTAACTGGCCGCAAGATCCGAATCGCCTGAAAACCTTCCATGTTCTCAACATTCCCTGCACGATTTTTGAAGCGGTCCTCAAATACAGGACGACCTTCGTCAGCTACAGGAATGTTATTCATAACCACGTATCCCTTAGGTTGAAGGGTGCCGACAGAGTCTACAATTTCGTACTCGCGTCCTTCTTCAAAAATTGGATTCTCTCCTTCGTAATAAGCCACTGTTTTATCCTGGTCCTGCATAAATAAGAGGTGAGCATCTGGATGTTGTTTGTCTAATTTAGCTAAGTAATTCAAAGTGCCATTTGTCATCGAAACTTTCATAATGGATGTCTCCTTTCCAACATTAATTTCAGTTTAGCAATTGAAATGGTAAACCCGCAAGTTTGAAAGAGATTGCACAAGAAAGGGTGCATATAAGGTGAAACAATACGATTATCTTAAGCCGATCCAGCGTGCAGCAAGGCGTGTACGATGGGCTGGCATAATCCTCGCTATCCTTGTAATGGCCGGTATTTTAGGTTATATAACCATCCTGTTTGGAGGCCGTTTAGTAGTTAGTGAAGAAGATCTGGTTTTAGACGAAAAAACGTTTGTCGAAACCAAAGATGGAGAAATAATTGAAGAGATATATACGAAAAATAGAGAAATTATAGATCTAGCCGATGTACCTGGGCACGTGCAGGAAGCGTTTGTAGCGATTGAAGACAGCCGCTTCTATGAACATTCTGGAATTGATTTTAAATCGATTGTCCGTGCCGTGTACAAAGATATTATCGCTATGGCAAAGGTCGAAGGAGCCAGTACCATTACTCAGCAGCTGGCGAAAAACCTGTCCTTATCCAATGATAAAACGTGGATGAGGAAGACGAAGGAAGTTATGGCCGCCATTTATCTGGAGCGGAATTTTACGAAGGATGAAATTCTGGAACTCTATTTAAACCGGATCTATTTTGGAGAAGGTGTTTATGGAATTGAGGCCGCTGCGCAGCATTATTTCCAGAGCTCAGCTTCAGAACTTACGGTAGCTGAGGGGGCGCTGCTCGCCGGCATGCCAAAAGCTCCGAATTCCTATTCTCCTTTTGATAATCCAGAAGAAGCGAAAGCAAGGCGGAACCTTGTTCTTTCGCGTATGCATGATACTGGAACTATATCGGCTGCCGATATGAAGAGTTACCAGGGGGCAACCTTGGGAGCGGAAGAAGATGAATCAGAAACCGAAACATGGACGAATAGTTATGTGGATTTAGTAATTGCAGAAGCGGCAGAGAAATATGACATTTCGAGAGATGAGTTAAAACGCGGAGGCTACCGCGTGATTGTGGAAATGGATCCTGTTGCTCAGCGGATTGCTTCTGAAAATATGCAGAACGGAGAATTTGTTCCCGGTACGAATGGGGAAGTCCAAGGGGCTTTAACGTTGATGGATCATGAAACAGGAGCCTTGCGCGCGGTGGTCGGCGGCAGAGATTTTAAACACGGGGATATCAACCGCGTATTAACCGCACATCAGCCGGCGTCTGCCATCAAGCCTCTTGCCGTTTATGGACCAGCCCTTATGACTGAAAAGTACACTCCTTACACGGTTCTTCCTGATGAGAAACAGGAATTTGCGGATGGATGGACGCCGGAAAATTACGACGGTGAATATGACGGCACTGTGTCTCTATATCAGGCGCTTAGCCAGTCTAAAAACGTGGCAGCCGTGTGGCTGCTAGATCAAATGGGTATTGATTATGCAAAAGGTTATTTAAAAGAGCTTGGACTTGAGACGAAAGACGAGGGACTGGCGATTGCTCTCGGCGCACTTACGGAAGGATATACTCCTCTGCAAATGGCAGAAGGTTATCGCAGTTTTGCTCAAAACGGAAAAGTCACAGACAGTTACACGATCACTCAAATCAAAGATCGATCCGATGTAGTCATTCATAAGCATCAAAGTGAAGAAGAAACTGAGGTGTTCAGTCCACAGACAGCCTGGTATATGACTGAAATGCTGCAAAGCACAGTCAACGAAGGCACAGCAAGTGCAGGTGATTATCGTAAAGCACTGGCAGGGAAAACAGGGACCCAGCAGCACCTGGATGGTGATAATAAGGATGTATGGTTTGCCGGATATACACCGGAGTACGTCGGAACGTTGTGGATGGGCTATGACCAGGCCGGGGAGAATTACCGCTTAGAGGGCGGGAGCAGCTATCCTACAAGACTGATGAAGGAAATATTATCGCAAATCGACGAGGAAAAGAATTTAAAAGAAAGTTTTGAACGTCCTGAGGGAGTAGAAGGTTTGCCGGAACCGATTGAAATGCCTAATATCGAGGACGCTGCAGGATCTTTAAGTTTATCAGGGCTTGCCAGGTTCCGCGGAACGATCAGCTGGACGCCTGCGGACGACGATCGACTGGTTTACCGTATTTACAGAGAAGAAGAAGGAGAAGATGTAAAAGTAGGGGAAGTAACTGGAAAAGGCGAGTTTAAAGTAAATGCCTTTGGAATATTTGATCAGACCACGTATTATATCGTTCCTTTTGATCCTTTGACAGGAAGAGAAGGTGAACCGTCCAATAAAGTGACCTTGAATTGGGACCTGTGAAAAAACGCACAATATCGTGAAAATTAGTTCATTTTTCTATACAGAAGAAGGATATATCGTTATAGTGGAAATCGGATGAACGATGAACGATGAACGTGGATAAAGGAGCTAGGTGATTATGAATAAAATTGAAAACGATACGATCTTAAGAGCTTTTCAGGGAGAAAAGACGGAGCATACACCGGTTTGGTTTATGCGTCAGGCAGGCAGATCCCAGCCTGAATATCGTAAATTAAAAGAGAAATATTCGTTGTTTGAAATTACACATGAACCAGAACTATGCGCTTATGTGACCCGCCTTCCTGTGGAACAGTACGGAGTCGATGCAGCAATTTTATACAAGGATATTATGTCTCCTCTTCCTGCGCTAGGTGTAGATGTGGAGATTAAGAAAGGCATCGGACCGGTGATCCACAATCCGATCCGCTCAAGAGCCGATGTAGAAAACCTTGGGACCATTGATCCGGAGTCCGATGTACCTTACGTTCTGGATACAATCAGACTTCTCACCAAGGAGCAGCTGACGGTTCCTTTAATCGGCTTCAGTGGAGCGCCGTTTACCCTGGCTAGTTACATGGTGGAAGGCGGCCCTTCCAAAAACTATAATAAAACGAAATCCTTGATGTACAGTGAACCAATGACATGGTTCGCTTTAATGGACAAGTTGGCTGATATGGTGATCACCTATGTCCGTGCTCAGGTTAAAGCAGGTGCCAGGGCTATTCAGATCTTTGATTCGTGGGTTGGGGCCCTGAATGTGGAAGACTATCGTACGTTTATTAAACCAGTGATGGAAAGAATCTTCAGCGAATTGCGTGCGGAGGGTGTACCCCTTATTTTATTCGGCGTAGGCGCGCGCCATCTGGCTCTGGAATGGAATGACCTCCCTGTAGATGTCATGGGACTTGACTGGAGAATGTCCATTACCGAAGCAAGAAATAATGGCATTACTAAGCCGTTGCAGGGAAATCTGGATCCTTCTCTGCTCCTGGCCGATTGGGACGTGATTGAAGAGCGGACGAAGCGTATTATAGATGAAGGGCGCAAGCATCCCGCTCATATATTTAATCTTGGTCACGGCGTAACACCTGATATCAAGCCCGAAACATTGAAACGATTGACCAATCTGGTCCATGAATATTCAAAATCTTAGTGAGAGGTGACGATCATGGCTAAAAAACAAATGGGACTGCTAGTTATGGCTTATGGTACGCCATACAAAGAAGAAGATTTGGAACGCTATTACACACACATCCGGCGCGGTAGAAAGCCGACGGATGAAATGCTTCAGGATCTTAGAGATCGTTATGACGCCATTGGAGGTATTTCTCCTCTAGCAAGAATTACAGACGATCAGGCAGAATCTCTTAGAAATGATTTGAATCAAAATCAGGACGAAATTGAATTTAAACTATACATCGGGCTTAAGCACATTGAACCTTTCGTAGAAGAGGCGGTTCAACAGATGGCTGAAGACGGAATTGAAGAAGCCGTATCTATTGTACTTGCTCCTCATTATTCCACCTTCAGTGTGAAATCTTATAATGGACGGGCTCAAGAAGAAGCGGAAAAGCACGGCATAACCATCCGTTCGGTGGAAAGCTGGTATGACGCTCCGGGGTTCATCGACTTCTGGAAAGAAAAAATACTGATTGAGTATTCGAAAATTGCAGAAGAAGAAAAGAAAAATACATGCTTGATCGTATCGGCTCACAGTCTTCCTATGAAAATTCTAGAAGGCGGTGATCCTTATCCGGATCAGCTGAAGAAAACCGCTGAGATGATTAGTGAAGCGACTGGAATTACTCAATACGAAATCGGCTGGCAAAGTGAGGGTAACACCCCGGATCCTTGGATTGGACCGGATGTACAGGACCTGACCCGTGATTTGTATCATGAGAAAGGCTACACGTCCTTCATTTATGCTCCCGTAGGCTTTGTATCGGATCACCTGGAAGTACTTTACGATAATGACTATGAGTGTAAAGTCGTCTGTGATGAAGTAGGAGCAGATTACTACCGTCCAGAAATGCCTAACACCAATGATAAGTTTATCCACACCCTTGCTGGTGTCGTACTTGAAAAAGCAGAAGAGCAGCGATAAGAATGACGGAACAAAAAAAAGTACTTATTGTTGGCGGAGGCATTTCAGGATTAACAGCTGCTTATTATCTGCAAAAAGAACAAAAGCAGAAAAATTTACCTCTGGATGTTCAATTGATCGAAGCGAGTGGTCAATTAGGAGGAAAAATTAAAACTGAAAAGAGAGATGGATTTACGATTGAAAGAGGACCGGATTCTTTTCTCGCTCGTAAAGAAAGCGCCGCTAGACTGGCTGAAGAAGTCGGTCTTGGCGATCAGCTTGTACCTAATGGGACGGGACAGTCTTACATTCTGGTGAACGGTAAACTTCATAAAATGCCGAGCGGTTCTTTTATGGGAATCCCGACTCGTATTCGTCCTTTCTTATTTTCCGGCCTTTTTACTCCAGCTGGAAAAATAAGAGCGTCCTTAGATTTGATGAAGCCGAAGAAACAGGTGGAAGGCGATCAGGCGTTAGGTCTGTTTTTCCGTAGACGTCTTGGCAGCCAGGTGGTTGAGAATTTAATCGAACCGCTACTTTCCGGCATTTATGCAGGGGACATTGATAAGCTGAGTCTTGAAGCTACCTTCCCTGATTTTTACCGCTTAGAGCAGGAATACGGAAGTTTAATTAAAGGGTTACGCAAAACGCGTTCCATCAGTAAACCCAAAAAAGGGGAAAAGAAACCAAGCATGTTCCGTACACTCGAACATGGCCTGGAATCCTTAGTGGATGCTGTAGAAGATAAACTTGCCCCTGGCTCTGTAAGAAAGAATACAAAAGTCGATCACATTGAGAGAAAGCCTCAAGGTTATCACGTGCTGTTAAGTGATGGAACCGTAGAAGAGGCGGATGCTGTCATACTGGCCGTTCCTCACTTTCAGGCACAGCGTATGCTGTCTCAATTCGATTTTATGGATCCTTTTAAAGAAGTCAATGCGACCTCTGTAGCTAATGTTGCTATGGCATTTGATGCCTCAGCGATTAAGAAAGATATTGATGGTACAGGCTTTGTCGTGTCACGGAACAGCAGCTTCAGAATTACAGCCTGTACGTGGACGCATAAAAAATGGCCCCATTCGACTCCGGCTGGGAAAGTAATGCTTCGCTGCTATGTAGGGAAGCCTGACGACCAGGACGTGGTGAACCTGCCGGATGAAGACATTGTTGAGATTGCCTTGAATGATTTAAATAAAACGATGAACATTACCGACAAGCCCGATTTTTCCATTGTGACCCGCTGGTATGACGCTATGCCTCAATATCAAGTAGGACACAAAGACCGCTTATCAGAGATCACGGAACAAATGGACAAGCAATTGCCCGGTGTCTGTTTAGCAGGAGGCTCCTACCGTGGAATTGGTCTTCCAGATTGTATAGATCAAGGGGAAGCAGCGGTAGAGAAGGTGCTTACCTCTATAAAGAATAATCGTATTTAAAACTGCTGCCTCCGGGCAGTAGTTTTTTTTCTTAAATTATGAAAGGGCTTGCAAGAAAACTGAAGGATTAGTATGATTTAAATTGGAAACGTTTTCAAGTTACCGCAAACATCATCAGGGGGAGATCAAATGGCTACAATAGAAGATGTAGCGAAGCTGGCTGGCTTATCAAGAACGACGGTATCCAGAGTCATTAATGACCAGCCCTATGTAACAGATGAAAAAAAACAGCGCATCCTTCACGCAATGGACGAACTCGGGTATGTTCCTAATTCTTCTGCACGGCGCCTGCGCAGTCAGCGCACCGAAACCATTGCTGTATTACTGCCGCGCATAACCAATCCTTTTTTTGGGAATTTAATAGAATCTATGGAGCAGAAAGCATCCAGGGCAGGCTATCAGGTAATTGTCTGTCAGACCCACGATTCAAAAAAGAAAGAGCTCGATTATCTTCAGTTATTAAAAACAAAGCAAGTGGATGGCATTATCATGACTTCTTTAGTAAACGACTGGGAATTAGTTCAACCTTACCTGGAAAATGGCCCGATTGTGCTGTGTAATGAATATATGGAAAATAAACATGTGCCGATGATTCATATGGACCACAGACAGGCGGCTTACGAAGCAGTGCAGCATTTAATTGAACAGGGGTGTAAACACTTAGCCTTTGTTCATGGTGGACAGGAAGGGCACTTAACATTAGAGAGAAAACGGGGATTTGAGCAAGCCTTAATGGAAAATGGTCTTTCTTCATCGGAAGATCAAGTGATCCAGGGGCCGATGGATGTAGGGGACGGCAGGCATCTGTTCACTTATATAAAAAAAGAAATGCCTCATATCGACGGAATATTTACCGGTTCCGATGAAGTGGCGGCAGGAATTATCTATGAAGCTGCCCATTCCGATTGGAAAATTCCTGAAGACCTTTCGGTTGTAGGCTTCGATAATCAGATGCTGTCGCTTCTTATGGTGCCTTCAATCACAACGATTGAGCAGCCTGTAAAGAAGTTAGCTGATAAAACTGTGGAAGTCTTACTGAAACAGCTGCTTCATCCCGATCCTGTGCGTGGGAAGAGCCATGTGTTTGATCACAAACTCGTAGTCAGAGGATCAACAAGGAAAGAAGAATTAATCATACATTAAACCCACTATTCTGTGGGTTTTTTCTTTTGATAAATTCATCGTGTAGATTTTATGTTAACAAGAGTCCATTAAGGAGGAGATGGTGACCGGGAAAGCAAATCTCAGCCACAGCAACCCAGGAGTGCGATTGTGCCGTGCGCTGCTATAATGGGTCCTCCGGCCCCGGAAAAGCGCAGCTCCTAATTAAAGGGATCGAAACGACTATTCGTTCCATTAGTTGAATTAGCTTTTTTAGGAGAGTCGTGCTAAGGATTTCGCGGCTTTTTTCAATTGGAAGAAATACCAATCAATAACGATAAGGCCTATAACATAGATGATCACGGAGTATAAAATGTGCCAGCCCTGATCATAGATGATTTTACCTACGGATAAAGCATAAATTTCAAAGCCATTCAAGAGCACCATAAATAAAGGATACATAATCCAGCGGCTAATTTGTTTAAAGTAAAGAAAATAAATAAACCATGCAGCAACAATGGGGTTATAACCAAAATCGATAAAGATGGTATTCATTAAATGAATTTTTCCTTCAGGAATTAAGAGCCAAAAGCCCAATTGCACTCCTAACTGATTACCTACCATCGAAAATAAAGCAGTAAATGGAACAACTGTATATAATAACACCCGGGCGCGTTTAAAAAGAAAAACTCCGCTAATCCAGGGGAGAACAAATCCTAATATGATATTTATCAGCAAAGTTGAATCCCCCTCTGAATAGACAGTCTGAGGCATTTGTCTTTTATTATTATGGGACGGTGCTTCTTTGTTATAAGTGTTAATTTATGTAATCGTTTAGTAAGTACTTGCATAATCTGAAGCGCTGTAACTGGATAGTGACGGGAAGGAAAGCAGATCTCAAGGGTTAAAACTGTAATGTAACAGTTCTGAAGAACAGAAAAGTGGAAAATAAAAAATTCCAAAAAAAAAGCAGCTTTTATACAGCTGCTCCAAATTACATGTTCCAGATTCATTTTTTTGTGGAATACTAGAATTAGTGAGCCGGGTGGTCGCATTCGTCGCAAACGTTACCGTAGCAATCAGCTTTTTCCTGGATAACATCACCGCACTTGGAGCATTGTTTCTCGGGCAAATTACGGAAGAATTCAATTACGCTCATCATGTTACATCGCCTCCAATTAATTTAGTGTAAAGTCATTGTATTATAACAATATGCAGAAATCAACAGTCTGTTATAAAACAATTAAAAAATAGGTAAAAAGATACAAGGAGTGGTAAAAATGAAAGTGACAGTAATCGGTTATTGGGGAGCCTATCCTGAGGCAGGAAGCGCTACTTCAGGATATTTATATGAACAGGACGGGTTCAAAATGCTCGTTGATTGCGGAAGTGGTGTACTATCCCGGCTGCAGCAGTTTACCAATCTTACTGATCTTGATGCGGTGGTGCTGTCGCATTATCACCACGACCATATAGCCGACATTGGACCTTTACAGTACGCTTATCTTGTACAAAACTCTTTGAATGACACCAATGAGGTACTGCCTATTTACGGGCATAAGGAAGATAAAGAAGCATTTAAGGCACTAACTCACCAGTACACCAAAGGAGTAGAGTATGATCCTAAACAGAGTTTACAAGTAGGGCCGTTTACCATTGATTTTCAAAAAACAGAGCATCCCGTTCCTTGTTATGGGATGAGTATTACGGATGGAAATGAAACAGTGGTTTATACAGCGGATACTAGTTATTTCTCTGAGTGGGGAGAATTCGCCAGGAATGCGGATCTTCTTATTACAGATACCAATTTCTTTAAAGGAATGGACGGAAAAGGACCCGGGCACATGACAAGTACAGAAGCGGCTTCGATAGCTGCTGAAGCTTCAGTAGGTACTCTTTGGCTCAGCCATCTGCCTCACTTTGGTGTTCAGGGAAGGTTGCTGCAGGAAGCGCAGGATGTTTTTCAAGGACATATTCAAATAGCTGAGGAAGGTTTAACGTGGGGAGAATAGATTGTCTAAACATGTCGAAACCATTACAATAGAGAATTAGAACAGTCTTTGTGGAAAGGATGAGAATAATGCTATTTATTGATCACGAAGGAATCAATGACCCTACGATTAACCTTGCGATTGAGGAGTACGCGTTAAAAAACCTCGATATTAACGAAACGTACCTGCTTTTTTACGTAAATGAGCCTTCCATTATTATTGGGAAAAACCAGAACACGGTAGAAGAGATTAATACCAATTACGTGGAGGAGAACGGTATTCATGTTGTACGTCGATTATCTGGCGGGGGAGCGGTTTACCATGACCTTGGTAATTTAAGCTTTAGTTTTATTACGAAAGACGATGGAGACAGCTTTAACGATTTCGCTAAATTCACAAAACCCGTAACAGAGGCATTGAAACAGATCGGCGTAAACGCGGAATTGTCCGGTCGTAATGATGTGGTTGCTGAAGACGGACGTAAAATCTCAGGAAATGCTCAATTTTCCACCAAAGGGCGGATGTTCAGTCATGGAACGCTAATGCTGGATTCAGAAATAGAAAATGTCGTCTCTGCTCTTAATGTGAAAACTGAAAAAATTAAATCAAAGGGCATCAAATCCATTCGCAGCCGCGTAGCAAATATTTCTGAGTTTCTTGAAGAAAAAATCTCAATGGAAGAATTTAAAAATCTTATTTTGCACCATATTTTCGACGTTGAAGATGTAAAAGATGTACCTCAATATAAATTAACTGAGGAAGATTGGGAGAATATCTATAAGCTTTCCGAAGAGAGATACCGAAACTGGGACTGGAACTATGGCAAATCTCCTAAATTCAACATTCAGCACACTGAGCGCATTGAAGGTGCCGGCAGCTATGATGTACGTCTGGACGTAGCGAAAGGCTATATTAAAAATGCCAAAATTTACGGTGACTTCTTTGGTGTAGGGGATATCAGTGATGTGGAAGAAAAACTGATCGGTACGCAGTACAATCGTCAGGCGATCGCAGAAGCTCTTGAAGATATTGATATTTCTCAGTATTTAGGGAAAATCAGTCTAGAGCAGTTTTTGGATATCGTATATTAAACTAACTTATAAAGATGATAAAAGATTCCTCATGCGATGGGGGATCTTTTTTATACTTCTTTGACGAAACTTGCTAATTAATTGTCAGTATTTTATAATTAGAGTGAAAATTTTTAATTATAATATGAATGATTATTCATTCAGAATAAAAAAAGGGGAGTCATTCATGAATTTAAGTGAACAGTTGTCCGTAACAGCTCAGCGTAACCCTTCTAAAGATGCTTACATATTTCAGGGACAAAAGGTGAGTTATCAGGAATTCGATGCATCGGTTACAAAGTTTGCTTCCAGATTGACTGAATTAGGGTACGGGAGACAGGACCACATCGCCCTTGTCAGCGGGAACAGTCCGCTCTTTATGATCGGCTTGTATGGAGCACTGCGGGCAGGAGTCACCGTTATTCCAATCAATCCGACTTATACAGCCGACGAAATGAGCTACATTCTGAAAAACGGGGATGTAAAAGCCGTCATCACGATGGATGTATTACTCGAACAATTTGAAAAGATGGATGAAGAGTTAGAGGTATATCATTACTTTACGGCAGACACAGGTTCAGGAATTGATTTGAACAGCTCTCCGTTATCCCAAAAAATGAAATCGTTTACAAATGTACTGGCGGAAGGAAAACTTGATTATGAACCACCAAGTCTGGATAGTGAAGATACGGCTGTCATTCTTTACACTTCGGGCACAACTGGTAAACCTAAAGGAGCGATGCTCACGCATAAAAACTTGTACTCCAATGCCGTGGATGTCGCAAATTACTTGCAGATTTCATCGGATGATCGTGTTATTGCCACCCTGCCGATGTTCCATGTATTCTGCTTAACGGTTGCTTTAAACGCTCCGGTGATGAATGGAGGAACGGTTTTAATTGTACCAAAATTCTCTCCGCAGAATGTATTTGCAATAGCAGAGGAGTATAAAGCTACCGTCTTTGCCGGGGTACCAACGATGTATAATTACCTGCAGCAAACCGGTAAGGACCAGGTTCACACATTTGCTAACATGAGACTCTGCATAGCCGGCGGCTCTTCTCTGCCTGTTGCTCTTTTGGAGTCGTTTGAAAAGCAATTTAATGTGCGGATCTCAGAAGGGTATGGTTTGTCAGAAGCTTCTCCTGTTACCACCTTCAACCCGCTTGACCGACCGCGAAAAGCTGGTTCTATTGGTGCCAATATTCGTAATGTAGAAAATAAAGTGGTGGACGAACTTGGAGATGAGGTTCCGGCCGGGGAGGTAGGCGAATTGATCGTCCGCGGTCCGAACGTGATGAAAGGCTATTATAAGATGCCAGAGGAAACGGCTGTAACCATTCGGGAAGGCTGGCTGTACACCGGAGATATGGCACGGGTGGATGAGGAAGGCTATTTTTATATTGTAGATCGTAAGAAGGACATGATTCTTGTAGGCGGCTACAATGTGTACCCAAGGGAAGTGGAAGAAGTACTGTATAACCATCCGGATATTACCGAGGTCGCTGTGGTTGGAGCGCCTGACCCTGACCTTGGGGAAACTGTCATCAGCTTTGTGGTATGCAGCAATCCTGCGATTAATGAAAACGCGCTGAAAGAATACTGCCGGGAGCATCTTGCTAAATATAAAGTTCCTTCACAGATAGAGTTCATGGAAGAACTGCCTAAAAACACAACTGGTAAAATCCTGCGGAAGAATTTACGCGAAAAGCTGGCTCAATCTTAACCTGGTATGTTTCCGGTATAATCAGTAGACAGGACATTTATTATACTGGATTTGCAAACATGCATAGTTCACACTAGGCTTATTACACTATTGGACCGGATTGTGTAATACTCGATTTCGAGATATTGGGTTAGAGTGAAGGTCCTACGGGGGGACGATTTCGGCCAGCTGCATCGCCCAGACACTCGCGTCATAAGCAGGAATTTCAACGGGACGAAAGAACGCATCCCTTTTGAATTTCCTGCTTATGCGTGTCGTGTCTATCGGGGCGATTCCGCTCTTGAACACTTTCCGTGGGCATGTGCTGAGCCTCCTCAGTCTGCGACTTCCGGGGTCTCACCGATCATGTTTATCTCGCAGGAGTCTTCATCATCCCCCTCCGGACCTTGCCAAATCAGTAACTCGAAACCACTTAAGATATCTTATTGATGGACAAAATGAGCATGGGAGCATGAGGATCTGTCATGCTATAAAGATGGGGAATAGCCTGTCATAGGAGCATTTAAGACGAGTTAAGAAAAAGAGCACACTCTATTCTGGCAGGGTCCGTTATTCTCCTGTGGCTGGGTTGGTGGGGAAATGGCGAGACTCCCATGGGAGAAGGGACTAGGTGAGATCCCGCAGGGAGTGAAACAAGCGAGGAAGCTCACCGTTCCCCCATAGGAAAGCGAGTTATTTCCCAACCAAGCCTCCTCTCCTTTCTAATAACGGGCCCAATTGTCTCGAAACTGAGTCATACTCAAACGGGAGCTTATCTTTAATAATTAACACGGAGTTTGACAGAGTCGATTTGTAAACGTCTCCATTTAAAAAAGATTCCGGGAACATATTGTTCTCCGGAATCTTTTTTTTTGAGGGTTTCAATTAAATCTCATCCGTATATTTTTCCATTCGTATATCCTGCCACATTTGATCCCGCCAATAAGTAAAGTTAGGAATGCGGCCGATCTCTTTATATCCTAGTTTCTGATACAGCTTCTGGGCAGGGAGGTTAAATTCAAACACTCCCAGTTCAATTCTGGAAAGTCCCTGTTTCTTGATTTGCTTTTCCAAATACCGGATTGCTTCATACCCAGCTCCTTTGCCTCTGCCTTCCGCTTCCCCAATGGTAATTCCGATCCAGGCTGTACCCGGTTCTTTTTTGTAAAGATGTCCCGGATCGACCATGTAATTCATCGAGCCGACTAATTGTTCATTCAGATAGATAAGGTAAGTATTATGATGAGCGAGGCTTGCCTGTAAATCGTCCTGGGACATCTGCGAACGTCGTTCTAAATCTGATGGGTTTTGGTTGGGACGGGTGAGTGGAATCAGCTCAGGATCATTTTCCCAACGGTTAAAACTATCCACCAGACTTGGGGATGGTTCTTTTAATTTTATGAAATGAGTGCTCATTGACAGCTCCTTTCTTAAAGAAATAGTATAAAAGGGTCTTAGCATAAAATATTATTGGATAGGTTTTTCAGAAGGGTGCGTGCACATTATGCGGCACTCCGCAAGGATACCCTTGCAAGAATAGAATACAAGGTAAGAAAATTAAATAATATAAAAGTTTTACTATCATTGGACTGGAAATAAATTGGACATTTCGGAATGGGAAAAGCGTAAAAAGAAGTTATATAGCCCAAATATAAGCGGCGGTTTTGTAAAGTACTGGATGTAAGATGTCATATCCTAGTAACTTCGCAATCCCTTGCGGTCTTCCGCAATATCTTTTCGGTGAATCTTAATTATTTGTATATTACAATAAGAATAGATAAGCGATGATGCTTATTGATTTTACACTATTTATGATGTGGTGATCATAAGTAGGTCAGTAACTTTGTTACTGATGAGTGTATTCTGTGAAGAAGATTCCTTTCAGGAACTTTTTCAAATTTAATCCCTCACTCAAAAGTTAACCAGTCGTCTCTTTGGCCAATGCTTTCTATAGCATTGGTCCTTTTTTTATCATTCATCGGCAGAAGACTCCATCTTCAAGCGCCGTGTCGAAGACCGGTGGTAAGGGGGAGATGAATACCGTCGCCGTAAGGCGAATGCCTTTGAATATTCTCCCTTCCGTGATATCCTAAAGTAAGAACATATGTTCCTAATTAAGAGGTGGAAAGGTTGAAGCATAAAGCGTATAACTTTCGTATCTATCCAAATAAAACCCAAGAATCGCTCATCGCTAAGACAATCGGTTGCGCTCGTTTTGTCTTCAATCATTTCCTCTCCGAATGGA
>NZ_JBQQCN010000036.1:0-36255 GCF_052246795.1 Halobacillus sp. K22 | reverse complement strand
ACTATCCAAATCGATTAGTGATGTGAGCTGGTCGATGTTCACGTCTATGCTCGAATACAAAGCAAAGTGGTACGGGAAGCAGTTGGTACCCGTATCGAAAGTTTTTGCGAGTTCACAGCTGTGTTCCCAGTGCGGATACCAAAACAGTGAGGTAAAGAATCTCGCTGTTCGAACGTGGGATTGCCCAGACTGCGGCTGCCACCACGACCGCGACCTAAATGCAAGCTCCAATATATTGAAGGAGATTCAAAGGATCCTTCCAACCGTCGGTGCGACGAGGCTAGCCTAATCATTTGAACGAACCGTTAGGTTCGTGCTCTTAGGAATCCCCCAACTTCAAGGAGTTTCAGCGAGTAAGTGGGGGTAGTTCAACGAGGTAGTATCTTATTTCCATTTGCCATATAATATCCACGGTTCCTGGACGTCATAAGGAGATAGATCCGGAATATTTTTAAATCCTTCCGCAGAAAAATCAATCCAACAGCCGACATTATCTGGATGCAGCTTCCAGTGGTGAAGAATGGTATCAAAGAAACCAGGCTGGTTATAATGATCGTCCCAAAAATATTTCACATGGGAATAGTCAAACTTTTTCGTATCATTTTTCACAATTACAAATCGAGAAGCATCGGGGTTCTGGTAAAAAGAGGACTGTTCAAGATATTGCTCAGTAAACAAGGCGTAATCATAAGGAAGCGGATAGTAGCATTCATAAGGGAATATATCAGTTTCATTCGTTACGGATGAATGAAGAAGTTCCTTTTTGCGTTGAAGGCTGGTTACTTCCTCCCAAACTTGCCCCGGCTCATGATCTGTTAGGAGCTCAGGAGACTTTAGGGTTAAGAAATGCAGTACAGGACCTTCTTCAAGCGATAACTTTTCCAAAACTCTTCTGGCGGCAAGGTTATGGAGATGAGTATTTGCTCCGATCCAATCTATCATAGGATCACGGAATAGTTGATCTACAATTGACTGTAGAAGTTCAGTGGCGTTACCTTTCATAAGCGTCCGACGATCACTTCGCAAACGGCCCAGCATGGCATATTTACCGCTCCCAAATAAACTGTAGCCACCTACTGCCAGCATCTTTCCTTCTCTAAATAGGCCGAACAGTTCATGACTATCGGATTCAATCAGTCTTTCGAAAATACGAACCACATAATCATCTTCAATTCCGGTGTCCATAGCTTCAAGCGCCGGCCGATCTTTATATGTTAAAGGTTGCACATTCATAACTTGTTCCATTCGGGATGGCTCCTTTTTGATCAATTTCCAGAATTATATTCTCATTTTTATAATGAAAAGTCCATTAATTTTGATCCAGGATAGAATGGTGTTTGAATTGGAAACACCAGGGTTATTTGGTACAATAGATGTCACGCACAAGAGGAGGATAACGCTATGCCACGAGGAAATGGTAAGACAATTGCACAAAATAAGAAGGCAAGGCATGATTTTTCAATTGAAGAAACTTTTGAGGCCGGGATTGTTCTGCAAGGAACGGAAATCAAGTCTATTCGTAATGGCCGTGTGAATTTAAAAGACAGCTTTGCCCGTATTAATAATGGAGAAGTATTTTTGCATAATCTTCATATATCTCCCTACGAGCAGGGGAATATCTACAACCATGATCCCACTCGTATGAGAAAGCTGCTTCTACACCGAAAAGAAATTAATCAATTAATTGGTCAAACCCAGCAAAAAGGATACTCGCTTGTACCCCTCAAAATGTATATTAAAAATGGGGTGGCTAAAGTGTTGATTGGTTTAGGAAGAGGTAAGAAAAAATATGATAAACGTGAAGATCTCAAACGCAAGCAGCAAAAGCGTGAGATTGATCGCGCAATAAAAGATAGTCTAAAATAGACTCTTCCCTTGAAAAATGCTATAATTATGCTATAATAATAATTGTCGCTAAACGCGATGATGTTTTTAGAGCTTGATGCTCTATCCTTTAATCCTAACGGGGACGTTACGGATTCGACGGGGATAGGTCGAGCTCGGGTTGCGAGTCGAGGCGACGTCTCGTTAAACGTCATTTGCCTAAATATAACTGGCGAATCTAACGATAACCTAGCTGTAGCTGCATAAGCAGTCTATAGCTGATCCTTCCTGGCATTGCCCGTGTGGCAGATGAAGGGTCTCAAACTGAAACGGGCTACGCGTTTTTCCTCCGCCTGAGGAGAAACGAAGAGACTAATCAGGCTAGCTTCTTGGAAGCCTGTTGATAGGCTGAAGAGGAAGCGAATAATAATATATCAACTACGCTTGTAGAAGCCCGAGTGCCGATATCTCCGGACGTGGGTTCGACTCCCACCGTCTCCACCAATACATAATTGGTGGTTTTTTATTTCTAAATTTTTTAAATGCTTGAGTTTGTTGTCTAACAAACTCAAGCATTTTTTATACATAATAATTCAACTCGATACCTCTTAGCTAAGTTGGGAAAAAGGTTTTCTTCTATACTATTTTCCGGGAAATTAAATATGATTATCTTAAACGACAAAAAGCATTAAAAAAGTGAAAATTAAGAAAAATATTGACAACGCTTTCACAATCAAGTAAGTTTATAACTAACAAGTTAACTTTGTGACGGAGACATGGAGACTCACACTGAACTAGTACATCCTTTGGGATACGTACGCCTTTCAGTGTGAGTTTTTTTTATAACACCCGTTAACTTGTCAGTTTAAACTAAAAAAGGAGAGCTGAGTAACATGTCGGAATTCTTAGCAGAACTAATTGGAACCATGATTCTGATAATTTTCGGCGGAGGTGTCGTCGGTGGCGTGGTGCTGAAAAATTCTAAAGCTGAAGGGGCTGGTTGGGTTGTTATAACAATTGGGTGGGGTCTTGCTGTAGCAATGGGGGTTTATGCTGTCGGCAGTTTTACAGGCGCCCATATTAACCCTGCTGTAACACTTGGGTTTGCGGCTGTCGGCGAATTCCCATGGAGTAAAGTACCTGTATATATTACTGCTCAAATGATCGGCGCTTTTATCGGGGCTGTTATTGTATTTTTTAACTATCTTCCTCACTGGAGGGATACCGAAGACCAGGGTGCAAAGCTTGCTGTCTTCTCAACCGATCCGGCTGTTCGCAGTCCATTCTCTAACTTAGTGAGTGAGATGATTGGAACTTTCGTTCTGTTAATGGGACTTATGTTTATCGGGGCAAACGAATTTACAGAAGGATTAAACCCCCTGATTGTTGGAGCATTGATTGTAGCGATAGGGATGTCACTCGGAGGGGCGACAGGATATGCCATTAATCCGGCGCGAGATCTTGGTCCGAGAATTGCGCATGCTCTGCTGCCCATACCTAAAAAAGGCAGTTCTGATTGGGGTTATGCTTGGATTCCGGTAATTGGCCCTATTTTAGGCGGAATTTACGGAGCGGTATTTTATCGCGCCATGTTCTTAGCAGAATTCACAGGCTTGTTTTGGGTACTGAGCGTTGTTGTAGCTATCATCTTAGTTGGTGCAGCATTCTCTGAACTGAAAAAAGAGCATACAGTAGCCGAGCAAGTAGAAGAAAAAATAAGCTAAATTTGAAGGGGAGATCATGATGACAAACAAGTATATCTTATCAATTGACCAGGGAACGACAAGTTCACGGGCTATTTTATTCAATGAAGCAGGAACAATTGTGGAAACTGCCCAAAAAGAATTTGAACAGTTTTTTCCAAAGCCGGGCTGGGTTGAACATGATGCTAATGAAATATGGACTTCCGTACTAGCCTGTATAGCAGAAGTCTTAAGAAAGTCAGATGTGGGGCCAGATCAGATTGCTGGTATAGGTATAACCAACCAGCGTGAAACCGCAGTGGTCTGGGATAAAAACACGGGTAAACCAGTATACAAAGCGATTGTATGGCAATCAAGACAAACAGAAGATATTTGCAAAGAGTTACGTGCTCAAGGACATAATGAGCTTTTCCGAGATAAAACTGGCCTTTTATTAGATCCTTATTTCTCAGGCACCAAAGTGAAATGGATCCTGGATCATGTGGATGGCGCACGTGAAAAAGCTGAAAATGGTGACTTAATGTTCGGTACAATCGATACTTGGCTTGTCTATAAACTATCAGGTGGCCAGACACACATAACAGATTACTCCAACGCTTCCCGTACTCTTATGTTTAATATTTATGACTTAAAGTGGGACGAAGAACTTCTGGATATTCTGAACGTGCCAAAAAGCATGCTTCCCGAAGTAAAACCTTCCTCTGAAGTTTACGCAGAAACTGTAGATTACCACTTCTTTGGTCATAATGTTCCGATTGCAGGAATTGCAGGCGACCAGCAAGCGGCTCTCTTCGGACAAGCTTGCTTTGAAAAAGGGATGGCTAAGAATACGTACGGAACAGGATGTTTTATGCTGATGAACACAGGCGAAGAAGGAGTGAAGTCAGACCATGGACTTCTAACCACCCTTGCCTGGGGAATTGATGGCAAAGTAGAATATGCCCTTGAAGGTAGTATTTTTGTAGCTGGGTCAGCAATTCAATGGCTCCGAGATGGGTTGAAATTGATTAATAGTGCTCCTGAAACAGAAAATCTTGCAGTTTCTGTCGACTCTACTGATGGAGTTTATCTTGTACCTGCTTTCGTTGGACTTGGTACACCTTATTGGGATAGTGATGCAAGAGGAGCTGTATTTGGATTAACACGCGGAACTTCCAAGGCCCATTTTGTCCGAGCGACTCTTGAGTCACTTGCTTATCAGACGAAGGATGTACTGGATGCGATGATTGCGGATTCTGGAATTAACCTGAAAACATTGCGAGTTGACGGTGGGGCTGTGAAAAATGATTTCTTAATGCAGTTTCAGAGCGATATTCTTGGAGTTCCTGTGGAGCGCCCTGAGGTTCAAGAAACAACAGCTCTTGGAGCGGCTTATCTCGCTGGACTAGCCGTGGGTTATTGGGAAAATAAAGAAGGTATTCAGAAACAATGGAAGAACGAACGCACATTTACAGGAGATATGGAGCAAGCAAGACAAGACGAGTTATACAACGGCTGGAAAAAAGCAGTAGCTGCAACAAGAGAGTATAAGTAATTATCCAGACAGGTCTTTCAATACTGAAGGACCTGTCAAAGTGTGTTTTTTAAATCGATCAATCAGGGAGGAAGAGCATGATGAAAAAAATAATCAATGACTCAAATCAGGTCGTAACAGAAATGCTGGATGGAATTGCAGCTGCCTATCCAAGTGATGTAAGACGAGTGCAGGATACGACAGTTTTAGTTAGGAAAGATGCTCCCGTAAAAAATAAAGTAGGTATTGTAAGCGGGGGAGGAAGCGGTCATGAACCTGCTCATGCGGGTTACATTGGTCAGGGAATGCTGGATGCAGCTGTAGCTGGAGAAGTGTTTACCTCACCGACCCCGGACCAGGTATTAGAAGGGATAAAGGCCGTCGACGGTGGTGCCGGAGTTTTTCTTGTCATTAAGAACTATACAGGTGATGTTATGAATTTTGAGATGGCGGCGGAGCTTGCTGAAGCAGAAGGTATCGAAGTGGAGAAGGTGGTTGTTAACGATGATGTCGCAGTAGAAGATAGTTCATTTACCTCCGGACGCCGCGGAATTGCCGGGACCGTTTTTGTTCATAAAGTTGTAGGTGCTAAAGCTGAGACAGGGGCTTCCTTAGAAGAAATAAAAGCCACAGCTGATAAAGTAGTCGCTAACGTCCGTTCTATGGGGGTTGCTCTCAAGCCACCTGTAATGCCGGCCTCAGGAAATCCTAATTTTGAGCTTAATGAAGATGAATTGGAAATCGGAGTTGGTATTCATGGTGAGCCTGGTACAGAACGAAAAGCGGTCAGCTCAGCTAATGACATTGCTGTGGAATTGACGGACTTAGTACTGGAGGATTTAGGCCTTACCGGATCTGAGGATGTAGCTGTTATGATCAATGGTTTGGGAGCCACTCCAGAAATGGAACTTTATATCGTTAATCAAAAAGTACAAGAGCATCTGCAGGAAAAAGGAATAAACGTCTATAAAACCTATGTAGGAAATTACATGACCTCGCTTGAGATGGCCGGTTGTTCGGTGACCTTATTAAAAGTAGATAATGAATTAAAAGAACTGTTAAATGAACCGTCCAAGGCGCCAGCATTTAAAGTATAAAAGGGAGGTATTAACGTGAATTTTGAAGTCAGCCATGCGATAAATTGGGTTCACGGTATTAACGAAAAGGTTCAAAACCACAAAGATGAACTAACCTCACTGGATCAGGCTATTGGGGACGGAGACCATGGGATTAACATGTCCCGTGGGTTTCAGGAAGCAGTAAATAAAATATCTGGTGAAGATTATTCAGATGTCTCCGGTGTATGGAAAGACGTCGCCACCACGTTGATGTCAAAAGTCGGTGGAGCTTCGGGGCCATTATATGGCACCGTCTTTTTAAAAATGTCGACTGCTGTAAAAAGTGTAGAATACATTGATTATTCAACATTCTCTTCAGCACTGAAAGAGGCTGTAACCGGAATTAAGCAGCGTGGAAAAGCAGAAACTGGTGAAAAAACAATGCTCGATGTATGGCAACCTCTGGCAGATAAAATGAGCGAAGTCCAGGATTTTGATAGTCAGCTTATCCTTGATACCGCGCAATCCTCCATGGAATCAACTAAAGATCTTGTAGCGACAAAAGGCCGAGCCGCTTATTTAAAAGAACGTTCAAAGGGACATATCGATCCAGGAGCCATGTCCTCTTACTATGTATTTGAAGCGTTAGCAGACTGTATAAAAGGAGACGAGTAAAAACATGGCACATGTTGGTATTGTACTGGTTTCACACAGTGAAAAAGCTGCCTTGGGAATCCGTGATATTTTACAACAGGTAGTAGGCGAAATCCCGGTGGAAGCAGCGGGTGGTCTGGAAGGTGGGGAAATTGGTACGAACTTCGAGCGGATACAAGCAGCTATTCAAAACATACACAGTGATAAAGGAACGATTGTTTTTTATGATATAGGAAGTGCTCAAATGAATGCCGAGATGGCGATTGAGACGCTTGGTTTTGAAAATGTTCAGCTTGCTTCTGCCCCAATTTTGGAGGGCGCCTATCTTGCTGCTGTGGAGTCTAGCATCGGAAAAAGTGTGGAAGAAATCTTTGCTTCACTTAATAAAGAATTTAATTAAAGGTAACACCAAACCAGGCAAGGAAGTATTTCTTGCCTGGTTTTTAGGTTTGAGGGTAATTTTTATAGGCAGGCTTGTCCATTTAACGTCTTTCCAACGGAAGAGTCATACAGCGGATCCCTCCCCCGCCTTTTTCTAATTCAGAAATCTCTATTTCAATCAAGTTTTTCTTCCGCAGTTCAGGAAATCGATGAAAAATTTTTTTGTTCAGCTGTTTACTGACAAGTATAGTCTCAGGGTTAAGTGTAAGAAAATTAATGTCAGGAACGGTTTGTTTAACTTTATCTGTCCAAATTACAGAAAACCCATGACGTTCTATGAATTCATGAAACATACAGAAGTTACGGCTTTGGCTGCCCAGAACTTCAATGGGGAAATAGCGTAGATAATCCTTAGTTAGCAAGAGTTTTTCACCTGCTACATTACAGTTCATATCTAAATGGAGGGTATCGGACCTGCGTGGCAAGTCTATGACACCAACTTCTGAAAACCCTGCTCTCCTTATTTGCTGCTGAATATCATTCATGGATTCCATACTGGTCCGGAGTCCGGCATTGATCAGTACAGCATCTTTACTTAAAATAATCACGTCTCCAAATTCTATTGAATTCCACTTATTGTTCGCTTGTAGAGGAAACGTATGCTCATCCCACCATTTTTGGAACACCCCATGGCTATGTACATATTCAGGTTTCCTCATGGATGTACCGGCTTTTCCAGGAAGCAGTGTTCTCCCGAAGGCGCAAGCTAAATCCCGTACGAAAATTCGGCTGATTAGTTGTTGATTAAAGCGTTTGTCCTCCGGTGATAAGTATTCCGAGTAATCGATAACCTGAACTCCTTCTTGTTCCATAGATTGAACCAGTGTTTCATATTGATGAAAAATCTTTGATGGATCAAAAGGTTTCAACCATTGAACGTTTTCAGCTGTTTGTTGATCCGGGATCTCAAGAACAGACGGTGAGCAGACTACCACAGTCTTTAATTCGTCGTATTCATTCCAACAGTTCACGGGCATTCTCATATTCGATGACTCCTTTGTGTGTCTCTTTCTACTATTTCCCTCCTGCTGATTTATCATTCCCTTGATCAGAGAGATTGCTTAAGCCGCTGAAAGGACATTTAGGAAGAGAAGTGCTATCGTCTTTTAAAAAATATTGCTTCCATTCAAGATTATCTTTCTCTCCATACCATTTTAGGTCTGGATGGATTGGGATATTATCGTAATTATTCAGGCGGGCACGAATAATGCTCTTCAGCTTGCGGCCTTGAGAGGTCCCACTATTGATCTCATCAAAAACAAAGCGTGGCTGAAAGGCAAGTAGTAAATAAGGAAAATAACGACTATTTCTATCCAGATGGGCTGGAGTAGCGCAAAATACGAAATACGGTTCTCCATGGAAGCAGAATTCCCAGGCGTTCTGATCAGGATCGGAAGGGATGTGCTCAGGCCAGGACTTCTCGTCATAAGCATGAATCTTATTTAGGATCTCCCAAAAGAGAGACTGGTAGTAGTCTAAATTCCATTCTGTGTTCTCTGTGTTAAAAAATAGAACAAGTGATGCGTATTTTCCAGTCTCTCTCGAAACCTCACCATATTCTTTTAAATAATCAGCAGCTTGCTTACAAGCATGGGAGGATTCAGGATTGTCCGCAAAACCAAAGCGGAGTGAGTCGGTTATAAATCCCTGTTTCCCCGGCACACATGGATAGGGATGTCTTTTATCCTTCATCATAGTAGAAAAATCTTTATAAGCGAGTTGTTCCCATGAGTCGAGTTGTTGAGCATGTTCCTCTATCCAAGTTTTCGTCAATAATCTCACTTACAGACCCTCCTTAGCAGGTTACAAAGTAGCATATTTAATGAAAGGAGGAAGTGTGTTTGTCCATTGGAAATGAAAAAAACTGGAGTATGAAAAATTACCCTCCAGATTTTTTCTTTTGATTAATGAGTTTGGGATGGAGCAGGCTGATAGCTTTGAAGCATTTGATTCATATCCTGCTGGTTTAACTGTGGGACTTGGTAGTATCCATTTTTATTTTGATAAAGGAATATCTCATAACTCATTTCAATAAAGTTAGGGACACTGTCAGAAATAACTCGGCGCAGAACAGGGTTTGTCATTTCCAGAGCAGTCATAGTTAGTAAAGAAGCTAAAGATTTAGTCTGACCTAGCATATAAGCAGATAATCCTTGATCTGAGAGCTCGTTAACGGACTGGTTTGGTTTTTTAGGCTGCCCAGGTTTCAGACCATATACAGCATTGTTGTTCTGATTCATTTTGTATTGCTGGGTCGGCATGTTAGGGTCCTGTCCGGTTTGAAAGCTTTGAACAATAGTGTTGTACATTTGGGTGACGAAAGCGGATTGACGATTTAAAATATCTTTTAGCTCTTGATCTTGAATATGCTGAGCATACATCTGATATTGATCCAGCATGCTGATTACACCGGCTATCACTTCGTGAGCGTCGAACAGTTCATGACCGCCATGATTTTGATTCTGATTTGGAGCCAAGTTCGGCTGCATAGTCTTATTTGATTGCATTTGGTTTTGGTTTTGCATTACTATTCCTCCTATTGAAATAAAGTAAGTTTCCTCTTTAAGGATGCCCCTGGTGAGTAAAACCATGTGCAAAAAAGTCAAATAGCTGAATAATCATCCCTTCGTCATTAAATTTTCGAAATTGTTTACGTTTTCATATAGACTTTCCTGTTTGAAGTGATAAAATCTAAGGGAGTCTATATAAGGGAGTTAATTTTTATGAATTTATGGGGAAGAAAAATATTTGTTATATTAATATCCGTACTTACATTAGGTTTGTATATCCCTCCTACAGAACTCGCGGCTGAGTCAGCGGACAAAGAAATGACTTCTGAGGATTCAAGTGAAGAGAAAGAACTTTCTTTATCAATTGAGGATATTCCTGACTCTGTTGAAAGTTCTACGGAATCTGAAAAGCCGGATGAAGAACCGTTTGATGTAATAATGGCGCAGGCCAAAGAACAAACGATCACGAAAATGGGACCTAAAATTCTTGAAAAAATAGATGCTGAAATGACGGAAGAAATTCTTCCTAAAATTGAAGAAGTAGTAGAAATGCTTCTCACGCAAGCTGACGAGGAAGCTCCTTATTATGAAATTACGGAACAGTTGAGCCCGGGGTATGGGGAGAAAATTTTTAACTTATACAATTATCGGACCAATGAAGAAACAGCTCGTTTCCACGTCCGTCGTGATAAACGGCCAGGGGAAGGATACTGGTTCAATTTCCATTATCACTTAAGCGAGGACAACTTTGCCAAACACCACTTTATTGGAGAAATTTACTGGGAGAAAAATACTCCTCCTAAATGGATGTCATAAGATAGATAGAAACGGTCCTGTCAGCAGGACCGTTTTTTAATTGTGCAGGGATTGTTTAAGAAGCACATTGATAGCGGATTGTAACGTTCATCTTGTTTCTCTTTATGGGAATTGAGGTAATACTACGTGCTCAAGGAGGAGAGAAATGTCTACAAATGCACTCGTGACTGGTGGAAACCGAGGATTGGGATTTGAGAGTGCCGACTGTCGGCTCAGCAAGGGTTTAAGGTTTGGCTGGGCGCAAGAAATGAAGAGAAAGGCAAGAGAACAGTAGAAGCTTTGCAAAAAGAAGGTTTGGAGGTGCACTATATCTTCCCAGATGTTGCCCAGCCGGATAAGATTGGCCAAGTGAAAGATCAGATAATAGAACAAGATGGAAAAATGGATGTGCTTATACACAATGCAGGGATTTTTCCAGATAAGAAAAGCTCCATATTGGAAATTGACACGTTACATTTGAAGACATCCACCTAACCAATTATTTTGGAGCACTTTTATGCCGGTGATGATGGAAAATAACTATGGGCGTATTGTTAACCTGGCAGCAGAGATGGGGTGAATAAGGCGATGGATGCTCCCATGGCAGGAGCTTATAAAGCTTCTAAATATGGGGTGAATGGACTTACTCGACTGTTTGCAGGAGGCGGCAAGAAGAAAAAATATAAAAGTTAACTCCGTGAGCCCAGGGTGGGTAAAAACTGATTTAGGTGGGGAAAAAGCTAAGCGCGAACCGGCACAAGCTATGGAAGGCATTCTTTGGCTTGCTCTATTAAATGAGGATGGACCAAAAACGGGAAGTTTTTTCAGAGATCGTGAAGAGCTGGATTTACAAGGGCGAAAAACTAATAAAGGATTCAGTCCACGGACTGAATCCTTTATTAGTTAATCAGAGTCTTCGCCAATGATTCGAACTTCTCTCTCTAAGTCTACGCCAAATTTATCCTTCACGGTCCGTTGTACATGTTCGATTAAAGAAATGTAATCTGTAGTGGAGGCATTATTTTTATTAACAATGAACCCAGCGTGTTTAGTTGAGACTTCAGCTCCACCGATATTCGTTCCCTGAAGCTTACTGTCCTGAATCAGTTTACCTGCAAAGTATCCAGGAGGACGCTTGAATACACTGCCGCAGGAAGGATATTCAAGAGGCTGCTTGGATTCCCGTTTGTACGTTAAATCATCCATAATAGCTTTGATGTCTTCATAAGGGGCAGGCTTTAAATTGAAAGTAGCTTCCAGTACAATGTCGCCAGTCTCCGGTATATTACTTGTACGATAGTCAAGATTCAATTCGGAAGCTAGCCTTTTCACCAGGTTACCTTCTTTATCCACCACGTATGCATAATCAAGCACGTCTTTAATTTCACCGCCGTATGCCCCTGCATTCATATATAACGCGCCGCCGACCGTTCCTGGAATACCACAGGCAAACTCAAGTCCTGAGAGACTCTGGTCTAAGGCGTGGCGGGAGGCATCAATGATCCTCGCACCGCTTTGAGCGACTACGGTATTTCCTTCGGAGGATATATCGTTTAAGTGTTTTAAGTTAATAACGATGCCACGTATTCCTCCATCTTTAATGATCAGATTGGAACCGTTCCCAAGAAGAGTGAAAGGAATATTATCTTCATTTGATAGCTTGACTACGTTTTGAACTTCTTGAAAAGTAGTCGGAGTAATGAAAAAATCAGCATTGCCTCCAAGCTTTGTATATAAGTGGTCTTTTAACCTCTCATTAACCTTCACATTGTCTTTTTTAACAAGCTTTAATAATTTATTATAGATTTTTTCTTTAGTTTCCATGAACACCAGTCCCATTTAAAGTTGTTTTTCTACATTCTGCACGTAATCCTTCAAATAATTATAAGGGTCAAAGGAAAGACTTATCTACACATAGTTTATGTCAGTTGGGTAAAAAGTTTACAAAGTCCTTTACATTCTGAATTCAACACACGCACCTTATTTTATCATACTTTGAAAATGAAATTTGTAATGAATTCCTAAAGAATGTGTTTATATTTCAATGGTTTTCCAAATTATTCATAAATGATAGGCGGTCTTATGAAAGAAAGCGCTTTATATTAAAAGAAAGTTTTATATTTTCAGAAAAGTCATTGCCTTTACTCATCCTAGTTAGTATCATCATAATAAGTTGTTTCAAAAATCGACATATAAAAAGATAAGGGGTGTAGGTGATGGATCAATCCAAAAAAGATCTAAGAATCAATAGTAAAGTTATCAGTGAAGGAGTTAATCGAGTTCCTAACCGTTCAATGCTCAGAGCCGTGGGTTTTACGGATGAGGACTTCAAAAAGCCGATGATTGGAATTGCCAGTACATGGAGCGAGGTCACACCTTGCAATGTGCATATTGATCGTCTGGCTCGGGAAGCCAAAGATGGCGCGCGCGATAATGGCGGCGCTCCGATGATTTTTAACACGATTACTGTATCTGATGGAATTGCAATGGGACATGAAGGAATGTTCTACTCTCTTCCAAGCCGAGAAGTAATTGCAGATTCAATTGAAACTGTTACGAATGCAGAACGTCTGGACGGAATTGTAGCGATCGGAGGCTGTGATAAAACCACTCCTGGATGTTTAATGTCTATCGGCCGTATGAATATTCCTTCTGTCTATGTTTATGGAGGAACCATACAGCCAGGAAAGCTGAATGGTGAGGATATTGATATTGTTTCTTCTTTTGAAGCAGTTGGTAAATATCATGAAGGTGAGATTAATGACGAAGAGCTGCATAAGGTAGAGTGTAATGCCTGTCCGGGCGCGGGAGCTTGCGGTGGAATGTATACGGCTAACACGATGGCTTCTGCTGTAGAAGCTTTAGGTATGAGTATTCCTGGATCTTCTTCAACTCCAGCAGTGAACGACTACAAAGAGCAGGAATGCAAACAAGCTGGTGAATTAGTTGTGGATCTTTTAGAAAAAGGAATTTATCCAAGAGATATAATGACCAAAGAAGCATTTGAAAACGCAATTACAGTTGTAATGGCTCTGGGTGGATCCACGAACGCTTTTCTCCATCTACTTGCTATGGCTCATTCGGCTGGAGTAGATCTTACCCTGGATGATTTTGAAAGAGTACGCCAGGAAGTTCCTCATATTGCCGATATGAAACCAAGCGGAAAGTATGTTATGCAGGATCTTTATGAAAGCGGCGGCGTTCCAGCTGTCATGAAGCTTTTACACGAAAATGGCTTGTTACATGGAGATTGTCTCACAGTTACAGGGAAAACTGTGGCTGAAAATCTCGAGGAAGCCCCGCCATTAAAAGAAGGTCAGAAGGTGATTCTCCCCCTAGATAAACCTATTAAACCAAACGGGCCACTGGTAGTGCTTAAAGGAAACCTTGCACCTGAAGGGGCAGTTGCGAAAATGTCTGGTCAAAAAATTAGTCGATTTGAAGGACCAGCACGCGTTTATGACAGTGAGGCAGAAGCCACCCAGGCTATCGTAGACGATGAAATTAAAGAAGGGGACGTGCTCGTCATCCGCAATGTTGGGCCTAGAGGCGGTCCAGGCATGCCGGAAATGCTCTCGATTACAGCTATGATCGTTGGGAAAGGACTTGGAGGTAAGGTGGCATTACTTACAGACGGACGTTTCTCCGGCGGCTCACATGGGTTTGTGATTGGGCACGTAGCTCCAGAAGCAGCTCTGGGAGGACCTATAGGAATTCTGAAAGAAGGAGACACAATCACTATTGATAGTGACGTCCAGCAAATTAACTTTGACGTTTCTGATGAAGAATTTAAACGCAGGAAAGAAGAATGGCAGCAACCTGCACTTAAATACAAAACAGGCATCTTAGCTAAATATGCTAAATTAGTGTCTTCTTCTGCCAAAGGAGCAGTAACAGACGCAGACTTGGAATAATTACTTGATAAAAAGGGCGGCTTTATAAGCTGTCCTTATTTATAGTATTTGACGTTGTTAACTGTTGGGGTTAACCCTTGATCAAAGCCTTATTAAGCAATAGGGCCGGTTAGTGGAAGATTCCCAACCCACCCTAGCCTCCTTGCCATAACGGACCCAATATATCTCGAAATCAAGTCTTTCAGAAAAGGGAGCTTTTCTTTAACTAATAACCCTGAGATTTAACAGAGCAAATTATAAGGAGGTAGTGAGATAAAATGACTAAAATAGGATTGGTCCGGCATGGAATTACATCTTGGAATATAGAAAAACGTGCTCAGGGAAAGTCTGATATACCTTTAAACCAAGAAGGAATAAGAGACGCTGAAAAGCTTGCAGAGCGGTTACATAAAGAAGAATGGGATGCATTATACACGAGTCCTTTAAAGAGAGCTGCTCATACAGCACAGATAATTGCCAGCCGGCTGGGCTTGGAAATTGGTTATGATCTCCGCCTGCAGGAGGTAGACGGTGGACTAATTGAGGGAACGACCGAGGAAGAGAGAATTGAACAATGGGGAAACGGCTGGCGGGAGATGGACCTAGGAATCGAGAAGAAGGAAAAAATTATTCAACGTGGAATGTCTATCATTAATGAGCTGTCTGAAAAAAATGCCGGGAAGAATATTTTAGTGGTTAGTCATGGTTCTTTAATCAGTCATATGGTTAGCGAACTTGATCCATTAAAAATAAGAAAAGAGCATATGAAAAATACCTCAATCACAGAAATCAAATTACAGCAAGACCAGTGGTCATGTGAATTGTTTAATTGCACTAAACATTTGGAAATATAGAAAAGACCGGCTATTATTAAGCCGGTCTTTTTGATTATTCATGTGTGTAATTTAAATCCCAGATGATTCCGTATTTATCTTTTACTTTTGCAAAAGTAGCGTTCCAAAATGTGTCTTGCAATTCCATAAGTATTGTACCCTTTTCACTAAGGCGATCATAAAGGGTCTGAATCTCGGTCTTATCTTCGAGTTCAAGTGCAAGAGAAATATTATTCCCGGCATTTACAGATTGATCAAGAAAAGAATCCGACACCATAAAAGAAAAGCTGCCCTTCTGAAAATGGGCATGCATAATACGGTTATCCAAACCTGGTGGTGTTTCAAAGTCCGCTTCACCAAAGGTTTGGCTGCCGGTAACTTCCCCTTGAAACACATGGGTATAGTAGTCCAAAGCCTCTTCAGCTTCACCGTTAAACGTTAAATAAGGAGTAGCTTGATGTTTCATTTGATCCCTCCTATGAATTATTATAACTAATTCAACTATAGTGGATATCCAATATAGAGTCACTTAAATTCTGAAAATTTTCAGTTGGGTTCAAAGTTTAGAGACCTCAATGTGCTTAAAGTCCCTGTGTGCTGTTTCTATTTTGAATTAACGTGGTATTAGAATAAAAGAATTGCTAAAGGAGATGAATGAAATGGACAAATTAGTCAGTCTCGGGAAATCAGGTTTATCCATCAATCCAATCGGATTAGGAACGAATGCTGTAGGCGGTCATAATATATACCCGAATCTAGATGAAGAAGCTGGAAAAGATGTCGTGCGTACGGCGCTTGAAAACAATATGAATTTCTTGGATACAGCTTTTATTTATGGCCCCAAGCGTTCTGAAGAATTAGTGGGTCAAGTGGTCAAAGAGCAAGGAAATCGTGAAGAAGTGGTCCTGGCTACTAAAGGTGCACATGAGTTTAAGGGAGACGACGTAGTTTTTAACAATTCGCCCTCTTTTCTAAAAAACGCGGTAGAAGGAAGTTTAGATCGCTTGCAGACGGACTATATTGATCTATTCTATATACACTTTCCAGATGATGATACGCCAAAAGATGAAGCAGTGGGAGCTTTAAAAGAAATGAAAGATCAAGGGAAAATCCGTTCCATTGGAGTGTCCAACTTCTCAGTCGATCAGTTGAAAGAAGCGAATAAAGACGGATATGTGGATGTAATTCAAGGAGAATACAATCTATTTAAACGACAAGCAGAAGAGGAAATGCTTCCGTACACAGCCGAGAATGGAATTTCCTTTGTTCCTTATTTCCCATTTGCTTCAGGTCTGCTGACAGGTAAATATGATGAAAATACAACGTTCGATGATTTTCGTGCTAAAAATCCGCTTTTTCAAGGCGAAGAATATAGAAAGAATTTAAAGAAAGTCGAGCAGCTGAAAGAATTAGCTCATTCTAAAAATGTAGAAGTGCCGAACCTTGTTTTAGCCTGGTATTTAAACCAAGACTCTATTGATGCTGTTATCCCTGGTGCTAAACGAAGAGATCAAGTAACGGATAATTTAAAGACACTTGATGTAGAGTTATCTAAAGAGGAAGTCAGACAAATACACGAAATTTTTTCTTAATAAAAAGCCTGCCATTTCTGGCAGGTTTTTTTAGGCTGGAAAGAAAAAACTGAGGGTTTAGCGCCTTGTAAAAATAGAGTTCAGAAAAAATATTGATGCGATACAGCTGATCGCTTTCGGATGATCGCGGACGCATACGGTATTCCATAATACATCATCTGACTATTTGTATAAAATTTTCAAAAAACTGTTGCAATACAAACTGTTTCATCGTAAACTGTATCATAACAGTTAATAGTTAATAAAACTGTTATACAAAAAGGAGGAGTTTAATAATGAAAAAGAAAAATCAAACGATTACTGTCCCATGTCCACAATGCGGTGCTGAAGTAAAAGGTCATCATTATACTTATATGATGGAATGCGATCGATGCTTGTCCAAGAAAGATGAATAAAATCGCGCATATTCTGTTATAGAACAATCGGATTTATTTTAATCTAGTATATAACAAATTGGAGGGTGGAAATGGAAACAAAGTTATCCGAAGTAAAGGTGAAAGGAAATCTGCACCCAGGTTTTAAAGAGATTTTAACCCAAGAAGCTTTGGCTTTTCTGGAAGGCTTACATCTTCACTTCGAGGAGAGAAGAAGGAAACTATTAGAAGATAGGGAAGAAATTCAATCAAAATTAGAACGAGGGGAAAAGCCGGGTTTTCTAAAAGAAACGGAGCATATTCGGCAAGGAGACTGGCTGATAAATGATCTGCCTAAAGATTTAAAAGATCGAAGAGTAGAAATCACCGGACCCGTTGATCGTAAGATGGTCATTAATGGTTTGAATTCTGGAGCGAAAGTATTTATGGCGGACTTTGAAGATGCCAATTCACCCACTTGGTCGAATACGATTCACGGGCAGATTAATTTGCGGGATGCGATCAGGAAAAACATTACTTTTCAAAATGACAATGGTAAATTATACCAACTGGAAGAAGATACAGCTGTACTTATGGTACGACCAAGAGGCTGGCACTTAGAGGAAAAGCATCTAACCTATCAAGACCAAGCGATGTCTGGTAGCCTTGTTGATTTCGGATTGTATTTTTTCCACAATGCCAAACAGTTGATAAAGAACGGCTCCGGCCCTTACTTTTATCTTCCTAAACTGGAGAATCATAAAGAAGCACGGTTATGGAACGACATTTTCGTATACGCTCAGAACTACATGAACATTCCTCAAGAAACAATTAAAGCAACGGTTTTATTGGAAACGATCCTCGCTGCTTATGAGATGGATGAAATATTGTATGAATTAAAGGAACACTCGGCTGGTCTAAACTGCGGACGCTGGGATTATATTTTCAGTTACTTAAAAAAATTCCGCCATGATCCATCTATGATACTCCCAGATCGTTCAGAAGTAACGATGACCGTTCCATTTATGCGTACCTATTCTCTTCTTACCATACAAACGTGTCATAATCGCGGCGCTCCTGCGATGGGTGGCATGGCAGCGCAAATACCTGTAAAAAATGATCCGTCCAAAAATGAAGCTGCTTTCCAAAAAGTAATAGTCGACAAGAAACGGGAAGCCAGGGACGGACACGATGGCACCTGGGTCGCTCATCCTGGGATGGTTCAAGCAGCGATGGACGTATTCAACGAGGAAATGCCAGAACCTAACCAGATTAATAAAACGAAGCAAAAGATTATAGTTTCACCAGAGGACTTACTGGAAGTTCCAGCAGGGGAAATTACGGAAGAGGGGTTACGTACGAATATAAATGTTGGGATTCAATACATTGCATCATGGCTGGAAGGAAGGGGAGCAGCACCCATTCATCACTTAATGGAGGATGCAGCAACAGCTGAAATTTCCAGGGCTCAAGTTTGGCAATGGATTCGACATCCAAAAGGTGTGTTGAATGACGGACGTACGATTACGTTTGATCTTTACGAGAAGATAAAAGATGAAGAGATGAACGTTATCCGGCAAGAAGTCGGTACCGATCATTTTAAAAAAGGCCCTTTTAAAAAAGCTGAAAAACTTTTTGATGACTTAATCAGAAATGATAATTTTGAGAACTTTTTAACCACTAAAGCCTACGAGCAGCTATCTTAAGGGGGAGGAGCGGAATAATGAATAAGAGAGTAGAAAAATTAAGAAATCAGTGGCAGGAAGAAGAACGTTGGAGAGGGGTTTCTCGTCCCTATGAACCAGAGGATGTGATCCGCTTGAGAGGGTCTATGGATATTCAACATACACTAGCTGAAAAAGGCGCCGAAAAATTGTGGAACCTTCTACATGATGAAGAGTATGTTCATGCCCTGGGTGCTTTAACCGGAAACCAGGCGATGCAGCAGGTAAAAGCCGGACTTAAGGCTATTTACCTGAGTGGCTGGCAGGTAGCAGCGGACGCTAATTTGTCTGGACATATGTATCCGGATCAAAGCTTATATCCGGCAAACAGCGTTCCTCAGGTTGTTAAAAGAATCAACCAGGCACTTCAGCGCGCAGATCAAATTCATCATATGGAAGGAAAGAACGAAATTGACTGGTTCGCCCCGATCGTTGCAGATGCAGAAGCGGGTTTTGGGGGGCAGCTGAACGTTTTTGAATTAATGAAAGGAATGATAGAAGCGGGAGCCTCTGCCGTCCATTTTGAGGATCAGCTTTCCTCGGAGAAGAAATGCGGCCACCTTGGCGGTAAAGTTCTTTTACCTACGCAAACAGCTGTTCGAAATTTAATTTCCGCACGCTTTGCAGCGGATGTGATGGGTGTTCCTACTATTATTATAGCGCGAACCGATGCGAATGCAGCTGATCTTATTACAAGTGATGTGGATGGCAGTGATGATGAATTTCTTACAGGGGAACGGACGGCAGAAGGTTTTTATAAAACAAAAGCTGGAATAGAACAGGCTATTGCAAGAGGGTTGGCGTATGCCCCTTATGCCGACTTAGTGTGGTGTGAAACTTCCGAACCAAACATAGAAGAAGCAAGAAGATTTGCTGATGCGATTCATGAAAAATTCCCTGGAAAGCTGCTAGCCTACAATTGTTCTCCTTCTTTTAATTGGAAGAAAAAACTGGATGACGAGACGATTGCCAGTTTTCAACGAACGCTTGGAGAGATGGGTTATAAATTTCAATTTGTAACTCTTGCAGGTTTTCACGCACTCAATCACGGCATGTTTGAATTAGCTAGACAATATAAAGACCGTGGAATGGAAGCTTATTCAGAGTTGCAGCAAGCAGAATTCAATAGTGAGACCTACGGATATTCAGCTACCAGACACCAGCGAGAAGTCGGTACCGGCTATTTCGATGAGGTAGCCCAAGTTATATCCGGAGGTACATCTTCCACTACAGCATTAAAAGGTTCTACCGAATCCGAACAATTTACGACAGAAACGGTTTCTCAGTCCTAACCTTAAGGCTCACCTTAAACGGGTGGGCTTTTTGTATGAGATTTTTCACATAATCCATGCAAAGTAATAAGGTATGTTATCAACTATTTTTTGTGTGTACGCAGACAAAAGGAGTGATTACATGCCTGCCATATCAGGGGAAGAGTACAAGAAAAGAGTGGATGGTTTAAACGCAGAGATTTGGCTGGACGGAGCGCAGGTCACAGGCAAACTATCATGTCATCCGGCATTTAGCGGAGTAATCAAGACTCAGGCCGAACTTTATGATCTACAGCTGCATCCGAAATATAAAAAAGAATTGACTTTCTTGTCAGATACTACAGGAAATGAGATCGGCACGTCTTATTTAATCCCGAAGACGAAAGAAGATCTTGAAAAAAGAAGACAAATGATTCAATGCTGGGCACGTTCTTCCGGAGGTTTATTAGGGCGAAGTCCCGATTATATGAATACAGTCCTTGCCTCCTTCGCCGCTTCAGTAAGTTTACTAGCAGAAGAAGAGAATTGCTATCCAGATCGGCTGTTATCTTTCTATGAAGAAGCGCGTGAGAAAGATCTTACCTTTACGCACGCTTTTGTAAATCCTCAGACTAATCGGGGAAAGCTGGCCTTTCTTGAGGAGGATGTGACAAATGCACGTATCGTGCGCCGAGAAAAAGCGGGACTTATCATAAGAGGAGCAAAGCTTCTGGCTACTCAGGGCGGTATAACAGACGAAATCATCGTTTATTCTGCCCCCGGGGCACAAGAAAGCGATCATACCTATTGTTTTTCCATTCCCAGCAATACTAAAGGCTTGAAGTTTATTTGCCGGGAATCCTTCAGTATTGACAAATCTTCATATAACTTTCCTCTTTCATCCAGATTTGATGAAATGGATACTGTAGTGATATTCGATGAGGTACTTGTTCCTTGGGAGAGAGTGTTTCTGCATGATAATATACGAGCGGCTAATGAATTTTATAAGAAAGGAAAATTTGTTCCATTTACGCTACACCAGATTATTTCCAGGCAAATCATTAAATTAGAATTTCTATTAGGTGTTGCTCACCAGATTGTGGAGACCATCAATATTGGTGAATACCAGCATGTTCAGGCCAAAGTAGTAGAGATTGTGAAGGGGTTGGAAAGTTTAAAGGCTTTGCTTCACTACTCCGAACACCAGGCTGAGATTGACAACAATGGAATAATGACCCCTTCTGTGCAGCCACTTTATGTAGCAATTAATCAGAGTCAGGAATTATACCCTCGTCTGATTGAAATAATTCAACTGCTAGGCGCAAGCGGGTTAATGACCATTCCTCATGAAGAAACGTTCGAATCGAGGATGGGGGATGACTTAAGTCATTACTTGAAGGCAGGGGATTGTAAAGGAAAAGAAAGGGTAGCCTTATTTCGTTTAGCCTGGGACCTGACAATGAGTTCGTTCGGTTCACGACAAACACTTTATGAGCGATTCTTTTTTGGTGATCCCGTCCGTATTTCTCAAACCATATATCAAATGTACGACGAAGAATCTTCAATTTCGTTAGTTTCAAGGTTTTTAAAAGAAAGCTGACGGTCAGACGTCAGCTTTTATCTTTTTGTATTACTTTTTTTAGCTTTTTGTTCTAATTGTGAATCTGGCTGCTGATCTGCTATGTCCTCGGTCAAACCTTGAGGGTTCACAGTTTTAGGGATCTTACTTTTATCGGCATTACTCTTTTTGCTCATCATTTAACACCTCCACCTATAGTTTGGGTGATAAAGATAATTTTATCCAAACCCTTTCATTTTATGACCATCGAATGAATTTAAATAAAGGAGCAGAAGATAAGAGCATGCAAAGGAGGTATTTATTTTGAAGAAAAAACAAAAAACAGAAGAGATAGCTGAACGCAGCTATGAACCAGCTGACTACGAGAAAAATGATGAGACATCCCAAGGTCTTGCAGTCACTCACGAACAAGTTTCAGACACCATGACAGAAGGAACAATCGACGGTAACATTGATGAAGTGGACCAAGATGGAAATTTAAAGAGTCATGAAGGAAAACCTCTTTCACGCCAGCGTTACAATAAGTTTAAGAAATGAGGATTTATTTAAATGGCAAGAAAAAAAATATTAGTTCCAGGTGCAAGAAAAGGGTTGGATGAATTAAAGCAAAGACTGCTGAAAACTCAAACGCCAGAAAATGCAAAGTATGAAGTGGCAGAAGAAAAAGGAATACCATTAAATCCGTATGATAACGGAAACTTAAGTACACGGGACGCTGGCCGAATTGGGGGAGCAATCGGAGGACAAATGGTGAAAGAATTAGTAAGACAAGCTCAGAAGGACCTTATGGAAAAAAATAAATAAATATGTCATGAACAAGAAAGCAGAAAGCTTCTAAGCTTCCTGCTTTCTTGTTTGTTCACTAACATGATATAGTAGCATAAATTTAATATGAACAAGCAAAATCCATTCTTTTTTTGTAAACTCCGGTATAATAGGAAATAAAGAATAAATGGTTTTCCATAGAGGGGATATTATGAAAAAGATAGAAGATCTGGTCGAGGAAATTGTGTTTAAAGATAACCGTATTGTAAGTTCTCCGGAAGAATTTGAGTGTGTTGGCCAGGGGCGCAGTGCGGCCGTTTTTAAAATTAAGGACATCAATCAGGTGGTCAAAGTCTTTTATCCGGCTCATAAACATTTAGCTGCTAGAGAAGCAGAGGTTTACAATCGCTTATCCAACCGCGTATTTTTTCCACATTTAATTGAAGCTGGAGATGGCTTTTTAATTATGGAGTACGTGGAAGGTATTACATTTTATGAATGTCTAACAACTGGGAAACGTATTACTCCGGAGATGGTGCAAAAGGTTGATGAAGTCTTAACATTTGTGAGAAGTCGTGGCTTAACTCCGAGTGATATACATCTGAGAAATATAATGCTAACCCAGAACAACGAAGTGATACTGATTGATGTGGTTAGATTTACTCAACTTCATGAATGTGAATACTGGCCTGACCTGAAAAAAGCCTACGATAAGTTTTATAAGAAAAAGTTTTTTCCGAAGCGATTTCCCAAATTACTGATAGAATTTATTATATTGCTGTATCATAAACGATTGCTATCCATCTAGAGAAAAAATACTGGACAATATTGAACTTGCAGGTGAAGTATTTCTTCCCTTCGCAAGTTTATTTTTTTATAACTTTTTTAAAGGAAAAAAGAGGTGCTTTTTCAGCCCTCTTTTTCCTTCATGAACCTATAATTTGAGTCTTTTCTTCTAATATTGAAGCGTGGATTTCTCCCTTAGCTTGCATATATGAAATTGCGCATTCATTAAATACTTCAGGTGTGTCCAGGTTCACCACATGTCCAGAGTTAGGAATAAAGAGTAACGTTGTATTCGACATATTTTTTACATCTTTCTGGATATCTTTTTTAAACATTCGGTCGCCGCTGCCCATGAGGTAAAGTTTAGGAATAAATCCTGCAGTTTTTTCTACATTCGCAAAGGTAGTGTCTACGCTAGGGGCTATATCATACCATCCTAAAAATTCAGCTCGTTTCATTTGGGAAGCTTCTTTTATGAAGGCATCTCTTGATTCTTTATGATTTTTTCTAGGCATCAGTACTCGGGCAAATAAAGAGTATAGCCATAAATAAGGCATCACGTTCTTCGCAAGTTTCCCTAAAGTAAGGAGCAGTTTGGATATAATGTTGACTTTAGTTATAGCTCCTCCCATGACGGCGGTTTCTACGCGGTTAGGGGCTGTGGATAACAACTGGTGGATGATAACAGTCCCAAGAGATACCCCAACGAAATGTGCTTTCTTTATTCGTAGTTCATCCATCACCTCAATAACATCCTCCGCAGCCTCTTTAAAAGAAAACGAGTTCGAGCGTGAATAAACTCCTGGCGAACCTTTATGTCCCCTTAAGTGTACAGCGACAACATTAAAATGTTTTTTAAATTCTTTTATTTGAGGGAAAAAAATGTTGGCACTTCCCCCTATTCCATGAAGTAAGAGTACATATGGTTTGGTAGGTTCTTCACTAAATACTTTATATTCTAACAAGTTTACACCTCTATCATGATAAAAACACAGTCTCATAAATTGACGGTTTATATAGTCATGAGACCGGTCCCTTCTTTCTATTGTTTTCTCATTTATAATACAAGATGGGCTTTTAACTGGCTTACCCATTCTCAACCTATTTTAATATTTTTACAAATAATTTGCTAATAATGTTAAGCGGCATTTATTTTTACCGAGGGGGTTTGTCAGGCGGTGTTGGTGTTTAAATTTCCACTTTCCTAACACATATACCCTCATCTTGTTTCTTTAATTCGAAATAATGTACTTTCAAGTGGTTCCATACATAAAGATGTGGTTTTTATCCTATGTTAAAGGCTTTAGGACCTGGAGCTAGCCGCTAAACCATGGCTTCTCGATAGAACTTCAAGTTGTGGATTACATCCTTGAAGCCTTGACCTTATAATATTGTAGCAGCATGGGCAAGGCATAAATCAAATAGAAAAGGAGGAAGACTGAGGAGGACTCTTGGAAAAAGAAAGTACGATGAAACACCCTGCTTTATTTGGCAGCTTTAAAACCAGTCCTGTGTCGAGTTATTTGCAAAGTTTCCTCAGCCCTCTTCATACCTAGCGGCTAATGTAAATTCAGAAAAGACTTTCCATTATTCTAATATAAGGTGTAGGCGATAAATTATTTCTGCTAATAAAACAGTATCCATTAACATTCTTATGTTTCGCAGTTTACTTTAAGGGGAAACCATCCTTATATGAAAGGTGGAATTAAGAAATGTCACAACATCGTTTAAGTAATGTAGAAGTAGGTCAAAACTATTTAGCAAAAGAATTAGACAGCTTTGTTTCCACAACCGATGTCGTTGTTCTATCAAACAATGAATCACAATTGTTTACAGATCCTGAACGCCAATATAAAGTTGTCGATGTATTTGAAGGGTTCTTTGAGCATTCTGCTGAAGACGGAGAAAAATACTTTCGTGAGAAAAAAGCGTACGTAGTTGAGAAGGTATAATGATTACACCTCGGGGCTCCGCAAGCAGGAGACCTGAGGTGTTTTTAATATCTAAGTTTCATAAGAATCTGCTTAATACTCTCATCTTCCATAAGAGTGTCTTCATATTTTTTTGTTATTTCAGTAAGAGCCACGTCGTGGTAAAAGAATTCAGTGAAGAACTTCACAAGAGATCTGGAAAGAGTTTGTATTCCTTGCCAATCCCCCTGTTCAATCCCCGCGAACAATATCTCTTTTTCATCAACAATCAACAGTTGGTACCTTTCAAGAGCATCATGACCTTCATTCGGAATTAGCACATGAGTATTTGGAAGTGAGTTCTCCAGTTCTCCTACAGACAAAATTTCCACCGTAACGCCCTCATCTTTTTTCTGTTTAAGCAAGGGGGTGAAGGCCTTCAAATGATCACTCCATCCTGATAAGCAAATGCTGGATTTAGCATTCTCTGCTAATTCTTTCGTTAAAGATGTAATCGTTCTGCTGTTTTTAACCGTCCATACACGATCGTCCACCGGACGGTGAGTGTATTCTTTATTCCTCAGATCTTCCACATTAGCTTGAAACTCGTCTGTCAGGTTTTCGATAATTGCTTCAAGTGGAACAGCATTATAAAGTTTTTTTCGCTCAGTAAAAGAACTTAAAATGATCCCTTTTTCAACCATCCGATTCAGCACTTCATAAACTTTTGACTTCGGAACCTGAGAATATCTAACAATCGTACTTGCATCCATGGGCTGATGGCTTGCGGACAAAACTTCAAAAACCTGGCTTTCGTACTGAGTGAAACCGAATTTTTGTAACATAATAGATTCCCCTTGTCCAAAGCTTCTTGTTTAAGAATACATGGAATAAGTCGTGGCGTAAATATACTAGCATATTTTCTCTTGTATTTACATTGGTTGATGGTTACTATTGTGGTGGTAACCTAATTAGAGAGGATTTTATATAAATGAATAAAAAAGTATATATGCTGGCTATTGTTGCTTTTGTAGTCGGGACTGTTGAGCTAATTATCGGGGGAACCTTAGACCTGGTGGCTGCTGATTTGCGTATATCTCTGGGACAAGCTGGTTTATTAATCACAATTTTTTCTTTAGTTTTTGCTCTGGCCTCGCCCGTACTTTTAACAGCTACAGCCAAACTAGAAAGAAAAAAGTTGATGCTATGGACTTTATTCATATTTTTCATAGGGAACATGGTGGCTTACTGGAGTCCCTCTTACGCTATTCTTATGACCGCAAGGGTTTTAACGGCAGCTAGTGGATCTTTGTTAGTCGTATTAGGTGTGACGATTTCGTCTGCCATAGTTGAGAAACAATACCGAGGTCGTGCTATCGGTATTATTTTTATGGGGATTAGTGGATCACTTGTTTTGGGTGTGCCAATAGGTTTAACCATAGGCAATGCATTTGGATGGCGAGTTACATTCTTATTAATCTCCATACTTACATTAATCTCCATGATTGTCGTGGCATTTACCTTGGAACGAATTAAGCCTAAGCCTGTAATTTCAATTAAGGAACAGATGCGCTCTTTGAAAGATAAAAAAATCTTCTCTGCTCAATTGACCTCCTTCTTGTTTTTAACAGGGCACCTGACTTTATATGCGTATCTGACACCATTTTTAAAATCAACCATGGGACTGGATCCAGCATGGGTAAGTATTGCTTACTTTATCTTCGGTGTAGCTGCAGTTTCAGGAGGCGGAATAGGCGGTATGGCCGCAGACAAATGGGGTTCCGAGAAGAGCATCATAGGAATTACCGTTTTGTTTGCTTTAGCAATCTTTATTATTCCGTATGTTACTTTTTCTTTACCTTTATTCTTAATTGTTATGGTATTCTGGAGTGCTCTAAGCTGGGCAATCACTCCAGCCCAACAAAATTATCTCGTTGTTACTGCACCTGAAACGTCTGATATACAGCAAAGTTTGAACAATTCTGCTCTCCATTTAGGGATTGCATTAGGTTCAACTGTCGGTGGATTAGTAATTGAGCAAACTTCAGTCATTCATAACGCTACTGTGGGGGGATTATTTGTCCTTCTTGCTCTGGCTGCCGGCTGTTTCTCCATTACTAGAGGTGTCTCAAAAACACAAACTATCCAGCAACATTAATATAGAAATAAATAGAACCTCAGGTCATCCAGAAAATGGATGACCTGAGGTTTTTTATTTCATTAGATACTATCAAGAGAATATTAAGGATATTAGTTGTAAATAATAGAAATGATCAACATAAAGGAGGGTAATTCTAATGGGAAGAGATGAACACAACAGTGGCAAAGGGAAGAAGAAACAACGACTTCCTCAAACACCTAAAGATCAGAAGCACCCAGGGATTGACGTTGAATTTTCTGAAGAGCTTGCGGATCGCGAAGATATGGAAGCTCAAGAAAGAAGTAAAGCAGCTGACCGTCGCGCTCACAAAAAATCAAAATAAATAATTGTCATATACTGTCACCTCAGGTCATCCAGATGTTGGAGGGCTGGGGTGACTGTAAGGATTTAAATCTCATATAGGACAAACTATTAATGTTTTTTGTACAGTTAAAATTGTTTGAACTTGAGATAGTTTATGCTATAATATGAAAATATAATCAAGACTAAAGTCATCAAGAAACTTACTAAAGGAGGATTTTAATGAGTAATTTACGTAAATGGCTTCCTGCACTATTCTTAGGAATCGTGCTTGTGCTTGCCGCTTGTGGAGGAGGAGACGACTCCGAGAACGCTGAAGGTGGAAATGGTGATGGTGGATCAGATAACGGTGAATCCACCGAAGAAAAAGGTTCCATAAGTATTGGTATGAATAACTGGGCTGAAAACGTGGCTGTATCAAATATGTGGAAAATTGTCTTAGAAGAAAAAGGATATGACGTTGAGCTTAAACAAGTAGAAAAAGGATTCTTATATGAAGCCCTTTCTTCCGGAGATCTAGACATCGGGATGGAAATCTGGCTGCCAAATACAGATAAAGCTTTCTATGATAAGTATGAAGAAGAAATTGATTGGCGTGAAACCTGGTATGAAGGTACAGAACTAGGCCTTGTCGTACCAACATACATGGAAGACGTAAATACGATAGAAGATTTAAAAACTACAGATGCATTTGATGAGAATCAAATTGTGGGAATTGATGCCGGGGCAAGTCTGATGTCATTAACTGAGGATGCTATTAATGAATATGACTTAGATTATTCACTTGCCGCTTCATCTGGTCCAACAATGACGACAGAACTTAAAGGCGCCATTGAAGATGAAGAACCAATTGTTGTAACGCTTTGGAAACCTCACTGGGTATTTGCAGAAATGGATCTTAAGTTCCTTGAAGATACAAAAGGAGTATATGGAGAATCAGAAGATATTTCATACGCTACCCGTCTAGGTTTGGAAGAAGACAACCCTACGGTTGTAAAATGGTTTGACAACTTCAAGATGGATGACCAACAACTTGGAAGTCTAATGGCTGCTTTAAACGAAGCAGAAACACCTGAAGAAGGTGCTCAAAACTGGATTGATGAAAACCAGGATGTCATTGATGAATGGACAGCTGAATAACTATTCTTATAAAAACAACCTGTTCTCCAAAGAACAGGTTGTTTTTTCATGTAAAAACGAATTGTCAGAAATATGTTACGATTAGATAGGTATATATACTTAAGGGGGAAATGAAGTGTGGCTATAAAAGAAGATGCTGTAAGGAAAGCGCAGAAATCCATTAACCAAGTGATATTAGGAAAGGAACATGTGATAGAGTTGCTGTTTACAGCAATACTTGCAGATGGCCATGTGCTGCTGGAAAGTGTTCCTGGTTCAGGCAAGACAAAATTAGCCAAAAGTTTTGCTAAGATTATGGACGGTAAGTTCACCCGTGTTCAATTTACACCGGACGTGCTTCCAAGTGACGTGACCGGTATTCAATTTTTCAATCCTAAAACCCAGGAATTTGAGCTTCGAGAAGGCCCTGTAATGACAAATATTCTATTGGCAGATGAAATAAATCGTGCTACTCCTAAAACTCAGTCCAGTCTTTTGGAGGTTATGGAAGAGAAGCAGACGACGGTAGATGGAACCACACTACAAATTACTCCTCCATTATTTGTGATTGCTACTCAGAATCCAATCGAAGGCAGCCACGGGACGTTCCCCTTACCAGAGGCTCAGCTCGACCGATTTATGTTTAAGATCGATATGGGCTATCCTTCAGCCGATGAAGAAAAAAACATTCTGAGGACCTACCAAATGGATGAGCCGTTGGATGAGTTAATGGCTGATCTCCATATTGAGGATATTCTGGCTTTGCGCGAAGAAGTGAAAAAAGTGACAATTGCTGACGATACGATGAATTATTTACTGGATCTCGTGCGTTTAACCAGGCATAATCACGATATTGAATTAGGTGTAAGCACTAGAGGAGCCTTAGTTTTTATGAGGTCCTGTCAGGCTAAAGCATTACTAAATAGTAGGGATTATGTGACTCCCGAGGATATAAAAGAGCTGGCTTCTTATGTTTTTGAACATCGTATTATCCTTTCCATGGAAGGGGCGATTCGAAAAAACAACTCCCAGGTCGTGAGTGAAATTATTGAACAGGTACCCGTCCCTGTAGAAGCAGGGGATTTAAGTTGAACCAGTGGAAGAAAGATCTCGGTTATGAAAATCATAAATATTATGACTTTCTATTAGCGATGATCCTGTTGACAGGAGTGTTAAGTGTCTTTCTCAATCAATCCATTCTTCTGGTTCCTACGAGTTTGCTTATAATAGTTGCGCTTGCGAGCAAATGGTATGACGGATACAGTGGATCGGAACTGGAGCTGCTAAATCACAGAACCTCTATTAGGTTATTTCCTGGAGAAGATACAGAACTTCGGTTCAGATTTAGAAATAAATCAAAAGCTCCTGTATTAAACGGCAGATTATCCTTTTCGAGCAACTCGAACATAAGGGCTGATGATACTTTTATAAGAAAAAGTTCGAAGGGTTATCAATATTCAGTTCCTCTATCATTAATGAGCGAAGGAGAAAAGGAAGTGAGACTTCCTATCAAAGCTGTACAACGCGGAGTTACTAAGGTCACAAATATTCAATATCGCTTCCCACATTTAATAAAATTCACTCCGATATCAATGGATTTTCTGCCTCTCTACGAAACGGAGGTAGTCATATATCCTATTCAAAAACCGGTATATGGAATAGAAGAAGTATTTCAAGTGGCGCCAGGCGAGCAGAGGGCCTCGTTTTCGCCGTTTGAGGATTTACTTACTCCAGTAGGAACCAGGGATTATGTATCTTCTGACCCGTTTCATCGTATTCACTGGAAAGCAAGTGCTAAGACAGGAACGTTGCAAACGAAAGTCTATGAGCGACAAGTAGATGTAAGCTGGACGATCATGGTCAATGTAACTCAGGAAACCAGACTCGGGAATGAACATATATCGAGGCACATAGAAGATCTATTATCTTATGCCAGTTACCTGTGTCATTTTGCCGCACAGAATAAATATGATTTCGAAATGTTAGTCAATATGAGGAGACCGCATGATCGCCCATATTTTTATCAGCCCGAAGGCAGTGGGTATCAGCAATTGAAAGAATCGTTGGAGTTATTGGCCAGGATCCAGGTCAATCAGTTGTTTATGCCAGCGGAGGAATTGATGCATAGATTACATCACCAGCTTTACAAAAAGAAAACTATTATCATTCTTGGGGATATACCTGAGCATACTTATCGATACATAAGAGAGTGGAGCAGGAAAGGATTGAGAGTATTTCAAGTGCAAGTAGAAGACAGCCAAGCTGTTTTAGTGCCTTTGTCTTATAAGGGGGCGTATGTGTGATCAATGGGAATAAGTTAGTCACAATGTCATATCAGTATGTAAGTGAAGGTCTGGCCTTTTTCTTTTTCCTATTTCTTATGGGGAAGTGGAGCTGGATTTCTCTCCAGGTTCCTCTTTTCTCATTTTTAACAGTAGTCACCCTGTCGCTCTTCTTCTTTCTTGGAGCCTCCAGGATATCTTCCAGCTTACTTCCCGTCAGTATTGTCTCTACATTATTAGTTGGAATAGGTGTAATCACTGGAATCCCACTGGTGTTTAGCATTATGCTTTCTGGCTTTCTGGTTTGGCGTTATCTGCTGCATGAACAGGAAGCTGATCGAGAAAACGAAAGATTTATGCTTTTATTTTCTACGATTACGGCTTTTGGGTGTATGCTCTTCTTTGCTCAGACAGATATTGTGGTTATTTTAGCATTGCAGTACTGTGTTATTCTCCTTGGTTATTTTTTCTCTCATTACCTGGAGGTATCCAAAAATGATCGTAAAGAAGGCAAAAAGAGATTAGTCATTCTCATAGTAGGTTTTGCAGCTGGAGTCTCTGGTTTAGTTGCATTATTTCAACCACTAAGGTTCATTATTTCAAGTTCATGGCAGGCACTCTCAACAGTATTTTTGAAAGGAGTCCAGGGATTTTTCTATTTATTAGAGCTTACAGGATTTGAAGTATCCGAAATTGAGCCTATAGAAAAATTAAATCAGGATCAAAACACAACTGAAATACTTCGAGATCCTAATGACTCTCCTCCTTTAAAAAACAGCGAACCCTCCCAACAGCTAGCTGAGGCTGCGCAGACGGGGACCATTTTTTTACTGATTGCTGGTATTGTTCTCATTTTATATATTATGTACCGTTTAAGAAAAAAGAGAAGGACTCACCAGGCGAATGTACAACGGTTAACTTATAAGAGCTATGAGCTTCCGTATAATGATGAAAATAATGATTCAGTTTGGCGATTCAAACGAAGCCCGGCTGATAGTCCAGTAAGAAAAAGATTTTTAAAATTTGAGGAATACGCTCGAAAACATGGATACGGTCGCAAGTATAATGAGCCCATCCAATATTGGTTTGAGCGAGTTGAACTCCAAGCAGAGAATATCCAGTTATACCAAAAAGTCCGTTATGGAAATGATCAGCTTTCAAAAGAAGAGGAATCCCTTTTTTATAATGAAGTCAGAGAATTGGAAAAACAATTGGATGCCAAAGAAAATAAAGAATAACAAATAAAATTATAGGAATAGAGTTTAAGCGCCCCTATTTCAGGAAACATAACTCCTAGAAGTTAATTTAGCACTTGAAAGGAGTCGCTGTTTTATGGATTTAAATAAAGAAATTAAAAAACTAGAGCAAGTTCATTTAGAGAAACCACAAAAAGTATTTTCAATGTATTTAAACACCGACCCTTCTGACCCGGAGCAACAAGGCGGGGAATGGAAGATACACTTGAAAAATGGATTAAATAACTTTGAATCTTATCTTCAGGAAGATGGAGATTCAGAGGAAAAACGAAATTATTGGGCAGTGAAGGAAAAGGTAGAGCAGTTCATTGAAGAAAATGAACAGCACTTTGCTAAAAGTGTAGTTTTGTTTGCGACAGCAGATGATACCGTGTGGTTTGCCGAACGCTTCCAAATGCCTGTTAAAACAGAATTTTATTGGGAAGAAACTCCAGTACTGGATCAACTAAAAGAAATGCGTCAATCCTTCCCTAAAACGGGAATTGTATTAACGCAGAAGCAACAAATTAAAGTAATTGATGCAGAACTAGGCATGTTGAATGATACTCAAATATTCGAACTTGATTTGAATACAGAAGACTGGAGACAACACCAGGGCCCTCATCGTGCCCAGCCATCTATGGGTTCTGGAGGAGCTAAATCTTCCCAGGGAGACGAGTATAAGGAACGCTTTGAACACAACCGTTACCGTTGGTATAAGAGCGTTGCTCCTAAGATTGATAAGCTGGCTAAGAAATACGAATGGGAAAGATTTTATCTCGTCGGTGATAAAGAAGAGTTAAAAGATTTACAGGATAATATGAATAAAGAAGCCGAAGATATGGTCAATAAAAATCTGCTCGATCATGAAGAAATGCATGTGATCGATGAAGTCATCAAATAGTAAGATAGTTGGAAAAGACGCCGGGATGCCCTGGCGTCTTTTTTAGTATCTTGCGTTGTCAGGCAGGTACTTCATAATTAACAATTTATCTAGAGCTTCATTACCAACACGGAATCCTTTCCGTACATGTTGTTTCACGGACTGATCCACAAATTTCTTTGCCTGCTCTTTATCTTTAAAATCAATAAATGTTTGGTTGCCCGTGCATATAAACAACATATTTGAATAGGCGAGCTCCATACCAGCTAATCTGGATTGTTGGTTAATTCTTGAATGTTTCTCACATGCTTCTGAGTATAGTAATTCAGCTTTAACCCTACTAAGGTTGTTCAAAATAAATTCTTTCAATGATTTCGCCTCCTCAATAATGTCCTATATTACGCCTTCGCTAATTATTGTATTAATCCCTTCGGTGCATTTTGAGTTCTTTTCTTGTATTTTGTCTTATAAAGTCGTTTAAGTCCTATGCAGGACAGATCAAGGGTGATCTATTATACATACTTTTCATTAGTATGATAAAATAGTATTTATCGAAAACGTGAAAAGATTGGGGAATCTTATGATGTTTGTGGTTGACTCTACTGTAGAAGTGCCAGAGCATAAAGCGGAAGAATTAATTAATATATATAAAAAACGATCTCGTCTGGTGGATCAGGCCGAAGGGTTTATTTCTTTTCAACTACTTCAAAAAGAACGTAAGCCTGGAGAATTAACTGTGCATTTAGAATGGGAATCCAAGGATGCTTACTTAAATTGGGCAAGAAGCGATCAGTTTAAGAAAATCCATGAATTGGAACGCAAATATCCTGATCCAGAGTTACGGGGCATTGTACCGAAGGTTTCCAAGTATGAGGTGGTCGCTCATTGAAGAAAGTGGAGCAAGAGCATTTAGTACAACAAGTCGTTACAGAGATTTATAGTGATTATCCATACCTTTGGGGCAAGTTTGGTCAACATGGAAGGGACCGAACGGAAGAAGACAATTATCACCACCTAGACCACTTAAAGACCGCATACGAAATGGATAGTGTTAAATTTTTCATAGATTATACGGAATGGCTGAACAGTATCTTGACAGCAAGGGATGTAGGTACTGATTTAATCATTGATAATTATGAACGGCTGATGCGTCTATTGGATCAGTCCGAGCTTGAGGATTCATATGAAAAGAAAGTATTTATAGAGTTTTTGCAGCAAGCCCTTGATTATTTGCGTACTCGTTTAAAATAAAGAGGTGTATAGGTGTGAATGAACAACATAAACAACTAGCCCAGTACTTCTTAAGTGGAGATGAAGAGGGGGCTTTAGAATATATGGAAGAGCTTATAAAGGTTCATTCGAAAGCCTTCCTCTATGAAGAGATTATTACCCCTGCCATGTATTATATAGGAGATTTATGGGAGAAAAATAAAATAACTGTAGCTGACGAGCACTTGGCCACGGCTATTTGTGATTTTTCTCTTTCCAGGTTAGAATCCGATTTCAAACCGGTTAAAAGGAAACATCAAAAGAACTATAAAGCCCTTCTTTTTGGAGTGGAAGAAGAGCAGCATTATATTGGGTTAAAGATGGTGGCGGACACATTTAAAGAGCAAGGATGGAGAGTAAGATATCTTGGACCGAATTTATCAATGGATCACTCCATGAGCCAAATTGAAAAGTTCCGTCCGGATGTCATTGGATTATCAGCAGCTTTGTCATATCGTCTGCCAGCTTTAAAAGGAGTTATCCACCGTTTTACGGAATTGGAGTGGAGACCTCTGATTATGATTGGAGGGCGCATGGCTAAGAAATTTCAATTGGATGAGTTTGAATCTGCTCAAGTTATGGTGGTTAAAGATTTAAATCATTTATATCAATGGTTTAACGAAGGAAGGGAAGGCGTGATAAATGAAACAAGTTGATCGTACTTTTCCGCTTCCTTACTATCGTATCAATAAAAACTTTATTATTTATGCTTATTCCAAAGAAGCAGGAGACTTGCACGGTGTAAAAGAATATTTGCTTGATATTTTTGACGACTCAAGCCACGCAAAAATTAAAGACTCAGTAAAACCTGAAATTCAAAAAGCATCTTTAGAAGTGCACTTAAAACCTGTGAATGAGCAGGATACGATAAAAACTGCTGATATGTACGTTTCATGGGAAAATGATTTATACGCTGAAGTTTTGTTACATGTAAAAGACGAAGAGCTGTCTAAGGTTAACCAGACTTTAACTCAGCTTCGAGGCCGTTTAAATGAAACAAATTTTGAACTCCTTGAAGAGAAGGAGAAATTAGACGAAGCGATCGAACAAAGCAATCGTTTATCTGCTCCATTTATTGTACTTTCACCAGATACAGCTACAATTCCCTTGTTTGGAGATATCACTACAGAGAAAATGTATGCTGTGGAAGAGAGCTTACTGAAATCCTCTCAGAGAGAGGGAATTGACCGGCTGCTTTTTGACTTCACAGCAGTGGGAGAATTTAACAGAGAAGGGATTCGTGTGCTGTCGGATATGATGAAGTCCCTCTTTTATATGGGTTTGGATATAAGCATTATAGGCATCCAGCCCCATCAAGCTAAAGAACTAAATGAGTTAAAGCTTCCGCCCGAAATTAACTATATGCATTCGCTGCAGCAGGCTGTAGCTAAATACTGTTCAAAATGAACCCCCATTCCTTTAGAGAAATGGGGGTTATCTATGTGTGCCCGGCAGGGGTATAAACTCTAGGGTTCAAGTCCCGAGCGGCGAAGGTCGTTGTAGCCGTTAGTCAAAGGCAAGGGTGTCCAGGGAGACCTGGAATCTGAAGGAAGCCGGAGACAAATTTCCGCCCCGAGGAACACGAATCTCATAGAAGGCTGTCTGTCTGGGGTGAGTCTGCATAACAAGACGAAACCCCAACGACCAAAGGGGCAGGCAGTAAATGAGGCGGGGATATGGAAAGGAAGTTTATGCTTTTACCCGGGGAGGTCTGATGGACAAGCCGTACACATGCGGTAACCGATTCCTAAGGAATCGCTGAACCATCAGAAGTCAGCCGAAGCCATAGTACCTTACCTTCCGGAAGGTAGGGGAAGGGCTGA